>JAYZET010000009.1:0-19795 GCA_036337155.1 Pseudomonadota bacterium | reverse complement strand
CAAACAATCGTTCTCTACCCAAGATTGCCGCAATTTTATCTGTGTCCGCGTACACACCGGCCTGTAAACCGGCAAGATAGGCGGCCCCAAGTGCAGTAGTTTCTGATACAATTGGTCGTTCCACCGGAATGGATAAAATATCGGCTAGGAACTGCATGGCCCAGTCGTTTTTAGAAAGTCCTCCGTCGACACGCAACGGTGTCGGCGACGTTGCGCCGTCGGCAGCTCTGGCCTCAAATAAGTCGCGGGTCTGAAATCCGATCGATTCAAGCGTTGCGCGGACGATTTCCGCCTTACCAGAGCCGCGTGTAAGACCTTGGATATTCGCGCGCGCCCCGCTGTCCCAATAAGGCGCACCAAGGCCGGTAAAGGCGGGCACGAGGAAAACTGAGCTTGTTGGATCCGCCATCTCGGCCAGCGCAGCAGTTTCAGCGGCGTCTTCGATGATACCGAGCCCGTCACGAAGCCATTGAATAGCGGCTCCGGCAACAAAGATACTGCCTTCTATGGCGAAACGAGCCTTTCCGTCGACGCGGTAGGCTACAGTGGTAAGCAGTTTATTAGATGATTGTACGATTTCATCGCCTGTATTGAGGAGTGCAAAGCAGCCGGTGCCATATGTGCTCTTAATCATGCCGGGCGAAAGGCATGCCTGGCCGATGGCAGCAGATTGCTGATCGCCAGCCATTCCTAAAATCGGCACAGCTTTATCGAAAGGCATTGACCCGGTTTCACCGAATATTGCCGTGTTATCTGCCACCTCTGGTAAGACCGAGCGTGGGACTTCAAAAACTTCTAACAATTCGTCGTCCCAATCCTGACGATGAATATTGAATAACAGTGTTCGACTGGCGTTTGTCGCGTCAGTCATATGTCTAGTGCCGGCGGTTAGACGCCACAGGAGATAGCAGTCGATGGTACCAAACGCGAGGTCGCCTGATTCGGCACGGGTGCGGGCGCCCTCTATGTTGTCGAGCAGCCAGGCAATTTTTGTTGCCGAGAAGTAGGGGTCGAGCAAAAGGCCAGTTTTTGCGGTCACTATGCTTTCCGCGTCTTCCGACTTAAGTCGCTCGCAAAGCGGCGTTGTTCGTCTATCTTGCCAGACTATGGCATTGTAAATCGGTACACCGCTTGTTTTATCCCATAGGATCGTAGTTTCCCTTTGATTGGTGATGCCTATACCTGCAAGCGAGGTGAGTGGAACGCCTGAACGTGCGATCGCCTCTCGGCACACTTCGATGCAGTCGCGCCAGATAATTTCCGGATCGTGCTCGACCCATCCGGGTTTTGGGAAAATTTGTGGCAGCTCGCGCTGGGCGGATGCGATAATGTTGCTTTGGGTGTCAAATACCATCGCGCGTGTGCTTGTCGTTCCTTGATCAATGGCTAAGACATGGGTAGCACTCATTCTGTTAAATCCATCGTCAGATATAAAGCTGTCATTACAATTTGTTTACGGTTTACAAGGATGCCTTGAGTTAGGAAGGAAAGCCATGACTGGTATTCTTGACCGTGAAGAATTGGAACGCTTGATCTTCGAGGGAAACATCGACACCGTGCTCGTTTGTTTTCCTGACATGCAGGGTCGCCTAGTTGGTAAGCGGGTTACCGGCCGTTTTTATATCGAAGAGGTGCAGCGTGAGATGCATGTCTGCGACTACCTACTTGCGGTCGATATGGAAATGGAGCCGGTGCCGGGTTTCAAGGCTGCCTCTTGGGATAGGGGGTACGGGGACTTCGCAGTGCGTCCGGACCCGAAGACCCTTCGTCGAATTCCATGGCTCGAAGGGACGGCGCTCGTTATTGGAGATTGTGTTGACCATTGTGGTGATGACTTACCACATGCGCCACGCAGCATCTTAAAACGCCAATTGGCACGCGCGAATGCGGCCGGGTTCACAGTGAAAATGGGCTCTGAATTGGAGTTCTATTTATTCGATGAGACATACGAGGAAGTGGTAGCGAAGCGATACGAAAATCTCAAGACGGCCGGTGAATATATTGAGGACTATCACATCTTTCAGACCACTAAGGAGGAAGACCTGATTCGCGCCGTGCGCAACGGCATGGAGGGAGCGGGTGTGCCGGTCGAGTTTTCCAAGGGAGAGTGGGGACCGGGCCAAGAGGAAATCAATCTCCGCTACGCTGAAGCTTTGCAGATGGCGGATCGCCACAGCATCTACAAGAATGGCCTAAAAGAAATGGCCTGGCAGCGCGGTAAGTCTGTTACCTTCATGGCGAAATGGCGGGAAGACTTAGCCGGCAACAGTTGCCATATCCATTCTTCATTGTGGCGACTTGAGGATGGTACACCTGCATTTCCAGGTACAAACGACGCCAATGATTGGTCTGAAACTTTTCAAAATTATCTTGCCGGTCAGGTCGCTCTGGCGCGTGATATGACGCTGTTCTTGGCACCCTACATAAACTCCTACAAGCGTTTTCAGTCGGGATCCTTCGCGCCAACGAAGACGGTTTGGAGCCGAGATAATAGGACCGCAGGTTTTCGTGTCATCGGTAGCAGTGCCGGATTGCGGGTTGAGAACCGCTTACCGGGCGCCGATGTAAACCCCTATCTCGCATTTGCGGCTACCGTCGCAGCAGGATTGTACGGTATTGAGAAGGGGCTCTCTCCAATGGGGGAGGCTATGGGTAATATTTACGAACAGGCTGATGCGGTGGATGTCCCGCTTACCCTCCGCGAAGCGATCATTGCGCTCGAATTGTCCGAACCAATGAGGATGGCGTTTGGTGAGGATGTGGTGGAGCACTATCTGCATGCGGCGCGTTGGGAGCAATCGGAATACGACCGCCGCATAACTGATTTCGAGCTAAAGCGAAACTTTGAGAGATCGTGATGACTTATTTATCGATGTTTGAAGGTGATACGGAGGAGTGTCAATGACAATGAACAGGGATGAGTTTGGGTTCGACGCGCCGGTAGAGCTGGGTCACCCGATCCGTTCAAGCCTGCCAGAATGGCATCAGACCGGTCCAGAGATAGGGGAACAATTACCCAATTTCCTGCTCCCGGACTCCGCCGGTCGCCTCGTAGATTTTCATATCGACCGCGGTTTGTCGAAGGCAGCCGTTGTATTTTACCGTTCTGCTGTCTGGTGACCGCCGTGCTGGACGCAGCTCGGGGAGCTGCGCGACGCATATGATAAGTTCGAAGCGGCTGGGATTAAGGTCTATGCAATTTCCTACGACGATCGCGAAGTGCTGGCTGAGTTTGCCGAGAAACAGAACATACCTTTTACACTACTTTCGGATATCAATTCCAAGGTCATTCAAGCGTATGGAATTTTGAATGACCAAGTCACTGTGGAAGACGGTTTTTTCTACGGAATTCCGTATCCCGGAGTTTATGTGACGGACGAGGACGGAAAGGTCGTTGCTAAGTTTTTCCACGCGACATACAAGAAGAGAGATAGTGCCGAACTATTGATATCGGCCGCCGCAGGAGAGGTATGCGTTGACGACTGGGCACCGGCAGCGACAGGCGGCAAAGACGGGATTAACCTTTCCGTCTCACTCCATGGCGGTAAAGGTGACCTGCGCCAAGGCATGGTGCGCGAAATCATAGTGCGTTTTGAAATACCTAAGGGACTCCATATATACGGGGAGCCTGTACCGGAGGGGATGGTCGCGACTGAAGTTAAGGTCGAGGGCCCTCCAGGTTTGATGGTGGAGGCGGTTAAAGTGCCGCCCACCGAGACCTTGGTGCTAGGCGGGACAGGACACCGCTTGCAGGTCTGGACCGGTAAACTGGAAATCCGCGTGCCGGTATATGCGGTGAGCGAACTCGCCACGGAAGTAGCTCCTCTCGAACGGCATTCCGTAACTGTCGACGTGATTGTTCGCTATCAAGCGTGCGACGACAACGCCTGCCTTCTGCCAAGGACGGAACATTTCAGCCTGGACGTACCTCTTGACGTGACGGATGTACCGGCAATTCCCATTCATCAAGGTCATGGCCAGCGAGAGGGTAACTACGATGGTACACCGCATTGGAAGAGGCTGCTTGCTCGGAAACCAGCAACGCGGCGGCCGATCTAAATAATGGCCGCTGGATGGATCAGTGATTTGCTGGGAAAACACTGAAGTTAATTCGCCTAAACAATAACACTGCCCTGGAGATCAAGTTGTTGACCCCACCCGCAATGGGTTTGTGTTTGACCGATGACACTCCGTTTTTTACCGTTATAGCGGCGGTACGGTTTTGACTATTTAATACGTCCTTGCATCTTTGGAGTACAAATTTACCGCAGCGACGGAGACGATCGCCTCGAAAGAATCTAATGTTATCTTTTATATAAGATGTGGGGTCGCCAAAAGGAATGGAATAGTCATGACGTATGTTCGTTATATCGATAAGACGCGGGAATACTACCTTAGTCAGGGGTACGAAAAGCCCTATAATTGGGCTCATTTTGATGACGCCCCCTTTATGCCACTCAGCAAACCACTCGCGGAAAGTCGTGTGGCGCTAGTTTCGACTGGTGAGGTTGAAGTCAAGGGCCTCGACCTGACTGAGGACGAAAACCAGATGGGCAATGTAGGTGGCGTCTATTCAATCCCGTCCGACACATTGGAAGACCGATTGTTCAGTGTCTCGCACAGTTACGACAAACACGCGACGACGCTTGATGACGTCAATGCTTACTTTCCATCTGCGCGCCTTCATGAAGCTGTGGAAGAGGGCCGGATCGCCGGCCTCACCGAGCGATTTATCGGCGTATACAACGCCTATAGCCAGCGCCGCACGATCGAACGAGACGCGCCCGAAGTCCTAAAAAGGCTGAGGCAGGATGGAGCCGACGTCGCTTTGATGGTTCCTGTGTGACCCGTCTGTCACCAGACCGTGGGTCTGGTCTCCCGATATCTCGAAGCGAATGGCGTTCCGACTGTAGTAATGGCGGCGGCCCGTGACATCGTTGAGCGTTGTGGCGTTGCTCGTATGTTGCATGTAGACTTTCCGCTCGGCAGTCCGTGTGGCGAACCGTTCAACGTTGCCCAGCAGCGCGAGATCCTCGAACTATCATTCCAGCTGCTGGAGACGGCGGATATGCCGAGGACGACCGTCGAGGCACCCTTCGTTTGGAGCGAAGGAAATGATTGGAAAGAACTCGTCTTTACGGAGGCGCGCCCTTGGAAGGCTGGCGAGGACGAGCAAGATTGGTTGCGCAAAAAAGAGCTGTATAAAACGCTGAAGTTCGAGGGAAAGGTTTAAGCTCGATTGTGCGCTGGATCATTAGGCTTTATGTCGGTGATCTTCGGTATCCCAGTTTGCTATTCATCTTTCCTTAATGAGGAGCAACAATTGTTTTTACCAACGACCGTCAAAATTCCGTCCGAGTGTTCTTTTCTGTTGGCCGACAGACGGTCGTTTGCGGTTTTAGGAACCCTGTTTATTTGCGTCTCGCAGCGTGATCGTGGCTAGAACCTATATCAAAATGCATTTTCCGGTCTTCAGTAGATTATCGTCTGACAATTTAATTAGGGATGAACCCACCACACCGCGTGGCATGACGTAGGAACGTGTGCTGTGAAAATCTACTTAGGTATCGCCAGTGATAGTCTAGGCAAAACCGGAACATGGCGTCAGCTATGGGGCCTCGAAAGCCGTTTCGTTAAGTTATAATGGAATTTTAGGACCGAGGGTTGATAGCAGTATGATGAATATGGGCCCGAAGACGCGGTTCCAAGATACCGTAGACGGACATTGTCGCAGCGATGAAAATTGCTAACGGAAGCATGAAGTTGTAAAGGGTCCGGGGCATGAAATACCGCAAATTCTCCTTTCTTTCGAACCTAATCGACGGTCTATATAAGGAGCTTCCTCGCTTCTGTCCTTGGATAGCCAGATGAAAGTAGAAGAGACCATCTACAGAACGATCTGGCTAGCCGACGATAGTTGGAGTGTCCGTATCATCGATCAGACTAGATTGCCGCATGAGTTTGAAGTGCTGAATCTGGAAACCGTCGACCAGGTAGCGGAGGCAATCAAGTCAATGCGCGTGCGCGGCGCGCCGTTGATCGGCGCGGCTGCGGCCTATGGCGTGGCGTTAGCGATGCACCACTCGCCGACAAAGGAGAACCTCGAACGCTCCATAAGGTATCTCAGGTCGACACGTCCGACGGCAGTCAATTTACATTGGGCGCTTGCAGAAATGAGGGAACTGCTGCTGCCAATTGACGACGGAGAAAGAGAGATGACGGCCTACCGGCGTGCTGCTGAAATCTGTGACGAGGACGTCGAGATCAACCGCCTTATTGGTGCTCACGCTAAACCGTTAATAGAGGATATAGCCAGGACGAAACGAAATGGCGAACCGGTTAACATTCTGACCCATTGCAATGCCGGTTGGCTCGCAACGGTAGATTGGGGTACTGCTACCTCGCCGATTTATCAAGCACATGACGCCGGAGTGCCGGTTCACATTTGGGTCGACGAGACGCGCCCGCGTAACCAGGGGGCTAGTTTGACCGCCTGGGAGCTCGGCCATCACGGTGTTCCGTACACTGTGATCACGGATAATGCCGGGGGGCATCTCATGCAGCACGGCGAAGTTGATCTCTGCATCACTGGTACCGACCGCACGACGGCGACCGGCGATGTCGCGAACAAGATAGGTACTTATTTAAAAGCTCTTGCGGCTCATGATAACGGCGTCCCCTTCTACGTCGCGCTTCCGTCGCCCACGATTGATTGGGAGATCGACGACGGACTTGCGGAAATTCCAATTGAGGAGCGGGACAGCGCGGAAGTGACTGAAATAAAAGGTCTGACGGTCGCTGGTAAAATTGAGACGATCAGAATTGTGCCGGACGGTTCGATGGCGGCGAATCCGGCATTCGATGTGACACCCGGCCGACTGATAACAGGTCTCGTTACTGAACGAGGAGTTGCTGAAGCATCTCGAGAGGGCTTGCATTCACTATTTCCAGAACGGGTGAGTCAAGGAATAGAAAAGGCTTAATCCATAAAATCAAAAATGAGCCGAAAAAGCTTGTAAAAAAGGATTTATACTCGCCCATTATACAACCCTAGTTTATTTAGGCGATTGCAATCCTGGCGAGTTAGCGCGTTTCATTTCGCGCGCTATCGATCTGGAGTTTTTGTTATCGACGAGTTGCGCATAGCCCACACGTTAACCAGAAAATGGCAGTTCTTTTGAGGGATACCCGCATCGGGAAAATAATGAAGGTGAGCTTTTAATTTTGATATTGGTTTCCGCTCATTCCGATATCCAATCTCATAATCATTATGGTATCGCTATCTCAATCCGCTCCGGGGAAATTAGATAGTCAATGGTATAGTTGATCGTTGAAGACAGTGGGAGATAATACTGGACATTGGATCTAATCAGCTAATATAGGCGCAGCGAATTTATTAGATTAAATCGGCAACTCTTCCAAGAGACGCCCTAATCCTTGGATTGGTTCCTTCACACCCATAGCGCGCATTACCGACCAAAGGACAACTTGGTTGGTGGTGATTACCGGTTTGCCAAACTGAGCTTCCCAGCCCGCAATAAAGTGCATGCTTGGAAAATTTCCGCCAGGTAAGACCAGTGCCTCAACTTCCCGCGTGTTGACCCGGTCGAACGCGTTGAGGGCATGCCGCTCTTCCAGCGCGCCTATTGCGTAGGCGTCCGTTGCTCCAAACCCTTCCATTCCGACGACGGTGAGGCCCGCCCTTGCCTCGTAATATACCCTCGCAAGTTGAATCACTTCTTGAGAGTAGGGAGAAACGAGAGCAATGCGCTGAATGCCCAAGGCCTTGATAGCATCGCCCATCGCTTCGGCAGATGTTTCGGCCGGCACGCCGGCGCCCTCGCGAATAAGCGATTTGATTCGGTTGTCGTATCCTTCCTCGAAAAGGCTCGCCGAGGTTTGGATGAGCGAGATGACCTCCACCTTAGCGTTGCCGAGCATTTCCGATTGATAAGCGATATCGGCGTCGAGACTGGGGGAGAATGCTGTGTCACCACCTTTGCCAAGACGCGCCACATGGAACTGCAGTGAATCAGGTAATAGGCGTGTGAACTCGACCTCCACTGTAGTATTTGTCGAAGGAATTAGAACTCCAAAATGATGGGACATGAGTGCGATCATCCTTCCGCAAATGTTAACTTTAAGAGATACCTTGAAACATCAGTCCATTACTCAAGTCCTGCCGTTGGGTGCCTCCGCGGCAACGCATAGCAGTCGAGCACTTACCCACAAGGGGCAGAAATTCGGTTAGGCTGTCTACTCTTATGCTTATTCGTTTTGGAAGAAATGAAAACGCTGGATCTGGATGCATCTCTGAAAGGCTTGGTTTGAACATGGTGCATTCCAAATCAAAGTTTTGCATTTCTTCTTCCGGATTGGAAAGCGTGCTGCAGGAACAATGCCGCGAAACAATCTCAGGTCTCCGAGAAAATTGTTCCATTTATGTTAGCGTAGGGCCAGAAGTGGCGCATAAAGCGATGGAATTTTATGACATTTCCTCTTATCAATCGTTCAAAGGATAAGACAGGACAAGACGAATGAAGAACCTGTGGTCCGATCGTGATGCGACCGCCGCCGTACGGCGTTATGCTAGGCAAGGCATCAACCGGGACGTTGCGCTGAGGGTGTATACCACACGATTGCTTGGCGGAAATCCCAGGCTGGTAATTCACGGCGGTGGCAACACTTCGGTCAAAACACGAATGAAGGATATTTCCGGTCGAGAGCTGGATGTGCTTTGCGTCAAAGGCAGTGGCTGGGATATGGGCGATATAGAGCCGCCGGGTCTTCCGGCAGTGCGCCTCGACCCGCTGCGCGAACTGGCTGCACTGGATGTCTTGAGCGACGAAGATATGGTCAATGTGCAGCGCGGTAATCTCCTAGATTCAGCTTCCCCGAACCCTTCGGTTGAGACTTTGTTGCATGCTTTCCTGCCGCATAAATTCATCGACCATACTCACTCGAATGCCGTTTTGGCGCTGACCGACCAGCCGGATGGAGAAGCAATTTGCAGCCAGCTTTATGGCAGCAAAGCCGCGCTTGTTCCGTATATCATGCCGGGTTTCGCTCTTGCCAAGGAGGCGATGGAGGTGCAGGCGGCGCATCCCGATTGTGAAGGTCTCATCTTGCTGAAGCATGGGGTTTTTAGCTTTGGTGGAACGGCTAAAGAGGCTTATGACCGCATGATCCGTCTGGTAACCTTAGCTGAACGACGGATTGCTATGGCAAAAAGCAAAAGCATCGCCCAGGTCCGCCTGCCGAAGAAATTGATGAAGCCTGAAGAGATAGCTCCGATTTTGCGCGGTTTATGTGCGCTTCCGGAGGCTGATGAGGGGAAGCGGTTTGTCCTGACGTTCAGGACTAATGCCAAGATTCGGCAATACGTCTCGGCGCGTGATTTGGGACGTTTCAGCCAGGATGGGAATGTAACGCCAGATCACTCGATCCGAATTAAGCCGGTGCCACTCATCATTCCCGTTCCCAATGCCGCTGACCCGGATGGATTTCGTCTCGCAGCAGCCGCAGCGATAAAAGACTTCCGGCGAGGATATCGCGACTATTTTAATGTAAATAATGCAAAATCGCAGATTAAAAAAATTCGGCTCGACGATTCTCCACGTGTGATCCTTGTGCCCGGTGTTGGTTTATTTGGTCTAGGTAATGATTCGAAATCGGCGGAAATTGCTGCCGACCTCGCTGAGACAACTGTAGAGGTGACAAGCGCCGCCGAATTGGTTGGCCGTTTCGAGAGTATATCAAAATATGATCAGTTCGAGATCGAATATTGGTCGCTCGAACAAGCTAAACTCGGTAAGGGACAGGAAAAACCGTTGGCGCGGCAAATTGCAGTGGTAACGGGCGGCGGAGGCACCATTGGCAGGGCAATCGCTAAAGCTTTTCGAGTTCAAGGTGCCGATGTTGCCTTGTTGGACGTGGACGCTGCTTCGGTCTCGGAGGCCGCAGCGGCGATTGGTGGGTTCCCGGTGGTGGCGGATGTTACCGATCCAAAGTCTGTTGACACGGCCTTTGGTGAAGTGTCGGAGACTTTTGGTGGCTTCGATATACTGGTTTCCAATGCTGGTGCAGCTTGGCAAGGAAGAATGGACGTTGTGGACGACAAGGTTTTGCGCGATAGCTTCGAGCTCAATTTCTTCGCCCATCAGCGCGTCGCTAGTCGGGCAGTAAGCATAATGCGACAGCAAGGTACCGGTGGAGTTCTGTTGTTCAATACATCAAAACAGGCGATCAATCCGGGTCCGGGTTTCGGGCCTTATGGATTACCAAAGGCCGCGACCATAGCGTTAATGCGGCAATACGCTGTAGAGTTCGGATGCGAGGGGATTCGTTCGAATGCAGTGAATGCCGATCGCATCAAAAGTGGGCTGCTAACCGATTCGATGGTGAAGAGTCGGGCCGAGGCGCGAGGGGTCAGCGAGGAGGATTACATGAGAGGTAATCTGCTGCGCCGCGAGGTGACAGCGGAAGATGTCGCGGACGCCTTCGTTAACCTGGCCTGTGCGGAAAAAAGCACCGGTCTCGTTATTACCGTGGACGGCGGCAATATCGCTGCTGCGTTGCGATAAAAAAAGGAAAACATATGAAAGTTTTTAGAACGATTGCGGCCATGATGGCCGCCTTGGGAATTGGGGCGGTAGCGACAGTTGAAGCTAATGCGGCTGATCTCGAAAACACGATTTATCTGGAACTAAAGGACGGCCGTGTCGTAATTGAATTGAGGGCCGACTTGGCTCCCAAACACGTGGCTCGGATTAAACAACTTGCGCGCGCAGGGTTTTATGATGGGATTGTATTTCATCGGGTTATTGCGGGCTTCATGGCCCAGACGGGTGATCCGACTGGTACAGGGACCGGCGGCTCTGACTTACCTGATCTGAAAGCTGAGTTCAGTGCGGAGAAGCACGTCCGAGGCGTCACGTCGATGGCACGATCTAGGAGCCCCGATAGTGCCAACAGCCAGTTCTTCATCGTTTACAAAGATGCGCCTTGGCTCGACAATCAATACACGATCTGGGGTCAGGTTATATCCGGAATGGAATTTGTCGATAACATTCGTAAGGGCCATAACCGGACAGGTTCGGTCGATGTGCCCGATAAGATCGTGAGCATGCGTGTTGCCGCGGATGTTAAGTAGCGAGGGGGATGTTTTGCCTCGCTTTCCTCATCGTGCTATAATACCGATAGTGAATCCAAGCTAAAGAAGCGTGTTACGCCATGGCGATCGATTCCCTAGCTGCCGTTCCTGTCGTTGCATCGAGCTTTGATAGTTCGCTCCTGGCGCTGAAATTAACATTGCAGAATGAGAGTGCGACGGCGAATTTGATCAGTGATGCGGTAAAACACGTTCAGGCGACCGAGCCTTCCGGTGATAGGCAAGGCCCGGGACTTTTGCTGGATATCTTCGTATAAACTGCGCAATTGCAATTGCCAGACGTTCGGCGAATGAATATGGCGTGGCGGATCTCGCTTTCGTAGCATTCGAGGCAGTAAAACTCTTGAGCAAGACGATATTATTTTTGATAAAGGCGGCGGTTACGGTTGGGCTGATATGGTTTGTCTTGCGCGGTCAAGACCTATCAGCTCTTGGTGAGCGACTGGCGGATATTTCACCCTTGAAAGTTGGTGCCGCGATAGCTTTACTTGCTGGCCAAAACGTGATTGCCGCACAACGTTGGATCGTGATAATGCGGCTTTTCGGGCAAGCTTTGCCATATCGGGTAGCGCTTCGGTTTTTCTTCGAGGGATTATTCTTCAATCAGGCCTTGCCGTCGACTGTCGGCGGTGACGGCGTGCGAATGTACCGAGCCGTAAAGGCCGGCTTACCTGTTGCCGCAGGCGTCAAGGGAGTATTGCTGGATCGTATTGCCGGATTGTTTGGATTGTTGGCGATAGTGGCGCTTACACAACCATGGCTCTACGCGCGCGTAGACGATATATCAGCCCGCTCGGCGTTCGCGGTCATCATTGTCGCCGGAGTTATCGGTGTTTCGCTATTAATTCTGTGTCGTCGATTGCCGGCAGATTGGGTGAAATGGCGTGTGATCCGAGGTTTGATAGGTCTTTCAGACGGTGTTGTAGAATTGTTTCGCCGCGCCGACGTCGCCCTTCCGGTTTTCGGAATTTCTGTAGTTGGCCATCTAATGATGGTCTTGGCTATTTTTATTCTTGCAAGAGACTTGAACCTGGCAATTACTTTCGTCGACTGTCTCGTACTGATTCCCGGTGTGATGCTGCTGTCTGCCGTTCCTATCTCGATTGCAGGATGGGGCGTACGAGAGGCGGTGATGGTCGCGGCAATGGGTTTATTAGGCGTAACGACAGATGGCTCAACTAGCCTGTCTCTAATCTATGGATTTTCAATGGTTATTATCGGCCTAATAGGTGGCATGCTTTGGTTCGCAAATTCCGATCGTCGGGTGGGGGATCTCACACCGCTGCCTGCTTCTGCCAATGACAGGAAGGATTGAAGCACGCGATCGTTCGCGTGACGCAGAGCAAGCGGACCTTTAGGTTTCTGAATTGAATACGTGGCCAAAGAAAAGAACAATATGAATTCAATTAAACGCGCGTTGATAACGGGAATTACGGGTCAGGACGGGTCGTATCTTGCGGAGCTGCTCCTTGGGAAGGATTACGAGGTGCACGGGGTGATCCGGCGGGCAAGCACATTCAACACTGCGCGGATCGATCATCTCTATACCGATCCGCATCATCCCGACACACGGTTATTTCTTCACTATGGCGATCTTTCGGACGCATCGGGTCTGCGCCACATCCTGGCCAAGGTTAGGCCTCATGAGATCTATAACCTTGCAGCTCAGAGCCATGTTCGCGTGTCATTCGACCAGCCCGAGTATACCGCCGACATTGTAGCGACGGGAACGCTGCGGCTTTTGGAAGCAACCCGCGAGTATATAACCATGGCCGATGACCCGGTGCGCTTTTATCAAGCGGGATCGTCGGAAATGTTTGGTTCGGCGCCGGCACCGCAGAGTGATAAAACGCCTTTTGAGCCCCGGAGTCCCTATGCTGTCGGCAAAGTGGCGGGTTACTGGTATGCTGCGAACTATCGCGAGGCCTACGACATGTTTGTGGCGAATGGCATTCTCTTTAATCATGAGAGCCCTCGCCGTGGTGAGACATTTGTAACCCGTAAAATTACCCGCGCTTTGGGTCGAATTCGTTATGGTCTGCAGGACAGGCTTTATCTAGGTAACCTTGATGCAAAGCGCGATTGGGGTTTCGCTGGCGACTACGCCGAAGCGATGTGGCTCATGCTACAGCATGACGAGCCTGGAGATTTTGTGGTTGCCACGGGCGAGACATATTCTGTCAAAGACTTCCTAACCACTGCCTTTGAGAAGGTGGACTTGGATTGGCAAGAATTCGTGAGCGTCGATGAGCGTTATTTACGTCCAACAGAAGTAGATGTTTTGCTTGGCGACCCGTCGCGTACGCGCGAGATACTGGACTGGAGGCCTAAGGTCGGCTTCGATGAGTTGGTAGCGATGATGGTTGAATACGATCTGGAGTTGGCTCGACGCGAGAAAACACTGGTTGACGCCGGTCATAAAATTTCGCTGGAAGGTATTGCTGTTGGCTGAGATGCAAAATGATTCTCGGATTTTCGTAGCTGGTCACAGAGGTCTGGTTGGCGCTGCAATCACCCGAAACTTGCGCGCAGCGGGCTATCGCAACTTGATTGAGCGATCACGCTCAGATCTTGATCTGACACGGCAATCCGAAGTCGAGGCATTTTTTAATACCGAAAAGCCGGAGTATGTATTTCTTGCAGCGGCCAAGGTGGGCGGTATCCATGCCAACGATACGCAACGCGCCGAGTTTATCTATCAGAATATGATGATCGCGGCGAATGTCATTGATGCGTCCTGGAAGGCGGGAGTGGAAAAGCTGCTTTTTCTCGGTTCGTCCTGCATTTATCCAAGGATGTCGCCGCAACCTATTTCGGAGACGGCGTTGTTGAGTGGGGCGTTGGAGCCGACCAACGAACCTTACTCGATTGCTAAGATTGCCGGTTTGAAACTTTGTGAGAACTATCGCCGACAATACGGTTTTGATGCAATATCGCTGATGCCTACCAATTTGTACGGACCCGGCGATAACTTTGATCTTGAAGCTAGCCACGTCATTCCCGCATTGATGCGCAAGGCGCATGAAGCGAAGTTGACGAGTGCGCCGTCGATGATTGTTTGGGGAACCGGTGCACCGCGCCGGGAGTTTCTACACGTGGACGATCTCGCCGATGCAGCGGTCTTTCTCATGCATAATTATAGCGAGGCGTTAACCATCAATGTTGGAGTTGGACACGACGTTACGATTAGTGAACTCGTTGAAATCGTGCGGGACGTAGTTGGCTTTGAAGGTACTGTGAATTTTGACACCTCGAAACCAGACGGCACGCCGCGCAAGATGCTTGAAGTCGGACGCCTTCGGGCACTTGGATGGTCTCCCAAAATAGCACTTCGCGACGGACTGGCCGAAACCTATAGATGGTTTTTAAACAGCCAGGGTTTCTTGAGGTCGGTAGACTAAGTGGTGTGGGTGAGCTCGGGTCATGCTTTAGCGCGATCGTTGCAGAGATTTAATCCTAAGCCACAAAAAAACTGCGCCGGATTAATAAGGTTTTTCATAATAGGCGGACAGCGGCCTGTCATGCTGTGTCCTTTCGAAACGAGTCGGATTAATCGAAAATACCGTTGTTCTAAGATTACTTGCTCGAGGAAATCCCTGTTTCTGGTGCGTAATCGTGAATGTTGAAATATCATTGAACCGCTTTTTCGCGTGTACCGTCGCGCCATTTCTTTATATGAAATGCAAGGGAGCGGCTTGACATGGATAAAGGGCACATTAAGCGTATCGTTGGGAAGTATATGTTTCCAACGGAAGAAACATCTTATATGGGAGGTCTCGAACACCGACCGGTGATTGCGCGTAGCGAGGGTCAAACCGTCTGGGATACCAACGGCAAGAAGTATCTCGACTTTCAATCCGGTCAAATGGGCGCTGCACTTGGTCATCAGCATCCGCGGATGGTGAGGCGTATTCGTGAGACTATGGAAACGCTACTCCACGCGAGCAACACTATGTTGAACGTGCCGCGGTTACGACTGCACGAAAAACTTGGAAAGCTGTTGCCGTCTCCTCTCGAGAAATCCGTATTTCTGGTTTCGGGCAGCGATTCAATTGAGGCTTCGATTGACCTCGCAAGGAAGTCCACAGGGGGCCTTGATATCATTGGATTGCATGCCGGTTTGCATGGGTCCACCAGCTACGTGACACGCTCCGTGTCCTTCAATTGGGATCGTCGCAAACACGCGGCCGTGGCTCCTCATACCGGATCAGTGCTCACTCCTTACTGCTACCGATGTCCGTTGAATTTGAAATTTCCTAAATGCGAGTTGCAGTGTCTTTCGGCCAGTATGGAGCTGGCCGACGCCAATTTCACCGCCTCGCCAGCGGGGTTTATCTCCGAGCCGGTTTTGTCAGCTGGCGGAATTATCGTCCCACCAGAAGGTTATTTTTTACGTGTGAAAAAGGAATGCAAAAAACGCGGTATGGCCCTCATAATGGATGAGGCGCAGACTGGGCTTGGGAAAACCGGCAAGCTCTTTGGGTTTCAACATGAGAAGGGCTTGAAGCCAGATATCATCGCGATTTCGAAACATTTCGGAGGTGGTCTGCCAATCAGCGCCGTTTGCACGACTGCCGATGTGGCGAAACGGGCCGTAGGGCGCGGTTACTTTGCAACCCGCAGCCACGCGACCGATCCTCTACTTTGCGCTGCAGGTGAGGAAAGTCTTGATATCGTTGTCGAGGAGGATATGCCGGGCAAAGCAGCTCGGATCGAGCGCCTATTCAAGACTGCATTTCGAAAGATGGCTAAAGAATTTGAATGGATCGGTGATATTCGCGGTCGCGGTGTACTCATCGGAGTTGAGTTAGTCAAAGATCGGGTCAATAAGGAGCCGGCGAATTATGAGACCCAGAAAATTTATGACCATGCTCTGGACAAGGGATTGATCTTCCAAGTGCGCGGCGTGCGTGATCTCAAGAACGTGATACGGCTGGTGCCGCCAATGACTAGCACGCCGGAGGAGGTGGACCGAGCATTGTCGATCTTATATGACGCGTTTAATAGGCTTGGAAAATCCGGTTCAAAACGAAAAGCCAAGGCGAGGAGCAATAGATGATGGAAATCAAGCATCCTTATTTGATGTTCATTGGTGATGTGCCTGATCAGCTTGCCGCCAAGACGGCCAGCGGCGTAACCCATTGGCGGCCAGAATGGTGCCTTGGACAACTAAGGCTTGAAGGCTGCAAGGCAGACCTTGGCTTGCCAGACATGACAGTACCGGAAGCGAAGGCGGCGGGTGTCAAGACGCTGATCGTGGGCGTTACCAATCAGGGTGGCTTCTTTGCGGATACGTGGGTTGAAACGATGCATGCCGCCATTGACAATGGGATGGACATCGCGAGTGGCATGCACGCCAAGCTGGATGCCGTACCCGGACTTTCTGAAAAGGCGGCGGCGGCAGGCCGTCAATTGTTCGACGTGCGTCACACACATCAGACCTTCGACATTGGCCGCGGCCACAAGCGTTCGGGCAAACGTTTACTCACTGTTGGTACCGACACGTCATGCGGCAAAATGTTTACTGCCCTTACCCTTGAGAAGGAAATGAGATCGCGCGGTATGAAGGCGGATTTTCGCGCGACGGGGCAAACTGGAATTTTCATCGTCGGTAGTGGTGTTGCCATTGATGCAGTCATTTCGGATTTCATTTCAGGATCAGTCGAATGGCTCTGCCCTGATAATGATCCCGATCATTGGGATTTGGTGGAAGGCCAGGGCTCGATCTTCCATGCAGGTTACGCCGGGGTCACGCTTGGTTTAATCCATGGTTCGCAACCTGACGCGCTTGTCGTTTGCCATGACCCTGGCCGTCTGCATATGCGCGGTACACCGGCGATACCGGTCCGAAGTCTTTCCGAAGTGATTGAGGCAACGTTGTCCGCAGCGCGGGTGACCAATCCAGACGTGCGCTGTATCGGTTGCGCTATCAACACTTCGAAACTCACTGACGCGGAAGCGGACGCGGAGTTGCGGCGGGCCCATGATGAAACAGGCCTTCCGACGGTCGATCCCGTGAAGCACGGGGTGGGCGTTCTGATTGATGCGCTTTAGGTTATGCCGAAGCTAGAAGTTTATCCGGAGACCTGGCCGCTGCGCGAAGTTTTTACCATTTCGCGTGGCAGCCGTACTGAAACCCCGGTCATTGTCTGTACACTTGAGCAGGATGGCATCAAGGGTTGGGGTGAAGGTCAGCCCAATCCGCGGTATGACGAGACGCAAGAGAGCGCCATCTCTGAAATTGCAAGAATACGAGATGCGGTCGAAGCAGGCGTAATCGACCGAAGTGCCTTGCAGAGCGCGATGAAGGCGGGGGCGGCACGCAATGCTCTCGATTGTGCGTTTTGGGATCTCGAGGCGAAGCTTGAGGGGAAGCGAGTTTGGGAATTGGCAGATCTACCCGCTCCAGAGCCTGTGACAACGGCTTATACCCTGAGCGTCGCGTCTCCTGCAGAAATGGCTGTAGCGGCGGCCAAGAATGCGCATCGCCCATTGATCAAAATGAAACTGACCGGTGAAGGAGATTTGGATCGTGTTCGAGCAGTGCGTGATGTGCTGCCAAATACGTCGATCATAGTTGATGCCAACGAGGGTTGGGAAGTTGATATGGTCGTCCATTTTTCAAAATCGTTGAAAGACTTGAAAGTCAAATTTGTCGAGCAGCCTCTGCCGGCGTCGTCTGACGCCGCGCTTGCTGACCTCGACCATCCGTTGCCATTTTGTGCCGACGAATCATGTCATACCAGTGCCGACCTGGAACGGCTTCTAGACCGTTATGATATAATTAACATCAAGCTTGATAAGACTGGGGGTCTAACGGAAGCGTTGAAGCTACGGCAGGAGGCCCTCGATGCCGGTATGCAGGTAATGGTGGGATGCATGCTTGCGACGTCACTTTCGATGGCACCTGGCGTTCTTGTTGCCCAAGGTGCAGTCGTTGTAGATTTAGATGGGCCACTTTTATTGGCAAAAGACCGTGAGGACGGCCTAATGTTCGATGATGCGGGACGCATTTACCCATCTGACCCAAGGCTCTGGGGTTAAGCGCTGCAGCTCAAGGTATATGGCTGCTTGGATGCCTGGGTGCTGCCGGCAGTCCGACTATATAAAATTTAATTATTTTTTAATTGGATTGGTAATATGGCCAAAATCGCGTCCCAGCTGCCGCTCGAAGGGGTTCGCATTCTTGATATTGCTACATTTGTAGCCGCTCCTTTTGCCTCTACAATTCTTTCTGAATTTGGCGCCGAGGTTATCAAGGTTGAGAACCCGAAGGGCGGCGACCCTTGGCGACATTATGGCACTAAAACGGCGCGCGACGGTGACACGCTGGCCTGGATGACTGAGTCTCGAAATAAGACTTCAGTAACGCTCGATCTGCGCACACCGGAAGGCGTCGATATCCTTAAACGTCTTGTCGCCGTATCAGACGTGATGTGCGAGAATTTTCGCCCGGGTACTCTCGAACGTTGGGGACTCGGTTGGGAGGTGCTTCACGAGGTAAACCCAAAACTGGTATTATTGCGCGTTTCGGGTTACGGCCAGACAGGACCCTATAAGCAACGTCCCGGCTTCGCGAGGATTGCGCAAGCATTCGGCGGACTGACCTATCTCGCGGGTATGCCCGACGGACCGCCGGTGACACCGGGCTCGACATCGCTTGCGGATTATACGTCGGGACTTTATGGCGCCTTGGGCATCTTGATCGCTCTTAAAAGCTGCGATCGGACGGGCGAGGGGCAGGTCATCGATATGGCGCTTTACGAATCAATATTTCGGTTTCTCGACGAATTGGTACCCGCCTACGCTAAGGAAGGGACCATCCGACAGCGTGAGGGAATGGGTACTAAGCTTGCCTGTCCTCATGGACATTTTCAAACCGGCGACGAAAAGTGGGTCTCCATTGCCTGCACATCTGACCGCATGTTCGCACGTCTCGCAAAGGTAATGGGACAACCGGAACTATCGAACCCGGACATGTACCAGACAACTGCTCAGCGGATTGCCGCACGGGAAAGGGTTGACGGCCTGGTAACAGACTTTACCCGGAGTTACAAACAGTCGGAGGTCCTACAGAAGTGTACAGATGGAGATGTCCCCTGCGGCGCCATCAATTCAGTTGCAGACATCTTTGAGGATCCGCAGTTCGAGGCGCGCGACAACCTATTACGTTTCAACGACCCTGTTGCTGGTGAAATTGTCGTTCCTGGTGTCATTCCGAAACTCTCAAAGACGCCGGGTCGCGTAAAACATGTTGGCCCCCCGCTCGGCGATGGCATAGATGCAATTTACGGGGATCTGCTAGGTTTGTCGACGGAGGAAATTGCTGATCTTAAGAACAAGGGTGTAATCTGACCCAAACTAATTTCCCAATAAACGCCGGGTCGTCCGATCCAGCCAAAGGAACCGGCGTTCTGCGGCGCCGTTTTGCGCAAGGATGCGATCTACCCGCGAATAGCGGGCGGCGTTACGGCGGCGGATTTGGCGTTCCTTGGCGATCTGTTCATTGCGAACCTTGCGACGTTCTGCGCGCCAAATCTTGTAGACCTTTGTGCGATAGGGTGTGTGCAATTCGCGGGTGGCGGAGTGGTAGTGCTTCACCGCTTGCACCCAAGAGCGTTTTTC
>JAYZET010000008.1:0-196801 GCA_036337155.1 Pseudomonadota bacterium | reverse complement strand
TTTTTCGAATAACCGTCAAATCAAATATTGATAAAGAACATTTTTAACGGACCTTTTTTTGTTGTTACTATTTCTCCTCTCTCTTCAATTTGATAATCTGTCTTTATGCGAAAATAAGTAGATTCAGAGATATTCACTTTTCCAGGTTCAGAATTTTGCTCCATTAATGCAGCTGTATTCACAGTATCTCCCCATATATCAAATGTAAATTTATCGTCACCAACTACACCACAAATAACAGGTCCTGTATGAATACCTGCTCTCATTTCCCATATAGGCATTTTTAGCTTTAATCTTTGTGCATTTGCCTTTTTTAAATATTCCATCATTTCGCATGCCGCCATACAGATACGTTTTGTGTGATCAGTTTTATTTTTTGATAATCCTGAAACACACATATATGAATCACCGATGGTTTTAATTTTCTCAATATCGTAATTTTTGCATATCTTATCAAATTGGCAAAAAACTTGATGAAGAAGGTCTATTAAGGTTTTAGGAGCCAATGTCTCAGTCAAATTTGTAAAACCAACAAAGTCGGTAAACAATATACTACATTCATCAAAATATTTTGGTTCGACGTTATTATTTTCTTTCAACTCACGCGCTATATTATCAGGAAGAACACGTGCAAGAAGATTTTCAACATTTCCTTTTTCCAAATTAATCTGTTCCGATAGCTTATTCTGCTCTTCTACAAGAAGATTAACTTCAACTAATGTGCGTCTTAATTCTAACTGTGCCATAACCTGTTTTGATAGCTTTCTCAGTGCCTCTCTTTGATTAATGGATAAATCTCTTTTCTCGAAATCTACTGAACAAATAGTTCCAATCGCTTGTCCATTTGGTGTTATTAATGGTGCACCTGCGTAGAATCTGATATTCGGTGCCGACTCAACCAATGGGTTATGTTTAAAACGGTCATCATCCGTTAGATCAGGAATATAAAGCAAATCACCTTGGCAAATTACAGTATTACAAATTGCTATATCCCGTGGTGTTTCAACATAATCATCAGGCAGGCCATATTTTGACTTAAACCACTGCCTATCAGCATCCATAAACTCAATAAATGATACCGGGCACTGCAAAATTTCTGCAGCTAATTCTGTGATTTCATCAAAAGAAACTTCCGGAGCCGAATCTAATATATCGTAAGATGATAGAGTCTCTAGCCGTAGATTTTCATTTTCAGGGACTGGGAACTCGTTCATTGCTTGGCTTCCTCTTGATTACGCTCTCCGTGAATTAAATTCATAACCTTATATAATAAATTGACCTGCGGCTAAAACGAATTACTCAAGTTTTAATCTTCTTTCATACCAACGTCCTCTGAGATCCGCTACATAACTTATTAATTAGCCTAATGTCCTTAGCGCATCATTTGGCCTATAGGTGGCTAGCCCTTTTAGACGCTGCTCAAAAATTTGCCGGCAACGTAAAGTATTGAGTCATAGAAACTCAAGTTCATGTTAGCAGACCGCACACTGTATCCCTACCACTCGCTCTATAATAGTGAACATGAATAAAAAAAATAGCCATTTTTATTATCTTTACAATTTCATTATATTATGTTTTTAAGTAAAAAACATAGCTCATCGAAGGATTTATTACATGTTTCATTCTTATTGCCATAAAGTGGCCGTTTTATTTGGTGCTTTGGCTTTTTTGTCATCTACGGCGGCTGTAGCTAAAGACTATATCATGGATGGGTGGTATGTCTCTGGCGCTGGAGGGCTAGCCATTACAACAGATAGTGATTTCCAAATCACTGAAAATAACAATATAGGAGAAGGAGATTACGATTTTGACAACGGATATGTCCTTGTCGGTTCTTTTGGGAGAGATTTTGGTGATTTTCGATTTGAAGTTGAAGGTTCGTATCGAAAAAATGCGCTTGATTCATTGAACCTTACTTCAGTAACCGTCGCAGGAACCACCTTCTTAGGGAATGTTTCAGCAGATTTAGATGGAGATCACACCTCCATGGGTTTAATGTTAAATGGCATATATGACATCGATATTGGATCAAAATTCATACCTTTTGTATTAGCAGGTGTCGGCGCCTCAATGCAGACCTTAGACGTCGACAGTGTCGCAGGTATTTCTACCGACTTCGATGATACCTCTACTGTGTTCGCCTATCAATTCGGTGCTGGTATTAGTTATCCACTAGCAAAGAATGCTAATATTACCGGCCAATATCGTTATTTTGGTTCAGAAGATCCTGATTTCGAGGATGTACAAGAAATTGAAGGTGAATACGACAGCCACACTCTAATGATTGGTCTCACTTTATCGTACTGACAACTAGATACTGCCACTACATTTACCTGTTCCACTTCCTCTCCAAAGAGAATTTAGTGGGACAGGTCTACTTTTATAATTTGTAGTAATGGCTTCGTTCATCTCCTGCTGATATGGCGTATTGACAAGCTACTGAGTCCATAGTCACGCTGATTAATACTTGCTATACGAAACCTCTTTAAATTCAATTACATCAACGTTATGGTATTTCATGTGCATTTATTGAAAGGCTTTAGGTTAAATTATTATGACTAGCGCTCAAGTTAGATTCATCGTCTTTGTCTTGCCCTAAAGCAGGAAAGATAACCACTAAGAAGCGATAAATTTGAGCGAAATATTCTCAACAATAATAAGGTGTTTTTCTACACAGAATATAGATCAGATCGACTGATTTATTATTTATTTTTAATAGTGAATTCATATTAGTATAAAATTGCATGGCTACTACAATTAAAGCAAAGCTCAATTACTTAATTAGTCATAGTCAATATCAATAATTTTATATGGTTGTTTCAGCAGGCTTCTGCATAGGGAGCGAATAATTTTTTAATATATAGCTAGCCGAAAACCACAACATCTATCATTGATGGATTCTTCCCGGATAATAGCTATAACGACTGATCTAATAGTTCAACTTAAGACCATGGGTTATTGCTGAAATTGGTATAACGGGCCTAGCGGCAAAAATCAGTCTTGGACAGATAAAAAATACTGAAAGTAAATTTTATGATCTGCCGAATCAAACACCTTCAGTTAGTCTAAAGTCTCTTTTCTGCACTGTCGGCGAAATCCGCTAATACCGCCTGATAATTTTCAATCCCCCTAGGCAGCTGCGACAGCCTGATCACTCTCAAATTCGATTAATAAGACCCACTCCGCCTGTCCGTATCCCTTTGGCGAAAGCCTTGTAGTAACAGGCAATTACCAACAATTGGCCCTATCGTTGGTTTAGCTAGCTCTAAGTAAGAAAGCCATATACCTGGACCAACCGATTTTCTGCGATCGCTTGCCATATATTTTTGTCTTTTACAATATTACAATCCTCTCTTCATATTTTAATTTAACCAATTAACGAGCACTGATTACAGGGCAAGAGTATCAATGACTTAGCAGTAATTCATAGGAATCAACTTACTTCTGCCATCCAGAATTCCCTATTTTTGAGTGCTATTGAATTCTTGAACAATTAACGCGACGAAAATCGTTCCCAACTAAAAAAATACATAACAGCATTATTTTTTCAATGTTCTGGGTCCCGTTAGTCCATTCTCCCCAACAGTCTCAGTGTTTCATCAGACTAAGAAGTGACCACCAACAATTTCTGTCACTGGATGGGCTAGTTGATTATGGCCCTCACTCGCGACAACAGTGCTCTTATACTATAGGCTAAGCTATTTTCGGGAGTAATAGATTGTCCGATAGCGAAGCGTGTTAAATATTAAACCAGAACGAGCGCTCGTCCAATTTTATGCAAGCTCTATCTGTTTTGGAGTAAAAATAGAAATTAGGAGATGGTCATGAGTTATCCGGCAAAACTTTCGGTGTCCGCGGCACTAAGAGAAATGTCGGAAGGTAAACTCACATCGGAAGATCTATTGCGGTCCTGCCTGGAGAGGGTGGGCGAGCGCGAGAAGGATATCCAAGCTTGGGTTACGTTAGACCGTGAGGCGGCGCTGCAAAATGCCAGAACGTCGGACGCGGCTGGCCGACATGGCTTGATTGGCGGCATCCCTGTGGCTCTTAAAGACATCATCGATACAGCTGATTTGGGCACGGAGTACAATTCCACAATTTACAAGAACCACCGACCGACCTCCGATGCCGCCTGCGTCACTGCTCTAAAGGAAGCTGGCAGCATCATTATCGGTAAGACGGTGACAACAACCTTCGCCCATCGCAATCCCGGTCCAACCAGGAACCCGCATAATAACGATCATTCACCGGGGGGGTCTTCGAGCGGTTCGGCCGCAGCCGTCGCTGACTTCATGGTGCCGTTGGCGATTGGAACTCAGACCGGCGGTTCGGTCCTGCGTCCCGGCGCCTATTGCGGGATTCTTGCTTACAAGCCTGCATTCGATGCGATCAACTTTGGCGGCGTGAAACAGATCTCGCCATCACTTGACACGCTAGGTTTTTACGTTCGCAGCCTTGATGACATCCCCATCGCGGGTGCGGCTCTGCAAGGCAAGAGCAAACCGCTGGCGGTCGCCGACGACGCAAGCTGCCCAAAAATCGTACTAGTACGCACCACCAGTTGGAAGAAAGCTCAAAAATGCGGACGTGATCTTGTTGAGGATGTCTTCGCTAAACTAGGAGTAGCGGGCGCGGCAATACGGGAACTAGATTTACCGCCCCCATTTCCCGACCTGTTCGACGCACACACCGTAATAGGTGCGGTCGAAGCGTTGCCTGCACTCGCCTGGGAAATTGAGAATGCATGGGAAGACATACCAGAACCGACGCAGAAGCTAATCGAAGAAGGTCGTGGCTACGACCTAATCAGTTACCAAAAGGCCGCCGCCCTCGGCGAGGAATGTCGTCGCATGCTCCCGAACTTGATTGCTGAGGATGAAATCGTTCTGACCTTGCCTGCTCCGGGTGAAGCGCCGGAGGGCTTAGCTTCCACTGGCAGCGCCGAGTTCAACCGTCTCTGGACGTTCCTCCATCTTCCATGCCTCACTGTACCAGTCGACCTAGGTCCAACTGGCCTGCCACTTGGCGTGCAATTAATTGCCCGTCGCAGTTCCGAACCACACCTGCTGGCCACCGCCCGCTGGGTCGCCAATCAGCTCTCCCTCCCACTTTTCGGTTAACGACTGTACAATTGGAACATTTGTCGAATTGCTGCACGCAGTTTGAAAAGTCTGCTGCTTAACAGCGTTCAATCACCGAGATAAAATGCATAGAAAATAGTTCGTCCGTAATCCTGAAAATCGACCCGACATTAAGACAAGTTCGGTTACTCTATTATGCTGACGAGAGGTAGGATATCGGACACCTTAACATCCCCGCACCTAAAATTAATTTTGTCAAACTCAACCAACGCCGCGTGTTTTTGGGGTCAGCCAATAATTTCTTCTGTGACTATATTACTTAAAGACCTGTTGCATTCCTCGAAGATAGCTGCATGCCCTGCTATGCAGCCACTTAATTAAATGCCAAAGACAAGTTAGATTAGCGGCTTGTTATAATAGTTTTATGACGTTAGCCTTCTCGTTAACCGCGCTGTTTTGCCAAAACCTCGTGGGGTTTAAAAAAATTTCCGGGAAAACCGGTAACTCGGAATGCGGCAAAAGCCGCTCTTTAGGGAGGGATAAAATGAAATTTAAGTCGTTTCTATCTGTGGGTCTGGCTCTCGGCCTGGTAAGCGGATTGGTTCTCGGCACCTCGGCAGACGCCGACGCCAAGAAAGTTCGCTGGAAAATGCAGAGCACCTTCGGCAGCAAGCTGCCTCACCTCGGCACGTCAGGGGTGCGTTTCTCGCAAAACGTCAAGGATATCACTGGCGGCGACCTGAACATCAAATTCTTTGAGCCAGGCGCTCTAGTCCCATCACTCGAATGTTTCGATGCTGTCGGTAAGGGTGCCCTTGAATCCTGCTGGACGACGCCGGGTTATCACACCGCGAAGTATCCTGCCCTGGCCTTCTTCACCACGGTCCCCTTCGGACCGCAAATCGGTGAATTTATGGCTTGGAAGTGGTTCGGTGGAGGAAACGATCTCAAGCAAGAAATTTACGACAAGCATAATCTGATCGCATTCGACAGCTTCGCAATCGGCCCGGAGACTTCAGGTTGGTTTAAGACCGAAATTACATCACTCGAACAGGTCAAGGGCTTGAAGATGCGCTTCTTCGGTCTCGGCGCGAAAGTCATGCAGAAAATGGGCGCCGCGACACAGCTTCTTGCCGGCGCGGATATTTATCCTGCCCTGGAGCGTGGCGTCATTGATGCAACCGAGTTCTCGATGCCAACAATTGACATCAAACTCGGCTTTCATCAGATTGCTAAGTACAACTACTTTCCAGGCTGGCACCAGCAGGTATCAGTTTCCGAACTCTTGATGAACAAGGACGCGTGGAACAAGCTCTCTAAGCAGCACCAGGCTACGATTAAGGTCGCACTCGGCGACAGCGTGATGCATACCTATGCCGAAACTGAGGCGAAGAACTTCGGCGGCATGGCTGAAATGCAGAAAAAACACGGTGTAATTGTCAAACGCTGGCCAGACGAAACCTTGGCTAAGTTTGAAAAGGCTTGGTTCGAAGTTGTCAAGGAAGAGTCTGCAAAAGACCCAATCTTTAAGAAGGTCGCAGATCATTTTTACGACTTCCGCGCCAAGTACAAAGTCTGGGGCGACGCTCAATCTCTCAAGGGTACGTATCTCAAGTAAAGTGCTCTTACGTGCTACCGGCTTGTACGGTAGGCGAATTGCGACACGGTGCTGGAACCTTTTAATGGGTTTCAGCGCCTGTTGCGATTTTGAAGTACGCATAGGACAACGGTTTTAATCCCCGCTGATGCCGCGAGCGTAGAATCATGTTTGTCGAACTAACCGATTTGATTATCGACTTTTTGCCGATAATGATGTTTGCCTCTTTGGCGATTTTACTTTTCACTGGTTATCCTGTCGCCTTCATTCTTGGCGGCCTAGCGCTCATTTACGGCTTCCTCGGAATTTTATTCGACCTCTTTAGTTTCATTCAGTTTTTTCTATTTATGCCCAGAATTTGGGGGTTTGCCTCTGAGAACCTCGTTCTCGTCGCAGTTCCAACCTTTGTCTTTATGGGCGTTATGATGGAACGATCGGGCGTGGCCAATGACATGCTCTACTGCTGCCAGGTACTACTTAAGAAAGTACCCGGTGGATTGGCCATTTCAGTTGCTGTCATGGGGACGATATTAGCTGCGATGACCGGCATTATTGGCGCCTCGGTCACCATGATGACTGCGTTGGCCCTGCCAACAATGCTCAAACAAAAGTACAATCACGGACTCGCAACAGGCACAATCTGCGCATCCGGAACACTTGGAATTTTAATTCCGCCAAGCATCATGCTGATCATCATGGCGGACCTCATGACGATTTCCGTTGGTGATTTGTTCCTGGCCGCTTTGATGCCAGGTCTGGTGCTGGCGGGATTTTATATCATTTACATCGCTATCGCGTCGGGCATCAAGAAAGACTTAGCACCGCCGCTTCCGCCGGACGCACTACAGGTCCCAAAAGGTGAAATGGCGCCGTTGATGCTGCGCAGCTTCTTTCCACCAGTCTTCCTGATTGCTTTGGTAAAGGGTTCCATTCTCTTCGGTTTCGCCACACCATCTGAAGCGGGAGCTGTCGGTGCTGGCGGCGCGACGCTCCTTGCCTGGCTCAATGGGCGTCTGAAAAGAGACATGACCGTTGCGGTGTGCCAGTCGTCAGGCCTAACGGTTTCATTTATCTTTTTCATTATCATTACAGCTACATGTTTCGCACTGGTCTTTAGAGCACTTGGCGGCGACGACATTATAGAAGAATTAATTCATGAGGCTGGCCTTACTCCATGGGGACTTTTATTCCTGATCATGGGGATTGTCTTCATTTTGGGCTTCTTCCTGGACTGGGTTGAAATTACACTGATTATTCTGCCCGTCTTCGCGCCGATCGTCGTAGGCTTGGAATTTGGTGACCATGTGCCGACAGAGAACCGGGCAATGATCTACTGGTTCACAGTTTTGGTAGCCATCAACCTACAAACCTCTTTCCTTACTCCGCCATTCGGCTATGCATTGTTCTATCTGAAGGGCATCGCACCACGTGAAGTTAAATTGAGTAGTATTTACAAAGGCATCATACCGTTCGTGATTTTACAACTAATCGCTCTAATACTTGTGATCACCTACCCTTCGGTTGCGTTATGGCTACCAGGATTAGGCTAAAGGAGAACCGACGATGTCGAGCGCTGAAACAACAGAACATGCTGAAGCGAGCGGTGAAAAGGTTCCCGCAGCTGTCATTTTCAGCGCAACATTAGGCAAATTTGTCGAAACGATTGGTAAATGGGGCGCACTTTTCATGCTGCCCCTCGTATTCATCACCGTTTGGGACGTGTTGCAGCGAAAGACGATGACGTATATCGGCAACTGGATGTTGAATAATGACTACATCCAAGCCCGGGATTGGATGTACAGTACGCTTTTAGAATTTCTACCCTTCAGGTCAACGCTCCTACAAGAATTGGAGTGGCACTTTCACGTCTGCCTCTATACCCTGGTGCTTGGATATGGTTATATTTACAACCGTCATGTCCGGGTCGACCTTGTCCGTGAAAAATTGACCTTCAAGAAGCAAGCATGGATCGAACTAATCGGCTGTACATTTTTTATGATCCCATATTGCCTTCTGGTCGCCTGGTTCGCATTGGACTATGCGCATGAAGCTTTCACGAGCAACGAACAGTCGGCGTCATTAGTTGGCCTCAGTAATCGTTGGGCAATCAAATCAATATTAGTATTTGGACTAGTCGTAGCTGCCCTCGGCGGCGTAGCGGTATGGTTACAAACGGCTTTCGCTCTCTTCAGCAAAAATAAAGTTAACTTCGCATTATACACTATCGAACGAGAAGAAGAAAAAATTGAAAAACGAATGATGATGGAGAATATCGACGGTTCGCTCACGGACGGTTCTAATGAAGCGAAGCGAGGCGACAGCAGTAAATTAATGAGCCGCCAGATTGCGGATCAAGTCTATGAGCAAGCGCAAGCTACCAAAAGCCAACAGTTATTTTATTATCTTGGTCTTGGTTTCATGATAGTTATTCTGATCCTAGTATTCCACACCTTCAACTTTTGGGGTTGGCTCGTCTAAAGAGGAAGTATGTCGAACTGGGAGAAGTGGACTAAGAGGTACGTCTGGGATGATGATAAAACACCCTTCTTCGTGCCGGTCAACAAACTCACAAAGTTGCAGGCAAGGAAGGAACTCTTCCTATACATAATGTTCGTTGGCACGCCTATTGGCTTACTGGGCTTCGTCTCACTCGCTGCAATCACACGCCAAGAAAGTATAGGTTACTTCCTATTTTTGGTATATGCAGTTAGCATTCTTGCATCGCTCTACCTCCTGCACTCTGCGAAAAGCCAATACGCGGCATTTTATAGCGCGACAGCTCCTTTAGTCTTATTCTTGCATCTGATCGTCAATGGCTTTCCCTCTAAACTGCATGCGGTCGAGCAAGGTTTACTGCTGGTGTTTCTACTGCTCTGGTTACGCTACACATTTCGGATTGTCCGGATGGCAAAACGCTTTCCAGAGATGCGCGAGGGCGTGATGCTCCCCCCCACGCTCTGAGAAATCTCTATACGACAATTTCGTTATCTCTCCTTATTGCCGACATCTAGATATAATGGAGATGGGCACTAACCACAGCGAAGACTTATGCAGCCTGCGTGAAAGGGCTAGATTAAATATTCGTCTGAAACAGAAAGTCCTATCAGTTCCGCTTCGGTGCCGCAGGGTCTTCGTCCGGATCACCTTCTACTGCCGAATTGACGATTTGATCGATATGCTTGTGATCATAAGTCTTTCGTCGGAGATCATAGGCACGGCTTTCACCCCAAGCGTCATCAACATTTAATGTCTTGGTTACCAAAAAATGCAAACCAACCATGACAGTCCAAATGATTAGAAACCAAGATGTCGAGTTACTCCCATGTATGGTCATAAAAATTGATACGCCGGAAGCGACATAAATTACTACATGCCCCTTAAACCACCGCCAATCGCGTAGCACCACTTCTTCCTCCACGGAACCAATTTATGTGCTTAACTTTATAAATGACCTATCGGTGCTTTATCGCCTCCCCGCACCCCTAATTGACCTACAGACGCTATTTATCTCTTTCGCATTCACAAACCATTCTATCCTCTTAATGACCTTGCCGGTCGGATACACGTCCACCGCAGCAAATATAGTGTGAATGACAAACGGCGAGGCTTTTTTCCGTGATTAGCGCTACCAACGGAAATGCTTAGCCAGAAATTCGTGGAATATGCGAGCAATGGATTTAGATAATACATTAATTATGATATGGCCTGAACGCGCTCAACTTAACTTAATCGCGCCAATTACTACAGAACTGATCGTCGGAAGTTTGAGCATTCCAACGGACAAGCCAGCAAAGAATCGAATCCGTAGACTGGCACCTAGATTGCACTTTAACAAACCGGCACGGCTCACTTATAGCAAAGCATCTTGCAAATTTGAACTTCTCGCTTTAGCCAAAGAACTTTTATGACTAATTCAAATGGTCAATCAAGCCAGCCACGCGCCTTAAAATACGCCTCCGCCCGTTCATGCATGGGAGCAATGCGAGCTGCCGCCATGAGGACCTTTTTAGTGATCTTTGAGAACGGTGGTTTACCAGTTTCAGGTTTCCCTAACTTACCGAACGTCGCTTCCAACAGTTGATCAACAACGGCATCCGTCGTGTCCCTAGATGTCACAAGTACTGCCGTAAGACCGAAAGTCGAAAATACTTGCTGCTTTCCTCCGGCACCAAGATGTTTAATGCGCTGCACAATTAATTCTGAATGTTTTTCAACCACTGCTTCGACGATCGAATTATTGAGTGTCACATATTTTAGCTCACAGTTAGAGAGCATTTCCACGGCATGCCCGTCTGGATGCCGTGTCATTGTAACGTATGCGTCGATCTTTCCTGCACACACATGGTCGGCGGCAGATCCAACTTTAGCGTCGAGCGTAGCAGAGACCAAATTAATGCGAGCCGCCTCAATCGCATTTTGCATCAAAAGATAGGCATAAGGATTGCTCGTATCGTATCCGACACGACGATCGGCGAGTTGACCCAAGACCTTAGTACGAACATCCCCCCGCGAAAGGATCGTCAAACTTTCAGCCGGAACCGAAAATATAGAGCGATACGCTTCGTTCGGACCAACGCCCCGATAACGACTGGTTCCTTCCACCGCATGGCGAAGCCAATCTGACTGCACCACCGCAAAGTCGATCATCTCTTCGTCGATATTTAGCAAATTGCGGGCCGAACTCCCGGCAGCGAGATTGAGACAATGAATTCCCCGCGGCACCTTTTCGTTGACCACTTGTTCGTTGATGACCTTGCATAGAGCCCCAGCGAGACCAAAATAATAACCGAAAGGAATGCCACCACCTATTACAATTAAATTGGTATTCCCGCCTACTGCATTGTATGGACCGAACACACCCAACGTTAGGGCAATCAGTCCCAAAAGTGCCCTCGATATAAATGCCATCAGGTCAGACGGACGCCACTGCACCATCTATGGAATCGCCAAGTTTTTCGACGAGTTCCTCGATATGGACGCCTTCAATGATGAACGGCGGCGCCAATAAGACATGGTCGCCCCGCACGCCATCGATCGTACCACCCATCGGGTAGCAGATAAGACCTCGTTTCAAGGCTTCTTGCTTGACCTTGGCATTCAACTTCAAGGTCGAATCGAAAGGTTCCTTAGTCGTCCGATCAGCCACAAACTCCATCGCCCGGAACAAACCGCGACCGCGGATATCACCGATATGATAGTGATTTCCGAATCGCTCCTGCAATGCCTCATTCAAACGGTCTCCCATATCGCCCACGCGTTCCAGTAAATTCTCCTCATCGATTACGTTCTGTACCGCAAGAGCAGCCGCACAAGCGACCGGATGCCCCATATACGTATGGCCGTGTTGGAAAAACCCAGAGCCGTCGCGAACTGCCTCAAATATTTTCTGTGAGAGTACAGTGGCACCAATCGGTTGATAACCCGCACCAAGGCCCTTCGCACAAGTCAATAAGTCAGGTACCACCCCCTCCTGATCGCAGGCGTAGAGCGAACCAGTACGACCCATGCCACACATAACCTCATCGAGGATTAACAGCACGTCATACTTATCACAAATTTCGCGAATACGTTTGAAGTACCCTGGTGCTGCCGGCACCGCACCTGCGGTGGCGCCGACGACCGGCTCTGCGATAAAAGCAATCACGCTTTCCTCACCAAGCTCCTGTATCTTCTCTTCTAACTCGTTGGCTACCCGCAAGCCATATGTCTCCTCACTTTCATCATTCCGTCTCTCACGATAGGAAAAACAAGGTGCGATATTGTGTGTTTCTATCAGCAGCGGGTCGAACGGTTCACGGCGCCACATGTTGCCACCAGCGGCAAGCGCACCGAGCGTATTCCCGTGATAGCTCTGCCGTCGCGTTATGACATGGCGGCGATCCGGCCGACCAGTTTCGAGATAGTATTGCCGAGCAAGCTTTAGCGACGCCTCAACCGCCTCCGATCCACCGGATACGAAATAGACATAGTTGAGATCGCCTGGCGCTTTTTCTGCCAGTTTTTCAGCCAGGTCTTCTCCCACCTGTGTAGTGAAAAACCCAGTATGGGCGAAAGATATTTTATCGATCTGATCGCGGATCGCCTGAAGGACCACTGGATGACTATGTCCAAGACATGACACCGCCGCACCACCGGAAGCGTCTAGATAACGCTTGCCGCTATCGTCCGTGATGTAGACGCCGTCTCCTGAGGCGGCGACTGGTGGCGTCGTCTTGGTATGACGATGAAAGACGTGGGTCATATGGAACTCGCTTTGGATATTATGTCTGATTTCGACTTGTTGATAATTCGTTTCAGCTTGTGCATCTCAACGGGTCTTAATGTTAAATTAAATTTATATTTCAATATTTTACATATGCATTTTTTAAAGATGACAATTATAGACAACGTGAATTTACATGCCGTCTTAACTTTATACTCTAACGTTTTCGGACGATACAAATTCGCTTTGTGGCTTATTCACGATTTTGACATTGTTCCGTATGCGGTATCAAGCACTCTAAGAGCAGAAAGATTGAGTTCTGATGTGGTAACATGGTCCACCTGCAATCCACCGACGAGTTTATCAGAATGGCCCACCGATCGCGGCACAGGCACCGTCCACAAGGACTATCAACAATCCGTCGTCGATCGCCGTCTTCAGCCAGCACTTTTGTTATCCAAAACGAAGTCTACTCGATACGCCGAGCGCTTATTAAACTCGCATGAATTTTCCTTACAAATACTACTATTGTAACTATCCCAAAAACATTTGCCACATTGCATGAAAGATCACGACTAATTAGTTTTGACCCTTTGCACCGGCGACGAAAAATTCCGGAGAGACGCAATCAATGGACTTGAAGAAGCACATTCGCAGTATCCCCGACTTCCCAAAACCGGGTATATTATTCTACGATATTTCGACCCTATTGGCCCATCCGAGTGCATGGCGGTATTGCATCGAGCAATTAGAAATTCAAGTCAAACAGATGGAACCGGATCTACTTGTCGGAATTGAAGCACGTGGGTTTTTGACGGCCGCGCCAATGGCATTAAAACTTGGGTGCGGATTTTCAATGATACGAAAGGCAAGTAAGTTGCCGGGCGCGACCGTCGCGCATACCTACAACCTCGAATACGGCACAGATACAATCGAAATTCAGGCTGATGCTATCACCCCAGGTCAGCGGGTAGTCATCATGGACGATCTTCTTGCAACAGGAGGCACCGCAGCCGCGGCAGTGGAATTAGTCCGCGAAACTGGCGGCATTGTTGCCGGCGCGAGCTTCATAGTAGAACTGAGTTTCCTTGCCGGCCGACACAGGTTAAAACAACTTGAATTACCAGTCTCAAGTATTGTTTCTTATAACTCTTAAACTAATGATCCTTTGACCTTCTCGTAAACTAGAACGGCAGCGGCGAAGTCCTCGAGCGACGCACCGACCGACTTGAATAGAGTGATTTCTTCCTCGGACTTGCGACCCATATCGTGCCCCTGTGCGAGGGCATAGAGGTCGGTTAAATCGTTGGGGTCAAGTACACCAGACGCAATGGGTTGCGTAAGGTCGCCAGCCGCCTGAGGGGCCCCATTAAGAGTATCGCAATAGACACGGGAACGGCGGATCGATTCGTCGTCCGTCTCTCGTACCTCGGGGCGATAGCCGCCAACAAGATCAAGATGCATTCCCACACTGAGCCACTCTCCCATGACTAAAGGGTTCGGAGAGAAAGTCGCACATGAGATGACATCTGACACATATGCCGCAGCCTCGATATCCTCCACAGGTTTTGCCTGAATACCCAGATCACCAGCTGCCGTGGCAAGCCGATGGGCTTTGGCCAAATCCCGCCCCCAGATATACGTCATCTCGATAGGTCGAACCGCTCGATGCGCAAAAATTAAATTCCAGGCGACCCGGCCAGTTCCGACAACCAAATGATTTTTCGCACCTGAACGCGCCAGGTAGTCCGCCGCTAGTGCCGAAGCCGCCGCGGTCCTGCGCGCCGTGACTTCGCCACCATCAATCTGCGCTAACATTTGACCTGTCCGACCGTCGAAAAGTATCACGGTGCCGCTAACCGCAGGCATACCTCGTCCTGCATTCCCTGGAAACATGTTTACCAATTTGACACAAACGTATTCACCAGAACGCCAGGCCGGCATCATCATGATTTTACCCTCCGGTTCTCCCGGCACCTCAACGTAGTGTTGATGTTTCGCGGGCGATTTGATGCCACCTTTGAAGGCCTCTCTCAATGCTTCCACGAGCGATTTCCATTCGAGACATTCGCGCGTCTCTTCTTCTCCGACAATAATCATGCCGATTTCCTCCTGGCTGGGCTGACTAACCTGTCTGCATCCTGTAAGGTTTTGTTGCATTAATTACACCAATAAAATATTCCGTGACAGGAGGCCTTGGCGCGTGACGCTAACAGAACACTCCGATTACGCTGACGGCCACAAGACCGCTTTGACCGAAAGGCCGTGCCTACTTGCCGGTAAGGCCGAATTGATAAAACAACTCAAGGACGGAATGCGCGATTGGCGAAACAAATGACCAAAATGACGCCAAATATCCTGCAACAACTAAAAGATGCGGTGGGCCCCGGCGGCTTCCTTGATGTTCCGTCAGACACAGAGAGCTATGCCGTCGACGTACGCGAGCTTTATCATGGCAGGACGCCGATTGTGCTGCGGCCAGCGACAACGGAAGACGTCGCAACCGTCGTGCGCATCTGTTCTAAGGCAGGTATTGCAATCACACCACAGGGCGGAAACACCAGCTATTGCGGCGGAGCGACACCCGACGAGAGTGGCGAACAGGTTATAATCTCACTGTCGCGTATGAACAAAATCCGCCAAATCGATCCGCTCAACTACACACTAACGGCCGAAGCAGGCTGCGTTCTGAGCGCAATTCAGGAGAAAGCCGAGGAAGCCGACCGTTTATTCCCGCTTAGCCTTGGCGCCGAAGGCAGTTGCCAGATCGGTGGCAATATTTCGACCAACGCTGGCGGCGTCGCCGTGCTGCGATACGGAAACATGCGAGATCTCGTGCTCGGCTTAGAAGTCGTACTGCCAGACGGAAGGATTTGGGACGGGCTTCGGTGCCTCCGTAAGGACAACACTGGCTACGATCTGAAACAACTTTTTCTCGGCGCCGAGGGCACGCTTGGCATCGTCACAGCGGTGGTGCTCAAACTTTTCCCGCGCCCACACGATGTCGTCACAAGCTTTGTCGCTCTGCCAGACGCCGAAGCCGCGTTGAAGCTTTTGTCTCGGTTGCGGTCGGCAACTAGCGATAGCGTTACCTCGTTCGAGTACCTCCACCGTAAATGCCTCGACCTAGTCCTAAAGCATATCGAGAACACAATAGACCCATTTCAAAACCTTTACGAACACTACGCGCTCATTGAATGCAGCGCGGGCCGTAAAAAATCTGGCCTTGGCGAAACGGTCGAAACGGCCTTTGGGGATGCTTTCGAAGTGGGAGAAATTGCTAATGCCATCATCGCATCAAGCGGCCAACAATCGGCAGCGTTATGGCGACTGAGAGAGAACATCCCGGAAGCCCAAAAGCTTGCTGGCGCAGGCCTTAAGCATGACATCTCGGTGCCGCTAACCAGCGTCCCGATCTTTCTCGAAAAAGCAACGATTGTATCGGAGCATATGATTCCTGACGTCCAAGTCATCCCATTTGGCCACATGGGCGACGGCAATATTCATTTTAATCTCAGCCGACCCGAGGGAGATAATGGCAACGAGATGATGAAGAAGGCTCGCGACCTAGAGTTCGCCATACACGATCTAGCCGTCGAACTCGACGGAAGTTTCAGCGCAGAACACGGTATTGGTAGACTTAAGCGAGCAGAACTCGCACGCTACAAGTCAGAGATCGAGTTCGATCTAATGCAGCGGGTCAAGGACGCACTTGACCCAAAAGGAACTATGAACCCAGGAAAAATACTTTGAAATAACCTTATTGTTTAAGTCATCAAACCTAGATTTGGGTTAAGGGCGAAAACCGAGGCATATCAATAGAAAAGCGCTAAACTCTCATGCCATCCTAGGGGAGTTCAGCGGTTTCTGAGGTTGAGAGAAAATAGATGAGAATAAGCGCTAACGGAATACAATTGAACTATGAGGCGCAGGGGCCAGCCGATGCGCCTACTGTCGTGATGAGCCATTCGCTCGCAGCCACCAACGCGATGTGGGACCCGCAAATGGAAGTGCTAAAGGACTATCGTGTTGTTCGCTATGACATGCGGGGACACGGTGATTCCGATGCGCCAGATGAGGCCTATTCATTGGAAATGCTGGCCGATGACCTCTTTGGCCTGATGGACGCGTTGGAAATTGAGCAGACACATTACATTGGGTTATCGATGGGCGGCATGATCGGACAGACGGCAGCCTTAAAGAACAATGACAGGTTTCTATCGCTCTCGCTCTGCGACACAATGAGCCGCGTTCCGAAGGAGATGCAAGGCGCCTGGGACGAGAGGATCGCATCCGCCCGGACTGTCGGTATGGAGGGGCTCATCGACGGCACCATGGCCCGCTGGTTCTCCGAAAGCTACATGAAGGCAAAGCCCGAAGAGTGTGACAAGGTTCGCGAAATGATTCGCAATACCAAAGTGTCTGGTTTCTGTGGCTGCTGCCGCGCAATCCAAGGCCTCGATCTAACCGATCGTATTTCCGCAATCACTGTCCCGACGCAAATGATCGTCGGCGAGGACGACCCTGGCACCCCAGTCGCAGCCCACGAGGTCATGCACGAAAAGATCGAGGGTTCAGAACTCGTTGTATTACCAAACGCTCTGCACTTCTCAAATGTCGAACAAAAGGCCGCTTTCAACGACGCATATATTACGTTCCTTGGTAAGCACAGCTAATTGAATTGACGCAGAGCCTTTCCGAGGATTAAAGGCGGCTATGGCGACGGAGACTACTCTTTGGCGGGCATTTACCCCGGTTGGCGTAAAGCATAAACCCCTTGAAGGCGATTCTGAGACCGACGTTGCGGTCATCGGCGCTGGTTTCACGGGGCTATCGACAGCACTTCATCTGGCGAAGACAGGGACATCCGTTACTGTCTTGGAGGCGGAAGACGCCGGCTTTGGCGCATCGGGCAGGAACAACGGGCAGGTCATACCGGTATTAACCCGTGCCGACCCGGACTATTTGACCGACAGGTTCGGTGAAGCAGGCGAACGCTTCGTCAAACTGATAGGTGGCTCAGCCGCCTTCCTTTTTGATCTTGTGCGTGAGCACAACCTTCAATGTGAAGCCGAACAAACCGGCTGGATTCAGCCGGCGCATAGCCCTGGCCGCTTCAAGGCGATCTCTGAAAGACGCTATAGGCAATGGGAGAAACACGGAGCCGACGTCGAACTAATTGATCAGGCCGAACTGGAACGCCGCATCGGGACAAAATTCTTCTTCGGCGGTTTTGGGAATAAGACCGGCGGCCATATAAATCCTTTAGCCTTAACCCGAGAGCTCAGTCGCGTCGCTGCTGAAAACGGCGCCGTAATCCATGAAAATTCTCCTGTACTGAACTATACACGGGAAAGAGACAACTGGCGTCTCAAGACGCCAATCGGCGAAATCCGCGCCAGGGCATTGGTGGTCGCTACCAACACCTATACTGGCGAGCTGGCCTCCAGTTTAGCGCCTCAACTGGCGCAGAGCATCATGCCAGTCACCTCCTGGCAATTGGCGACGGCACCTCTTAACGACAATGTCCGCAGTACCGTCGTGCCCGACAGACAGGCAATCTCAGACACCCATGGCGACCTGCATTTCTTTCGCTACGATACGCGCAACCGGCTTATCACCGGCGGCGCACTCGCCATACCGTTCAAAGGCCACCAACGCATCCGAGCCCGCATCGCAAAACGGCTGCAACGCATCTTTCCTCAATATTTGGAGCCGAAAATTGAATTTTCATGGACCGGTTATGTCGGCGCGACCCGGGACCTTACACCGCATTTCCATAAAATTGGCCCTAACGGTTGGACCTGGATTGGATGCAACGGTCGCGGGGTAGCCCTTTCCGTCGCCCTCGGTTGTGAGTTAGCTAAGGCCGTACAAGGGGTTAAAGAGCAAGATCTTGCCTTCCCGCTCACCGAAATCAAACCGCTCCCCCTATACCGGCTCATCCGCGCCACCTCCCGCCCCTTCATGCTGACGCTCTATCGTTATCGCGATTGGCGCGAGATAGAATGAACTCGGATTAATAGCCGAGTTAAAAAAATAGGACCCTATAACCCCACCTAACAAGCGTACGCTTCATTCCGATATAGATGGCGTCTTTTCTCCTCGCTATCTCAGGCGAGGTGGTCCGGTCGATTAATCTGAGTTAAAGCCGCGGTCGCTCTAAAACTTTCGGAAATTAAGCCTATTATTTGCGATCTGGAGGATCGGCTTTTCCGGATCGCTTTGGTTAGCTTTTTAATGACCAAAATTAAAGCGGCCGTAAGCCCTCATCCTAATCGATACTACCGGAAATATCCGGCCGCCAGCACACGCTCTAAGTCAATCAAAATATCCTTCAAACTTACTGGCGTCATTGCCAAATATGGCAACGTAAATAGGAAAAGCATTCAAACTATGTGACTTCCGTTTGGCACATATATTAAAGACCTTATATCTGTCATACCCATAAGCCATCGTGATATGGTGGTCTTATATAGGGGAGCATTTTATGAAGAAAAAACGCATCACAAGCCCGCATGTTAAAGAACCACCTGAGGGCACTTGGTCAAATTGCCTTGTCATTGGTGACCATATTCATATTGCAGGATTGACCGCCGGCGGAATGTCGGACGATATGGGCTCCATTGGGGAGTACGAGCAAGCAAAGGAAACCTTCACACGCACCAAACATCTAATTGAAGAAGCCGGTGCCAAGATGGACGATATTGTTCGGGTGCAAATTTACGTCACCGACATTCGGGTGCGCGAGGAAGTATGGAAGGCGCGCCGCGAGTTTTTTACCGGTGATTTCCCGTGTTCGACCTTGGTCGAAGTCTCTCAACTTGCCGCACCAGGACTAAAAGTTGAAATCGACTCAATCGCCATTCGAGGTGCAGGCGGATAGCAATGGGTCGTAAAACGACGACGAAATTCTGAGGCAATTCCTTTCACGGAAATCACTCGACTATTACGACAATCTCAACGTCAAATTCGCCTCTCCGTAAATGCTGTTTGGTACATTGTCGACCAAAGTCCTTAATCCGCACGAAACGCCAATCTGATTTGGCCGTCTTGATGAGAGGCTCACATATGGCGGGAATTATTTGTAATTGTAAGGAGAAACAAGAATGAGGGCTGAACTGAAGAGCGACACCAATGCACTTGTACTGCGCAAAAATTATAGAGGCGTCGCAACCCTCACTCTCAACCGCCCAAACTCGCGCAATGCTTTGTCACGCGCAATGATAGCTACGATTCAAGAAGAATTAGACAACATCGCCGACGACCAATCGGTGCGCGCCGTTGTCTTCGCGGCGAACGGTCCGAGTTTTTGCGCAGGTCATGACATGCGCGAGCTCGTAAACAGTAAGTCACCCGAATTCTATGACGAGCTGTTCCACGCCTGTGGGCATATGATGACATCAATCATGCGACTGCCACAACCCGTCATCGCTCGCGTGCACGGCGTCGCTACGGCGGCCGGCTGTCAATTAGTTGCCACCTGCGACCTCGCAGTCGCCACTAATACCGTGTACTTCGCCACTCCTGGTGTTCACATAGGATTGTTTTGCTCAACACCAATGGTGGCTCTCAGTCGTAATATAAGCCGCAAGCAGGCAATGGAGATGTTAATCCTCGGCGAACCGCTGCCGGCGGAGCAAGCGCTCGAATACGGCCTAATCAATAAAGTTGTGCCCGAGGCGGAGTTGGACGCAACAATTAGCGACATAGCGGCGAAAATACTCGACAAATCTGGTTACACAATCAAGATCGGTAAGGAGGCATTCTACCGTCAGCTAGAATGTGGTGTCGAGGAAGCATACGCTTATACAGCCAAGGTCATGGCGGAAAACATGATGTCACATGATGCTCAGGAAGGCGTTGGCGCCTTTGTCGAGAAGAGAAAACCCGTTTGGCGGGGAGAATAGGAGCTAGACTTGTGAACCACGACAACTACGACGACAAATATATTATCAAAGTTTTGAGGGACACGAAGACCGTTGCCATGGTCGGTGCCAGCGCCAACTGGAATCGGCCTAGCTTCTTCGCAATGAAGTACATGCAGCAAAAAGGCTTCCGCGTAATACCGGTCAACCCCGGCATATCGGGTCAGGAAATTCTCGCCGAAAAAGTAGTCGCCAACATAGACGAGATCGACGTTTCCATCGATATGGTAGATATTTTCCGCAATTCGGAGGCAGCGGGTGCAATCACCGATGAAGCTATAAAGGTGGGTGCCAAAATCGTATGGATGCAGCTCGGAGTTCGCAACGACGAAGCGGCGAAACGAGCCGAAGACGCGGGTCTTCGCGTCGTCATGAATCGTTGCCCAAAGATTGAATACGCCCGTCTTTACGGCGAACTTAGCTGGCACGGGATTAATTCATACGTGATAACCAGCAAACGCCGAAAATTGGCCTAAGGGACAAAAAATGAGTAACCGCAAACCAGGCCTCGAAACTTTATCCGTCCATGCCGGCACAGCGCCAGACCCCACAACTGGGGCCCGGCAGATGCCAATTTACCAAACATCATCCTTCGTATTTGATGATGCTGATCATGCAGCTTCACTATTTAACTTGCAGCTTCCGGGATTTATTTACTCACGATTAACCAATCCAACGGTCTCAGCCCTAGAGGAAAGAATTGCCGCGCTTGAAGATGGCCGCGGAGCGACGGCAACAGCGTCCGGCCACGCTGCGCAAATTCTTGCCCTCTTCCCGCTTATGCATCCGGGCGATGAAATAGTCGCCGCCAACAAGCTCTATGGCGGCTCAATCAACCAGATGGGTATCAGCTACAAGAAATTCGGGTGGAACGTTTCATTTGTCGATCCGGACGACCCAAAGAATTTTCGCCACGCCATCACCGAGAAGACCAAGGCCATATTCATCGAGAGTTTGGCTAATCCGGGCGGCGTAGTAGTTGATATCGAGGCAGTTGCGGAGATTGCCCACGAGGCGGGAATACCCCTGATCGTCGATAACACTATGGCCACACCTTATCTCTGCAAACCTTTCAATCACGGGGCCGACATCGTTGTGCATTCAACGACGAAATTCCTCTCTGGTAACGGCAGCACAATTGGCGGCTGTGTCGTCGATTCAGGAAAGTTTGACTTCATGGGCCGCGACAAGTTTCCGAGCCTGTCGGAGCCAGCTCCGGAATACCACGGTCTGACCTTTGCCGAGACCTTCGGCGACCTTGCCTACACCATGCATAGCCATGCCGTTGGCTTACGGGATCTTGGCGCATGCCAATCGCCGATCAATGCTTGGATCACTCTTCTGGGAATCGAAACACTTGCACTACGCATGGAGCGACATTGTGAAAATGCGCTCATGGTCGCGCGCTACTTAGAGAGCCATCCAGCCGTCGAATGGGTCTCTTATGCTGGTCTTGAAACGAGCAGGTATTTCAAACTTCGCAAGCGGTACATGCCGAAGGGCGCAGGAGGCGTCTTCACCTTTGGTCTGAAGGGTGGGTATGATGCAGGCGTAACGTTGGTCGATAGCTGCGAGATATTGAGCCATCTGGCCAATATTGGTGACACGCGCTCACTCATCCTGCATCCCGCCTCGACCACACACCGCCAGCTCACTGAAGAACAGTTGATGGCGGCTGGCGCTGGTCCTGAGGTGATCCGTATTTCTGTCGGTATCGAGACGGTTGAAGATATCATAGCCGATCTTGAACAAGCCTTGCAGAGATTGGTTCACACCAAAGCGGCCGAGTAGCTGAACCCATTCGCACAAGATCTCAGGTGCGCTGCACATCCGAAAATAAATGCCTAAATTTTTGGAATAGCTCATCACTCTCTAATAATTCGCGCACCCTTTTTATAGCGCTCGGAAAGTTTAGTATATTCTTCGTAGGCCATATCGAGCCATTCCTTTGCGCTTCCATCTAATTTCTTCATAACCTTCGCAGGCACCCCGGCAGCGACTGAATATGGAGGAATATCAAAACCTTCTCGAACAACTGCTCCCGCACCTATCATGCAACGCTCGCCAACGACCGAGTGATGCAGAAGGGTAGCTAGCATACCTACAACGCAACCGTCACCGATGTTCGTATCATGAAGGATACAACCGTGACCAAGCGTTACTCTATCACCGATGATCGTACCTTGCTCGGTATCGGCATGTATCACAACGTTATCTTGTACATTAGTTTCTTTGCCAATACGAATGATACTGGAATCGCCCCGCAGCACTGCACCATACCAAACGCTGGCACCCTCCTTGAGCACAACGTCACCAATAATCACAGCAGTGGAGGCTACAAATACAGAAGCATGAATTTGGGGTGTCTTACCTTCGAATTCGACGATAGTCGCCATGGGTCACTACCTAATTTATTAAACACATCATCGATTGGATATTGGGGTCCTCTCACCCTGACCAACATCCACTATTCAGAAGGCGCCAATAACTTGTAACGCCGAAATTTTACGATCGGCCATTGGTATACCCTACTGCATTGTTTCCGAAGCTATCCACTCCAAAAACTCCTTGTGGCCCCCAGCAATCGGTATGACTACGACACAAGGACAATTGTAACTGTGAATTTTGAGGACACGAGCTGTTAGCGCCTCAATAAGACCTTCGGTCGTCTTCGCTATCAAAACACTCTCCACATCTTCCTGAACCACCCCCTCCCAACGATGGATCGACGTAATTGGCTGTTGCACGTTAACACAGGCGGCGAGCCGCTTTTCGACGAGATCACGCCCGATTGTGGTCGCTTCCTCGTGCCCGCTCGCGGTAATATAGACGAGACATACTGACATCACTGCATTTCCTTTTCCAATGAGATGTAAGCGGGACTTCCCCCGTCGGGTTGGCGGCGACGACATTCTAGCTTACCATGAATGTCGCAGCCAATCGCCCGGTGACAGGAAATGACGACGACCACGAAGCGGAATTCGGCAGCGCAGGGAGGTAAGGTTCGGCTGGCCACACCAACGCCGAGCCAGCGCTCCTGGCTGAGGCGCGGCCTCGATCAACCCGGTGGCAAGTTGCCACTGTTCGACAAATCAGGACAACGCATCAACCAGCGAACAATCAAGAGCTGCTTGACCCAAGGGTGGGCTGAACCTTGGTTTGAAAACCCAATAAAACCCGATTGGCTAGTTTGCAAACTGACCGAAAAAGGTCGAAAGGTCTCTGGTGAAGAATAGACACACCCAAGAAAAACCAGCTTTATAATAGAAAATTATCACCAAATTATGTGCGATCGCAGGACAAGAAAACGGCTTTTAGAAAAACAAATTTGCCTGCCACTGCAGCGCCATTTTAGCTATTCGAATGATTTATCCTTCCAACAGCGCTTCCAGAAAGTAATGGGTTTGCGAAACAGATGCGGCGAGCACAATGATAAGGCCTGTCTTGTGACCGAAAGTGACAAAGCGATCGACAAAATTTCACTTCTCAATTATTGCGCAGAATACATGCCAAGGTTTGCAGTACCGCGATTTATCGTAGCACTTAACACATTGCAGAAGTATACGACCCGCAAAATACAGAAAGAACTCCTCCGTCAGGATGGTGTGACTACCACCACTTGGGACCGTAAAAGCGTGAATTACAAGATCGCTCGACGGATCTAAGGAGGCAAAAGAAGATGCAACTCACCAAAACGCAACAGGCAATCCGCAACGCCGCTCGTCACTTCGCCACGCAAGAAATTGCACCCTACGCCGCGGATTGGGACCGTATGGGGGAAACGCCCCGCGCGCTATACCAAAGGATGGCTCAGGCCGGTTTGATGGGTGTCACCGTCTCTCAAAAATACGGCGGCGCCGGCGCGGATTTCCTCTCTTATACCTTGGCAATTGAAGAGGTGTCTGCAGCTGATGGCGGTATCTCGAACATCATGGCAGCCACCAACTCACCAGTTGCCGTCGCGATAGAGGAGAATGGCACGGACCAACAAAAGCAGCACTATCTCACCAAACTGACCAGCGGCGAATGGCTTGGTAGCATCCATTTGACGGAGCCGCATACGGGCTCTGACGCCGCTGCCATTAAGACACAGGCCGTGCGGGACGGAGGTGATTTTATCCTTACAGGCGAGAAGGCCTTCATTACAGGCGGCGCCAGCTCAAACGTCGCAATGATCGTCACCGTAACCGACCCCGATGCCGGTAAGAAGGGTATCACGACCTTCATCACTCCAACCGACAATCCCGGATATGTGGTGACGCGAAAGGAGAACAAGCTCGGCCACCGTACCAACGACACCTGCCAAATCCGTTTCGAGGACATGCGGGTACCGGCAAGCGATATGTTGGGCCAGCGGGGAGAGGGTCTCAGGATTGCACTCAGCAAGCTTTCGGAGGGACGCATCGGCGTCGCGGCACAGGCTGTCGGCGGGGCCCGCGCGGCGCTCAAGGCCGCAAGGGCCTATGCCGATGAGCGGAAGACTTTTGGAAAACCGATCCGTGATCATCAGGCCGTATCCTTCAAACTGTCAGAAATGGCCACAGAGATCGAAGCGGCGCGGCAACTCTACCTGCATGCGGCCCAGTTAAAAGATTTGGGCCAGCCCTGCGCCCGCGAGGCCGCGATGGCAAAGCTCTTCGCCTCCGAGATGGCCGAGCGCGTAGCTTCCCAGGCGCTCCAAATCTTTGGTGGCGCAGGCTTTCTCAACGATCATCCGGCCGAAAAAATTTACCGCGACGTCCGCGTCTATCAGATCTACGAAGGAACCAGCGAGATTCAGAAGATCGTGATCTCCAGGTCCTTAAACGAGATAGACCTATAGATGGTTTATTATTTTGCCGCCAAACCGACTGTTTTCAAACAGCTAATGGCCTCATTCAAACGCTTATCACCCAATTAACTTTACACTGGGTTTGCAAAAGACCAATCGTATTATTGAGCCTTATTGCCGGATTGGTGCGGCTAGCATCACTGGCGTATATATAGCGCGTATTTAATACCAATAGATTAGCGATGGTAACCAGGAAACTTGGGTCAGCTCGCTATAAGCATTTAATGTCTGGTTCATGTTTGCCTAACGGGTAATCGACTACGCTATCCAACAGTCCCACTTTGGAGCGAAAGCTGTCAGCTCGGCCCAAGGACCCCCGATAAATCGGAGACTTGGCGCATTTTCAATTTTACAAATTGGGAGGCGTCTTTGCGAAAATTGAAACAACAGGTTGGAAGTTTCTACCGTTGAAATACAGCACAGAAATAAAAAGTAACAAATTTGGTCGGAGCAGCAGGATTTGAACCTGCGACCCCTTCACCCCCAGTGAAGTGCGCTACCAAGCTGCGCCATGCTCCGACTTTAAACCGAAATGTATCGCCGCCCGCAATGCGGTGCAATGGGACAGACTGTCAAATCTTAGGCGGAGAGAGAATTTTACGAATCTCGGTCAACTGAGCTATTGCAGCCTTAACCGCGTGACGCTCCATCTCTTCCAAAGTACCCAGCATTTTAGCCTCGCCCGCCGATCCAATGGGCACCTCCCCTTCCGCTAATAAAGCTTTAACACCTCGTTCGCGCATCATACGCTGTACGCCCTTGATGGTGAAACCATCGACGTAGAGCAGATCGCGTACTCTTTCCAGTAAGCGAATATCATCGGGCCGATAGTAGCGCCGACCACCTCCACGTTTTAGTGGATTGACTTGGGCAAACTTACTTTCCCAAAATCGAAGGACATGTTGCGGTACATTAAGGTGTTGTGAAACTTCACTGATAGTGCGAAACGCACCGTCAGATTTCTTGACTTTAGGACGTCCACTCAAGACAGGCTAGTCCGAACCGCGTGCTAACATTCCCGCATTGATACGGCTCTTCAGCACGTGACTTGGGCGAAATATGAGAACCGAACGTGGCAGAATCGGTACCTCCTCGCCGGTCTTTGGGTTTCGCCCAATTCTCTGTCCCTTCTTGCGAATAAAGAAACTACCGAATGACGAAATCTTGACAGATTCGCCACTGGACAGAACGCCAGCCATTTCATCGAGTACAGCCTCAACCAGCGCCGCGGATTCGTTCCTCGACAAGCCAACTTCCTGATACACAGCTTCCGTCAATTGCACCCTAGTGACGGCTTTTCCCGTCATCTTCGTTCTCCCTGATAGGCTGTGGTCTTTTACAGACCCTTCATTTCAATTTCTAACGGTAGTGCGCGCTCGCTAGATCGTCAATTAGGAAGCGAGCTTTCTCTACATGATAAATTTACAACCGCAGCAAGGCCGATCCCCAGGAAAACCCTCCTCCCAACGCTGACATAGCAATCAAGTTGCCTTCACACAAGCGGCCGTCTGCAGCAGCAGCGGCAAGAGCGAGTGGAATCGTCGCCGCAGAGGTATTCGCCTGGCGGTCGACAGTGACGACGATTTTTTCGTAAGAGATATCCAATTTTTTGGCAATACTATCCATGATTCGCTTATTAGCTTGATGCGGTATTAGCCAATCAATATCGTCTATTGAGAGGCCGTTCTGCACCAAAGCTATTTCGACAACCTCACTCATGCGATGAACGGCATGTCTAAATACCTCTCTGCCTTCCATTCGCAGATAGCCAGACGTACCGGTAGTACTCGGACCACCATCAACATAAAGAGTATCGTAATAGGTTCCATCGGAGAATAAATGCGTCGAGAGAATCCCTCTATCTTTGTTAGTACCTTTTTCTTGGGCAGCTCGGAGAACCGTTGCTCCGGCGCCGTCGCCAAACAACACACAACTGCCTCGATCGTCCCAATCTAAAATTCGACTAAAAACTTCCGCCCCAATAACGAGCGCTGTTTCTGCCTGTCCCAAACGCAGCATATTATCAGCCGTCGCAAGAGCGAATATAAAACCAGCACAAACAGCCTGCACATCGAACGCGGCTCCTCGCCTAATACCGAGATTTGACTGAACACGCGCAGCGGTAGCGGGAAAGGTATTGTCAGGCGTCGCAGTCGCCAAAATGATCAAGTCCACCTCATCCGCTTCTATCGCGGCATCCGCCAAAGCGACCATCGCTGCCTGCTCCGCGATGTCCGAGGTCAGTTCACCTTCGGCCGCAATGTGCCGCTGCGCAATGCCGGTACGCTTGCGAATCCATTCATCGGAAGTGTCAATCTTTCGCGCAAGGTCATCATTGGTGACAACCTCCTTCGGGAGGTATGACCCGAAGCCGATAATTTGGGAACGACGCATATTAGGTTACGGCAGCCTTTTTCTGTTCGATTTGACCAGCACTCAGTCCTTCGAAGTCTTGCCTTATTTTATCCGTAAATCCGTGTTGCGCCATATCTACACCCACACCAATTGCATTGGCGAATCCAATATTATCAGTGCCACCGTGGCTTTTTATCACGATCCCATTAAGTCCGAGTAACATCGCTCCGTTATAGAGTCTCGGGTCGGTCCTCTGGCGCAAATTATTAAGCGCACGCCTTATAAACAAATAACCAAGTTTTGCCGAAAAACTGCTCTTAAACGCATCACGAAGGAAACTGGTGTATAGCTTAGTCATGCCTTCCGCAGTCTTCAACGCTACGTTTCCAGTAAATCCGTCGGTAACTATGACATCAACCGTGCCAGCCGGAATGTCATCGCCCTCAACGAAGCCAAAGAATTCTATCGGCAGTGACGTTTCATTTAAAATCGCGGCCGCCTGGCGAACCTCATCGCGCCCCTTCAGCGATTCCACACCAACATTAAGCAAACCAATCGTTGGCTTCTCGATCCCCAGCACCGTTCGAGCAAAGACTTCGCCCATGACTGCGAACTGCACTAAATTTTCTGCGTCGCATTGCACATTTGCACCGAGATCTAACATACAGCTCTCGCCACGCATAGTGGGATAATAAGACGTAATAGCCGGCCGGTTGATTCCAGGCATAGTCTTCAGCACAAATTTTGCAATCGCCATAAGCGCGCCGGTATTGCCAGCGGAGACGACACTACATGCTTCTCCGTCGCGGACAGCTTCGATGGCAAGGCGCATGCTAGATCCACGAGCTGACCGGAGCGCAAGCGAAGGCTTATCTTCACTGCTGACCATCTCTGTGGTATGGCGATATTCGGTTACTGCGGCCAGCCGCGGGCATGCTTCCACAAGGGGTTTAAGTCGCGATCGATCACCAAACATCAAAAACGATATGTTTGGAAACCTCTCGCGCGATATATTCGCGCCCTCGACCACGACCTCGGGAGCTCGATCCCCACCCATCGCATCGAGCGCAATGACGATCCGGTCAGACAAAACGCGTTCGCCTAGTTGCAAAGCTCCGATTGGATCAGATTGCGGCGACTTCCACAACCTCACGATGATCATAATAACCGCATGCACCGCAAACATGGTGCGGACGTTTGAGCTCACCACAATTCGAACACTCGACAAAACTCATCGTTTTTAATCCATCGTGAGCTCGACGCTTATTGCGGCGCGACTTCGATACCTTCTTCTTCGGTACAGCCATCGGACAAATTCTCTCGAAAATTTGGTCGCCTCTCGGCAAATTTGCGCCTACATAAACAAATTTAGCCGATACGGCAAGCAACCGTCTGAATAGATTATTTCCCGTCTGGCTTTAGCTGGGCCAGCTTGGAAAATGGGTTAAGTACTTCTGAATAAGTATTTTTTTCTACTTCTTGGATATACTCGACTCCTGGCTTGCGGGGATATGGACTGAGTTCGATAGCGAAACATTGTGCTACCATTTCACCAAGATCGATAAATTTGCCCCTGATTTTCTCGTCATAAGCCTCTTCTAAATCCGGTTCCAATTGTACTTCCGTTGGGCAATCCTGCACTCTTACAAAGGTTTGATCTATTTTTGCTGAGATTTTCTCATCGAATGGATCTAACGAAACATTGCATTCTTGCTGCACCCTGGCCAAAAAACAGCCGTGCACAGTGAACATTTCGTCATTGTTCGATTTACGGATACTAAGCGAAGCAGACAGTGCATAGACCGTTAAAATGCCGAATCGGCGCGCAAGCAAACCACATTCTTCGCTGTTGGCTTCAATATTTTGCTGTAGACCGTTCAAACCGATTTCATCGAGATCCAGCAACCGAGAGAATTCTATCTTACATGACATTAGATAATCCTTCATCAGAAAGCTTCCCCTCAAGCAGCCACGAGGAATCAATCGAGTAAAGACGTTCAGCTTCCGCCCGCACAAACCTTACAACCGCCAAAACGACATCTTCTGTTGGTTCGAAATCGGCGAAAAGATAGCATCGGATTGCCTCTGAAAGGGCTTCATCATCGCCTTCAATGCCGTCGGTATAGGCACCAAATCGCCCGTACATCATCTCCGCGAGCGTTTTCACCTTGCGTCCGACAGATAGGTCGCCAACACCCATTTCACGTAAGTTACGATCCATGTCGAGCACTGCCTCTTCTGAGATTGCGCGGGCAAATTTCGAAAGCCCATCTTCCGACCTCAGCCGATGCATAACGAGAAAAAGATGTAGAACCAGGACCTCGAAACGACCATTCGGAGTGTCCGGCACGCCCCATTCGAGGAAGTATTCGGTGCTTCGCGCGCGAGTTACGATTTCGGTATATAGGTCCCGCACCGCTCTATTAGAAGTCGAAAGTAATCTACTAAATAAGGACACCATCAGACTTAAATATTTTTCCCTCGATAGAATGATCTATTCGCTAGTCACTGTCGGCACAACTGGAATACTCAAGCAAACGTTATATAATGCCGTAGCCTGACCTTTGGAAAGTCGACTTTATGGAACTGAGGTTCTCAATGTCCAAATCGCTCGTCACAATGACAATTATCACGACAATCGCCATTGTAACGGCCGCCTGTGCGCCGCGTACCGCTAATCGTGGAAACCTGCCCGCAATAAGTCAATTAGACAAGCTAAAGGTTGGCATGCATTCAAAGGAATATGTTCGAAGCTTGCTGGGTACCCCCTCCACCTTCGGCACATTCGATAAAGAGGTTTGGTATTACATTGGTCGCCGCACCGAAAGATGGGCATTTTTTGAAGCATCCACCATTCTACAGCAGGTGGTCGCGGTGTATTTCGATCCAGCTGGAAAGATTGAGCGCATTCAGACATATGATAAGAGTGATAGCCGAGATATTGATTTTGCCGAGGGCAAGACGCCAACATCTGGCAACGAACTCGGCTTCATCGAGCAAATGATTGGTAATCTTGGACGCTTTAATCGCCCCGGATCAGATCAGTCTTATCGCTATTAACTATTCTTTCGCCAGTGCTAACGCAAAAAAAGCCCCGGCGCCGCAAGCACCAGGGCTTTTTTTTCTCAATAAAACCTCAATGCGCCAATACTGCCAGCAGCAGTAACGCGACAATATTAGTTATCTTGATCATAGGATTTACCGCTGGCCCGGCTGTATCCTTGTAAGGGTCACCGACGGTGTCACCAGTTATAGCAGCATGGTGCGCATCGGAGCCTTTACCCCCGTGTTGGCCATCTTCGATGTATTTCTTTGCGTTGTCCCAGGCGCCACCGCCTGCGGTCATTGAAATCGCGACAAACAGGCCGGTGACAATCACACCCAGAAGCATAGCACCTAGCGCGGCAAACGCCGCACCCTGATCCGCGACGGCTAACACGATAAAGTACAATACCAGCGGACTTAAAACTGGTAGCATCGATGGAACGATCATCTCTCTGATGGCATATTTAGTCAGCATGTCAACGCAGGTGCCATATTCTGGCTTGCTCGTTCCTTCCATAATACCAGGAATTTCCCTGAACTGACGCCGCACTTCGACAACCACGGCACCGCCGGCGCGGCCGACCGCTGTCATACCGAGGGCTCCGAAAAGGTAAGGTAGCAATCCACCCATAAAGAGGCCAATGACTACATACGGATTATCAAGCCCAAAATTTACAGTGACATCCTTAAAAAATCGATCCAAATCCGCTGTGTAGGCAGCAAACAAAACGAGCGCTCCCAGACCAGCGGAACCGATCGCATATCCTTTTGTCACCGCCTTAGTGGTATTGCCAACTGCATCGAGCGCATCCGTCGTATTACGAACGCTCTCCTCCAACTCAGCCATTTCCGCAATGCCACCGGCGTTGTCCGTGACCGGACCATAGGCATCCAAAGCAACGACCATACCCGCCAGGGCAAGCATCGTCGTGACTGCAATTGCAATTCCAATCAAACCAGCAATCTGATGGGTCATAACAATCGCTATGCAGATTAGCACAGCCGGGACTGCAGTAGCCTCCATTGAGATCGCGAGGCCCTGAATAACGTTGGTTCCGTGACCGGTCTCGGATGCCTTCGCAACCGAGCGCACGGGACGAAAGTCCGTTGAAGTATAATATTCCGTTACCCAAACAATCAGCCCAGTCAGTATCAAACCGATGACACCGCAACAAAAAAGTCCTTTTCCAGTGAAAGTGACGTCCCCCATAGTCATCGCCGTATTCATACCGATGACATGCGACGTCACCGGCCAAAGCAATATCGCAGAGATGATCGCACTACCGGCAAAGCCCTTGTAAAGGGCACCCATGATGTTCTGGTTGGAGCCAACCTTGACGAAAAAGGTCGCAATGATCGACGCAACAAGACAAACGCCGCAAATCGCCATCGGATACAGCAAGAACTCGCTCAGTTCTATGCCACTGACGCCGTAGATCAACGCCAGAACCATCGTTGCCCCGACGGTAACGACATAGGTCTCGAACAAATCAGCTGCCATGCCCGCACAATCGCCGACATTATCGCCAACATTATCAGCGATCACGGCCGGGTTGCGCGGATCATCTTCGGGTATGCCTGCTTCAACTTTACCGACGAGGTCGGCGCCTACATCGGCACCCTTAGTAAAGATACCACCGCCAAGTCGTGCAAAGATCGAAATTAAGGAAGCGCCAAAGGCTAGGCCTATCAGCCCGTCAATCAATTGTTTTTGATCCGAACCTTGAGCTATCAGAACGCTATAGTAGATAGAAATTGCAAGTAGCGCAAAGCCAGCGACTAGCATCCCCGTAACGGCGCCGGACCTGAATGATATAGAAAGACCCTGTGCCAAGCCTTGACGCGCAGCCTCAGTGGTTCGCACGTTGGCACGAACCGAAATCAGCATGCCAACATAACCGGCTGCACCCGATAACACTGCGCCGATTACGAAGCCAATTGAGGCCTCAGCCCCGAGCAAGATCGACAAAATAATCGCCACCACGAATCCTACCATGCCTATCGCACGGTATTGACGATTGAGATAAGCCTTTGCGCCTTCCTGAATAGCGCCTGCAATTTCCTGCATGCGCTCGCTGCCCGCACTCGCCGCCAGTATCGACCGACTAGCGAAAATCCCGTAAAGCACCGCAATGACGCCACAAGCGATGACGATTTCCAACATCGTTCACTCACCTCGTAATGTTTCTGAGACAATAAAATTCGCTTCTCTTAGGTCTCGAAGCAATTTTAATAACGGATACCTAACGTCTCCTCCCTCGAAAAGCGGAGGGAACATGCCAGAACGATGCCCCGAAGGCAACATTCAGAATATTCAGACGACTCGGTAATTTACCCAAGAAACGCAAGTCAAAACCAGAATTTACACACTATTTTGTCGACCGCTTACGCTCGTACGCGCCCTGGATAATAATCTGGCGAACCTTATCTCGGCCAATGGCACGTTCCGCAGCCCACATCAGTCGTGCCTTTACTTGAGCCACGTTAATACCCGTCTGTTCAAGATTTTGCATTGAAAAATAAGAATGCAGATCACGAAATATTTCATCCTTAAGGCGCGGTAACGCCAAGTCGCCAAGTTTCTTGGCCTCTTTATCTTTCATCTCGAGGCTGAGGCTAATCGTTATATAACGGATGACGCGTCCTCCCTTAATGACCGATATGGCAAGGTTCTCTATATCGACAAACTCGGCCTGCTCGAGGTTATCCTCCTCTTCTTTAGCTTCTACGGAAGGCGCATCCGCTTGGACAAAGAAATACCAAACAGCTCCACCACAAGCTACTATTACAACCACAGCAATGATGATGATGATAATACGGTTCATCTATTTTCTAAATTGTCTCGCCATCATGTGGTTATCTTGTAACAGGTAGATCGTTAGAAAGTAAGAGCCGCAGTTTGGGGTATTAGTTATGGCGAAATCCCATCCGAGCGAAGGAAACTTCACTACCAACGCTATCCAAAGCCCGAACGCCCTTGCCTTCCACAACAGTCCCTATGCAAACAATCTGCACATCGAGTTTTTGGGCTGAAATTTGATTAACCTTGCTCTTGGGCACGGTAAATACCAACTCATAGTCATCACCGCCGGTCGCAATGAGAGGGGCTAAATGGGGCCGGATCTCCAGTACACGCTTTGCTGCGGATGATAATGGGAGGTCGCCCAAAACCACCTCGGCGCCGACGCCTGACGCCCCACAAATATGCCTGAGATCAGCAAGAAGCCCGTCCGAAATATCTGCAGCCGCTGTGCTAATACCCACCAAAGACTGCCCAAGATCAATCCGGGGTTGTGGCAGTCGATAACGATTTGAAAGAAATTCAATGTCGCCCTTGTCGACCTCTGCCAATTCATCTCTAGCAGCGAGCAAACCAAGCGCACCGTCGCCCAGCGTACCCGACACAAAGATGGAATCTCCTGGACACGCACCAGACCGGCGAAGCACTCGCGCCTCATCAATCTCACCAAACAATGTAGCCGTGAGCACCAACGGCCCGTTGGTCGAGACACTATCGCCCCCAATAAGGTGAATTCCGAATTCTGATTGGTCTTGTCTTAACCCTCCACAGAAATCCTTTACCCAAGCGTCGCTTACTGAATCGCCAAGTGCAATATTGAGCGTATAAGCACGAGCAACGGCGCCCATCGCAGCAAGATCAGACAAACTCACCCGTAACAATTTTCGCGCGAGCGTGGCGGGCGACTCGTTGCCAAGATAGTGTACGCCTTCGACAATGGTATCGGTGGTTACGACAAGAGTTCTGCCAGACGCCATGCTAATTGTCGCTGCATCGTCCTGCAAACCATATGCGCTTGGAAATCCGTTGGCCAGCGGCGCAAAGTAGTCAGCGATACGCCCGAACTCACCCTTGGCCATCGCTATGGGCCTCCTTCGCAAGGCGGTCTAAAACGCCGTTTACAAATGTCGGTTGCGTTTCAGAAAAAAATGCCTGCGATATAGCGACATACTCGTTAATGCTGAGCGGCGGATCAATGTCCGGCCGATCGATTATTTCATATGCCGCAGCGCGCAAAATCAATCTTAAAATGATTTCCGTCCGGGCAATTTTACGACGATCGAGAGCCTCTTCGAGCAAGGCATCGTATCGCTCGAATTCAGAAGCGACTGATGTCACAATCTCTTCAAAGAACGGTTCATCTACGCTTTCTGGCGTTACAGGCTCTTCGACTTCAATCGCGCCAGCAGATCGCCTTTCTCGTAAGTCGTTGATCACATCTTCAACGCTCTGATCGGTCAATTCTATTTGGTATAGAGCTTGGACCGCGGCGAGGCGTGAACCACGGCGGCGGGTTCCAAGAGAAGCTGACCGCGACACGACTATCTCGGGTAGAGGCCAAAGCCCCTCTTCATACGGATCATGTCTAAACAAGCGTTAGCGGCAGCCGCCCCTTTATTTCCACTTTCGCGCGACGCACGTGCCCATGCTTGGTCTCGGTCCTCGCAGGTCAGGATACCGTATCCAATTGCAAGGGAATATCGATTCGATAGATCCATCAATCCTCTAGCACTTTCGCCACATACGTAGTCGTAGTGAGACGTCTCACCGCGGATAACACAGCCGAGCGCAACATATCCGTCAAATCGTCGGCGATCCGGCTCAAACTCCAACGCTTTGACAGCGAATTTAATCGCGGCAGGAATTTCGAAGGCGCCTGGAACCGAAAAACGTTCAAACTCAGCCTCAGCCTCCTTAAGAACAGCAATGGCCCCAAGCGCCATTTCGTCTGCCAAGTCTTCGTAGAATCGTGCCTCAATTATCATAATACGGGGTTGGGGAATTATAATGGTCATTTTATCGATTGCTGTTCAGTAACCTTGAGGCCGTAACCCTCAATTCCAACTATGGTCTTTATGGTATCGGAGAGCAGAATCAAATCAGAAACGCCGAGATCCAGCAGAATTTGTGCACCCACACCGTAATCTCTCAAATCTTGACGTTGTCCACCACGATCCGACGATCGGCCGAGCGAATGCGCCTTGACCATATCGGCAATATATGTGCGCCGCGGCTCCCGAATAATCACAATGACACCCCTACCTTCGGCACCGATCAATTCCATTGAACGTTGGAGATCAGCGTCCTTACCTCGATCCAGTGAACCAAGTGCGTCATCGAGAATATTGAGGGCATGCATCCGCACCATTACCGGACCACCATGCGCGACGTCGCCCATTACTAACGCTAAATGTTCGGCATATTCAACACGATTGGCATAGACGTACATTTTGAATTCGCCACCGTATCTGCTGCGTAAGGTAGTATCCGCGATTTTTTCAATAGTCCGGTCATGCCGCCGACGATATGCGATAAGATCGGCAATCGCACCGATCCTCAGTTTGTGAATTTGCGCGAACTTTATCAAGTCTGGCAACCTTGCCATAGTGCCATCTTCGTTCATGATCTCGCAAATCACACCGGAAGGATTGAGACCAGCAAGGCGCGCAATATCTACAGATGCTTCCGTGTGCCCAGCTCGCACAAGAACCCCGCCGTCACGTGCCGTAAGAGGAAATACGTGACCCGGCGAAACAATATCGTTTGCCTCACTCATCGGATCGATCGCGGCAGAAATGGTCCGCGCACGATCCGGAGCCGAAATACCCGTCGTAACCCCTTCACGTGCCTCAATCGATACTGTGAACGCAGTCGTATGACGCGATTCATTAGCTTGAGACATTAATTTTAGGCCAAGGTGGTCGCAACGCTTTTGGGTCAAAGCGAGACAGATTAATCCGCGCCCATGCATGGCCATGAAGTTGACTGCATCCGGCGTCGCCATTTGTGCAGGAATTACTAAGTCGCCTTCGTTTTCACGCTCCTCATCGTCGACCAAAATAAACATCCGTCCGTTCCGTGCATCATCGATTATATCTTCGATCGACGACAAAAATTCTAAATCCTCCTGCGCTCGACGATGGTCTTGTTTAGTAATCGTGGCAATATTTCCTCGTTCTTCGGCCATTCGCCTATTCCTTTTGGCATTCCAATTGCCGCGCAACATATCGGGCGAGCATATCCACCTCAAGGTTTAGCCGGTCACCCGCCTGAAGAGCACCGAAAGACGTCACTTCCGCCGTATGCGGGATAATGTTTACTCCGAAGTAAGTGCGCTCCACTTCGTTTACTGTCAAAGAAACTCCATCCAAAGCCACGCTTCCTTTCGAAGCAATATATAAAGCCAAGGTTTTGGGCGGTTCAATCATGAAGCGGATGCTGTCCCCGGCGGCCTTACGATTGATAACCTTGGCCACACCGTCGACATGCCCAAATACCAAATGACCACCCAACTCGTCGCCTATGCGCAACGATCGTTCTAAATTTAATTGCCTACCCTCCCTCCACTCTCCAAGAGTAGTCTTCGACCAAGTTTCCTCAGACGCATCTACAGCAAACCAATTCTCGCCGATTTCAACCGCTGTCAGGCATACGCCCGAACACGCAATCGATGCACCAAGAGGAATTTCCGTCATCTGATAGGACGTCTCGATCTCTATCCGGCAATCGCCTGTGCCTTTGATTGAGCGAATTCGGCCGACATCTGTGACCAAGCCCGTGAACATTTGCACTCCATTTGAGGTTAGCTCGGAACCTTAATTTACCACCAAGTATGTTTCCAGCCTATCGTCACCCAGAGATTCGAATGATAAAAGTTCGAAACGCCTCATCTGCGACAATTCATCAACACCAAAGGCGGCTATCGCCGGCACACCGTCGCCACCTATCACCGACGCCGCGCGGAACCATGCGAGCCTGTCAACCAGACCCGCGCGCAGTAATAACGCGGCAACCGAGCTACCACCTTCTACCAGTACTCGGGTCAAACCACGATCTCCCAGCTCCCTCAAGACAACCAGCGGATCAGGATAGCGGTCTGGCCCAACCGAAACGGGAATTACGAGAACGCCAAGATCCTCATAAGCCTTGCATCTCTCAGGGTTGGTCTCGACCGAGACCACAACCCAGGTTGGCGTCTTGCGCGCAGTCTGAACGAGCTTACTGGTTAGCGGAAGTTGCAAGCGGGAATCGATCACCACGCGGACTGGATCATGAACCTCCAATCCAGGCAAACGGCAGGTCAGTTCTGGATCGTCAGCTAGCGCTGTACCAATACCGACGACAATAGCGTCGTGCGACATTCGCATTAAATGAGCCCTGCGGCGTGCCAGCGCGCCCGTGATCCAATGGCTCGCTCCTGTATGGGTCGCTATCCGACCGTCGAGCGTAGTGGCAGATTTAAGAGTGACGAGCGGCCGTCCAGTTCGCCGGTGCATTATAAAGCCCATATTCAGCTCTTCAGCTTCAGCAGCCATAACACCAAGTGTAACATCGACACCCGCTTCCCGAAGGCTTTTCAAGCCGCGGCCAGAAACCCGCTCGTCCGGATCTTCGATAGCGACGACAGCACGTTTGATACCCGCAGCGATGAGAGTTTCGGCACACGGAGGCGTCTTTCCATAATGACTACAAGGCTCTAGCGTGACAAAAGCCGCAGCGCCACGCGATCTTTCCCCAGCTCGACCCAAAGCCTCCGCTTCAGCGTGGGGCCGACCTCCAGGCTGTGTCCAACCGCGCCCAACCACCATGCCACCCGGTGCGACTATCACGCAACCAACCGAAGGATTCGGCGCAACAGAACCAAGCCCCCTCCGTGCAAGGAAGAGGGCAGATCTCATAAAACGCCGATCCTCAGCGCTATGCGCCTTCTTCGGCGAGTTCATCTGTGATGAACTCCTCAAAATCTTTAGCCTCGCGAAAGTTTCGGTAGACCGACGCGAAACGCACATAGGCAACTTGGTCAAGAGCGGCCAGTGCTTCCATGACTAGTTCACCAATCGTGTCTACCTTAATCTCACTCTCCCCCGAGCTCTCAAGCCTTCGCACAATACCGTTGACAACCCGCTCCATACGGTTCGGGTCTACAGGACGTTTGCGACAGGCAATATTCATAGAACGGGCAAGTTTGTCCCGGTCAAAGGGTTCGCGTTGATTGTTGCGTTTGAGAACCGTCAATTCTCGAAGTTGGACCCGCTCGAACGTAGTGAATCGTGCGCCGCAACCCGGGCAAAACCGTCGCCGACGTATCGCAGTATTATCTTCCGTTGGACGCGAATCCTTCACTTGCGTATCTTCGTGGCCACAAAATGGACAACGCATATGCTAAACCCCTTTCCCTTCTCACTCGCTCACAGGTTTGGATATATCGGAAATCGCCGGCACAATTCCGCAACCCTGGAACGTACATTCGCTTCTGTCACATCCTGCTCCCTAGGCCTTTCAGCGAGACCACGCAGCACTGTAATAATCAACTCACCTACCCGCTTGAACTCCACCTGCCCGAAACCTCGGCTGGTTGCTGCAGGCGTCCCTAAACGCACACCTGAAGTGACCATTGGGTTTTCCGGATCATAAGGAACAGCATTTTTGTTACAGGTTAAGCCGGCTCGCTCCATGGCCGCTTCAGCATCCTTACCCGTCAAGCGCATCGGCCTCAGATCAACCAAAACTACATGCGTATCTGTGCCGCCAGTAACGATGTCTAAACCGCCAGCTTTCAATGTCGCCGCTAGAATTTTCGCGTTGTCCACGATATTACGCGCATAAGATTTGAAATTCGGCTGCAACGCCTCGCCAAATGCCACCGCCTTCGCAGCGATAACATGCATCAGTGGACCACCTTGAATGCCGGGAAAAATAGCCGAGTTCACTTTTTTTGCAATATTTTCGCTATTGGTAACGATGCAGCCACCTCGAGGTCCTCGAAGTGTCTTGTGCGTGGTGAATGTTACAACGTCGGCTACAGACACCGGGCTGGGATGAGCATCACCTGCAACAAGCCCGGCAAAATGAGCCATGTCCACCATTAAATAAGCGCCAACTTCATCGGCCATTGCCCGAAATCGATCGAATTCAATATGTCGCGCATACGCCGAACCGCCCGCAACAATCAGTTTTGGCATTGTCTTTTGCGCGAGGTTCATCGCTAAATCATAGTCTATCCGCCCATCCTCCTTACGCACACCGTATTGCACCGCATTGAACCATTTCCCAGATTGATTTGGGCTTGCTCCGTGCGTTAGGTGCCCACCGCTGTCAAGCGACATGCCCATCAATGTATCGCCAGGCTCGAGCATAGCCTGGTAAACGGCAAAATTCGCCTGTGATCCGGAATGCGGCTGGACATTCGCAAACTGACAACCGAATAACGCCTTGACCCTACCAATCGCCAATTGTTCCGAAACGTCTACAAATTCACAGCCGCCGTAATAACGTCGACCTGGATAACCCTCAGCGTATTTGTTAGTCATTACACTGCCACAGGCCTCGAGCACGGCTCGACTAACAATATTTTCGGACGCTATTAACTCAATTTGATCTCGCTGGCGGGCCAGCTCACCGTCGATCGCAGCCATTACCTCGCTATCACGCTCCCGGAGCGTATCACTAAAGAAGGCGTCAAATGTATCGTGCTCGCTAAAAGTTTTAATTTCAGACATTATTCTCCTTCGGATCCGATTCCTTATTCACAAGGTTATGACATTTTTTCAACGCGACGCTGATGACGGCCGCCTTCGAAAGATGTCTCCAAGAATGTCTTAAGGCAATCGCGTGCCGTCTCCATACCCATAGTACGTGTCCCAACAACCAAAACATTCGCGTCATTGTGCTCGCGCGCTAAGCGCGCGTCGGTTGTCCCATGACATAACGCGGCCCTTATGAATGGTTTGCGATTGGCGGCGATCGACATCCCAATACCGGTGCCGCATACGAGAATACCGCGTCCCGCCTGGCCCGAACCTATTGCTGTTGTCAACGCATCAGCAAAATCAGGATAATCAACAGATTCTGGACCGTCCGTCCCAACATCAAGCACTTCCAGACCCGCGGCCGAGATGTCGTCCTTCAGAACGTCTTTCAATTCGACGCCTGTATGGTCGGACGCAATGGCGATTACCTCAGCCGCCATATTCCGACACCTCTTCAAAAATAATTACAAGGCAGTAGATGAAACTCACTCTACAGGAAATCAGATACCATATATCGATGTTGCTGACCAGACTACCACTAAGTCTCGCAGGAGTTTCGAATTTCTTAACAATTGTCACCGTTGCGAGCCCAAACTCTTATCAATACAGGATATAGGGGGCATAAAGTTAAATATTCGCATATCTAGTATGATGAATTCACCATGAAAATAAATTAATTATTATAAAATATAGAATCTAACGTGAATTTATTACTAGGCAATTTATCAAATAAAGTTGACTCATAACATAAACCATGCATATGAATAATTGAAAAACTAAATTTAACACTTGGGTAACACTAAAATGAGCCAGGAATCCATACAGCAGAAAGCTGAACGAGGGGACATACTTCGGATGACGGCAGAAGTCGTCGCGGCCTATGTAGGAAACAACACGCTTCCGGCGACCCAACTACCGGAGGTGATAAACACGGTTTATGGCACACTGAACCGAGTTAACGGCAGTTCGGTTGCATCTTTGAATGTGCAAGCGCAGAGAGCTGCCGTCTCGGTCCGCCGATCTATCACCCCTGATTATATCATTTGTCTGGAGGATGGAAAAAAGCTGAAGATGCTGAAGCGCCATCTACGCACAGCTTATGGATTGACGCCGGACGAGTATCGCATAAAATGGGGTTTACCGCCGGACTACCCAATGGTTGCACCAAATTATTCGAAAAAACGTTCCACTTTCGCAAAAAAGATCGGCCTAGGAAGATCTGACGTCGCGCAAGCAATCCCCTAGCAGAATTTTTACAAAAGACGCTAGTTCCCATGACTGGCAACATTTTGAGCTTTAAATTCAAATCTTTTTCTTATCCTATGCGTGTTTTTTCGCTATTACCCGCTCAAGCTTCTGCATCGCGATACGCTTGAGGTAATCCTCACTTCGAGCCGGGTCGCCTACGATTGAAACTTCTATTCCCGTCGTTTCATCGACCGCGGTTACTTTTACATAGGCGCCAATATGGATGAATTCGAACAACACGGCACGTACTTGTTGTTTTTTCATTCCACACCGCAACGTTGTGGCTCGCAGAAGAGTGCCGTGCGAATTGCAAGTTCATTAAACGTATAGCGTTCCCGCCAGTACGAATTCAATTCAAGCTCCTCGACAGATTTTGTCGATCTATCCACAGTAGTCATTTCTGCTTGAATTCCGGCTGCTTCAAAACATCTTCCAACATCCGAAGGCCGCAACAAATTAATGTGTGCGCCGTATAGCCGGCAGTATTCGACAGGTTGCATTTCATAAATTGTTTCGAACGGTGACGCACGATTTCTGTGATTGCCGAAGTTCACCAAGTGCATGAACCGCGCCTGTGTCGCAGTCAAATCCGCAAGTACAGTGAGGGCGGTCTCTAAACCATCGATATGCTCCAGACAGGAATTCGATATGACTACGTCAGCCTTAAACCGAGGTTTCGCAGCCTCGATTCCCACCGCCACCACAGTCAGCCGTTTAGAGAGCCGCGTACAAAATTCCTCAAGACTCATCAGGCTCCCAAACGCTTCGGAGAGCGCCGCATGATGGGGACGCAAATAAGCGTCCTTTACGGCTGCGTCGGCAAATACCCCATCAATCCAATCAGGGTCGATGCTGTAAACCCGCTCGGCCCCCCTAAAGATCGCCATCGGTCCATATCCAGCGAGCGGCCCAGGCCCGACTTCAATGACCTTTTTCCCCGCGAATTCAATGGGGTCGCGTCCATTCCGCTCACGCAAAAGTGCCTCCTGGTCAAGGAAGTATCTAATCAGGCGATCCGGTTGCAAGTCTCTCGGTGAATTCACAATTTCCGCGACCCGCACCGTTTTGCGATCTGTCCAAGGCAAACGTTTAGCAATCTTTGCCAGAACCAAGCGCGGCGGAAGCGTCCGCGCGAGCATCAAACGATGTGTGAGGTTACCAATTGCTCCAAAATTCATTTCCACATCCGTTTGTTTCAGCGTACCTGAGCAACTCCGCTATCGCATGACACCTTGGCACGCTAGAGCGTATTTCAAGCTAGACGTTGCCCTCATCCAAAATACACCTCCATAAAGGCGAAGGAAACGATGGCGGTGTTACATTATCAACAGATAATTAGTAATCCACACAGGTACCGCGGGGAGAAAATTGCTGAATCCTCGAGACGCCATGCCAAGGGGTGAATCCGTTCTATCAAAGTTTCAAGAAGTTAACCGGCGACAATAATTTCTTTAAAAACTTTGGTAGCTGCAAGAAGTTACCATATCGTCTTTAAGATGCCGGGCATCACGAATGACAAGGTTTAGCGAAAGTGCGGGAAATATTGCCGTCGGGCATTCCTCCACTATATTGCGCGCGCTATCGGGAGCCTGGCGTACGTGAGTATTAAACTACAAAATTCAAGCATTCCGTCGAAAGCCATACTATTGCTTGTTCTAATCACTCTCGCCTTCGGATCGGGCTGGCCGATTATGAAATACGGGGTCATCGAACTACCAGTCCTCACCTTTCGTTGGGTGACCGCAATATTTAGTGGAATTGGTGTTCTAGCAATCGCTGCGTTAATGAGGCACCGGCTGGTTCTCTTCCGCGAAGAAATAGGCATAGCCTTCTTATGTGCTCTCTTCAACGTAACCGGATGGTTCTACTTTTCGGGTCTCGGCCTCAACATGCTAAGCGCGGGCCGCGCAACGATCCTCGCCTATACCCATCCGCTTTTTGCGTTTCTGATCGCCCTAACAATCGGCCGCGACCATCTATCACCCCGCCGCATATTCGGCCTCGCTTGCGGCATGGGAGCCGTTGCAACCCTCTCTGCACGCGATTTCGTAACTTTTGGTGAAAACCTGTTCGGCGTGCTTGCCATGCTCGCCGCAGCAGCATGCTTCGCCACCGGCGCCAACCTACAAAAAAGGACATGGCGCACGCCATTGATAGTCCTTGCCGGGTGGCAAATGTTACTCGGTGGTTTGCCGTTGCTTATTCTAGCTCAGATCTTTGATACGGATCCCTATGTAAATTTCACGCTCTACGGTATGGGCGCCGTCACCTACACGGTGTTAATTGGCAACATGATAGGTTTCGTGCTGTGGCTAAGACTGCTCGACCTGATACCAGCACCCATTGCGACGCTCAGCCTGTTACCGACGCCGATGGTCGGAATTGTGTCTGGCATGATCGTGTTAGGCGAATATGTTGGGTGGCAGGAAGTGACAGCGCTCGCTTTGATCACGATTGCACTCGCAAGCACACTGACTTTACCACGCCTTTCCCAGTTCAGACGAACCGATGACTAAAAGACCTCACTCCCGGAACATCGTGGCCCACTTCCAAAGCTTTGGTTACCGCACAAGAGCTATTCGAGGAGAGAGAAGCTAATATCAGTCGCGTCGTTTGAGACGGAACCAGAACCAATTATCATAGGGTTACGCTCAAACACGCCCTTTAGCGGCTCGAGCAAACCACACTGTTATTAGACAGGCGAATTTGTTTGGAACGCTTGTAATTGGGAAATCCGCTAACGATTAAGATGCGCCCCCTCAACCATCATGAGAGTATTTTAGGAAAGGTCTTAGTCGTGGGAGTAACCGCGATTGGTACAATCTTTCCTCACCGACGTGATAGACGACGACGTTTTGCTGCGAATTGACGTCGCTAGCCTTTTCCACGTCGAAAACTTCGGACCCATTTCCTGAAACCGTCGGTGATAACATTCAATTATTGGGATAATGCGTGGTATTCGTCGATCCTAAAACATATATCCCAGTCGTGCGAACTTGGCTATCCAACCATATTGCCACGTAGCATGCGGATTATGCCGGAAAAGTCATCCGCATCATGTCCTTCGTTGCAGTACATGCTAAACAACATGGTCGCAATGGCACCGAGCGGTGAAGACACATCCAAACTCTGTGCGGCGTCTTGACTAAGCTTCAAGTCTTTCAACATCATCGCGCCGGTGAACCCGGGATTGAAATTGTTATTTGCTGGCGTTGTCGGCACTAGTTCCGGCACTGGACAGTAATTAGACAAAGCCCAACTACCGCCCGACGCTGTACCCACGATCTCAAATAGCGTTTTCCGCTCGAGTCCCAGCGCATCCGCGAGATTGAAAGCCTCGCTGATCCCGATCATGTTAATTGCGAGCAGCATATTGTTGCAGGCCTTCGCTGCCTGACCTGCACCCGGTCCACCGGCGAGGAAAATGTTCTTGCCCATAGCCTCAAGAATGGGTTTTGCCCGCTCAAAGGCTTCGGTTGAGCCACCGCACATGAATGTCAGTGTTCCGGATTCGGCACCCGCAACACCGCCAGAAACCGGCGCATCGAGCATGTCATAACCGGCCTCCTTAGCGGCCTCGTGCATGGCTCGTGAGGTGGCTACATCGATGGTCGAGGAATCGATCACCAGAGTTCCCTCATCGGCGTTCGCGAGAACTTCACCACTTTTCGTATAGACTTCGCTAACATGCTGACCGGCAGGCAACATGGTGACCACGGCATCGACCCCACTTGCTGCATCTGCTGGACTCGACGCTTGCGCGGCTCCCGCGTTCACTACTCGGCTCAAGGTCTGGCCAACGATGTCAAAGGCCTTTAGGTCGTGGCCAGCCTCGATCAAATTTTGCGCCATCGGGCCGCCCATATTCCCGACCCCGATGAAACCGATTTTTGCCATTTCATTTCTCCTTCATGGCCCGTGACGTGGGTGTGGCAAAATTTCTTTGCCCTATACTAGAAGCCCTATCGTGCCCAAGCAAAGAGGTAGATAACCGGGTTCAGTCCAAAAAGGTCAGATCAGATTCAACCAATGGACAAAAATATCGATCCACATCTTCTTCGGACAAATCCGCTAACGTGGCCGGTGTCCACTTCGGTGACATGTCTTTTTCGACTACGACGGCCCGCACCCCTTCGAAAAAGTCACCGCCCTCCATAATTCGTTGCGACATACGGTATTCCATAACCATGCAGGCGTCGAATTCGAGGTTGGCACCTTTGCGCAACTGACGGAAGGATATCTTCTGGCTGGTTGGCGACTTGCCAGCCATGATTGAGAGCTGTTCAAGCGCCCATTCACTTCCCTCAACCGTCAGCGCCGTTTCGATAGCCTCAACCGAATCACCGGCGAAGCAACGATCGATTGTCTCTCGGACGGCAACAAGGGGCGAAGGTCCTGGATCGCAGGCAAACTCCCTCAGATCGGTGCTGATATCCATACCGTCACGCAACGCTGCGATCAGATCATCATGGCGGTCACTTGGAACAAATGCATCGCAGATCTTCACATAGACGCAATCGGCCGCTGTCAGGCGTGCGCCCGTCATCGCCAGATACATGCCGATCTCGCCAGGCAGCCGCGGCAGAAACCAGCTTCCCCCGACGTCGGGAAAAAGTCCGATCCCCGTCTCAGGCATGGCTAACATGGTGTTGTCGGCTGCGATGCGTGTTCCCGCATGCACTGACAGTCCAACACCGCCACCCATGGTTATCCCATCCATGATTGCGACATACGGCTTCGGGAAAAAGTGGATCCGCCGATTGAGGCGATACTCTTCACGAAAGAAGTCTTGCGTAATCGGGCTGCGAGGCCCGCCATTGTAGAGTTTCTGCACATCCCCACCGGCGCAGAAAGCTTTTTCACCTGCCCCTCGTACGACTACGGCCCGCACCTTGTCATCGGCTGTCCAGTCCTTTAGTAGCAGATCAAATTGTCGAACCATGCCGAGCGTCAGCGCGTTCAGTGCGCCCGGCCGATTTAGGGTGACCTCGGCGACACCGTCGCACAGGTCAAACAAAATTTCCCCATTTTCGTTCATGAATTCAGCAATTTCCTGGAAATGATTAGCCGCATGATCTCGTTGGTACCTTCCAAAATTTGATGGACCCGGACGTCACGGAGATAACGCTCGATCGGATATTCCTTAATGTAGCCGTAGCCACCATGGAGTTGCAGGGCGTCATTGCAGATCTGGAATCCAACGTCGGTCGCAAAACGCTTAGCCATGGAAGCAAACATTGTCGCATCAGGATTTCCAGCGTCTAGGCTCGCGGCTGCCCGCCACACCATAAGCCGGGCCGCTTCCAGCTCAGTCGCCATGTCGGCGAGCTTAAACTGCAGCACCTGAAAATCTGCGAGGCGCTGGCCAAACTGCTTGCGCTCTTGCATGTAATCGCGCGCGAGCTCGAGACACTGCCGCGCCGCGCCGATAGAACAGGACGCAATGTTGATACGCCCGCCATCAAGCCCCATCATTGCAATCTTGAAGCCGTCGCCTTCATCGCCCAAGCGGTTAGCGACGGGCACTCGGCAATCCTCGAAGATCACCGCTGTGGTCGGTTGGCTATTCCAGCCCATTTTATGCTCTCGCTTGCCGAAAGAGAGGCCGGGCGAGTTTTTCTCGATGGCAATGCAGGAAATGCCCTTTGAACTGTCGTCGCCGGTCCGCACCATGGTGACGTAAACGTCGCTAGTCGAGCCGCCTGAGATAAATGACTTCGATCCGTTTATTATGTAATGGTCGCCCTCGCGTTTAGCCGACGTCTTTAGTGCAGCAGCATCTGAGCCGGAACCCGGCTCCGTCAGGCAATAGCTCGCGAAATGCTCCATGGTCATCAAGTTTGGCAAGAAACGGGCGCGCTGCTCGTCGTCGCCGAAGCAGTCAATCATCCAGCTCGCCATGTTATGTATAGATATATACGCAGAAGTCGAAGTACATCCGGCCGATAGTTCCTCAAAAATAACCGTCGCATCCTGACGCTTTAAATCAGAACCACCGTGGACCTCGCGGCAATAAATACCAGCAAACCCTAGCGCAGCCGCCTGCCGCAACGCTTCAACTGGGAAAACCGATTTGGCGTCCCATTCCGCCGCATTTGGCGCGAAAACTTCCTTGGAGAACGTCCGCGCCGAATCCCGGAAAGCACGTTGTTCTTCGTTGAGCTCGAAATCCATCGCAATTCACCCCTTCTCAGCCGGATATTATGCGGGGTTGGGGGCGTGTCAAATGAGGCTATAAGCCCACCTAAAGGAGAAAATTGCGTCCCGGGTCTACATCGCATTCCTCTGTGAACTTTTTAATACACTACACCTTAGATTTCGTCAGGTTTTTCTTGGTGTTATGAAACGTGATCGAATAGCGGTCCTAGCTTAAGTTAATCTTGCTATATTGTGGCTCTTCAATCTCTAAAGCACGTCCTTTCAAGACAATCTGCTCATGTTTCAGTTAGCTAATACTGCCGGTTGGGTAAGCTAAAAGCTAATGGGGGACTTAGCAGTGCTTGTGGTTCATAGGAACACTGGGTAATTGGCGAAAAATATGTCCTCGCCGGTGCGCCATCCGGCCGCATTGAACGGTATCAGCCCCCCGCGTAAGTTATTGATAGTGGCATTAGGAGCTAAACATGTCCGATCCAAAGATCGTGACACCGCCTTTCGGGCGTGAAAAGACGTCCCTGGACGCCTTCGCTGGCAACGAGACGCCCGGTCGTTTTCCAACGGTGCGCATGCGCCGAAACCGGAATAATGATGGCGTGCGGCGTCTCATCGCTGAAAACAAGCTGTCAGTGGACGATTTGATTTGGACCGCCTTCGTCATCGACGGTGAGAATCTCCAGATTCCCGTCGATTCCATGCCCGGCGTGGTTCGCTATTCAACCGACATGATTGCTGAGGCCGCGAATAAGGCCTTTGACCTTGGCATTCCAGCGATCGCCCTCTTTCCGTTCACCGAACCGAACAAGAAGACACCAGACGGCCGGGAAGCGCTCAATCCAGAGAACCTCGTCTGCACCGCGATCCGCAATATTAAAGCGCAAACCCCCGATATGATGGTGATCTGCGACGTAGCGCTCGATCCTTATACTAGCCACGGTCACGACGGTGTGATGCAGGGTGAAGTTATTCTCAATGACCAGACGTTGGAAATTCTCACCAAGCAAGCGCTCAACCAGGCCGAAGCCGGCTGTGATACTATTTCACCCTCAGACATGATGGACGGACGGGTCGTCGCTATACGTCAGGTACTTGATGCGAGTGGCTTTCAGGATGTTCGCATCATGGCCTACTCGGCCAAATACGCCTCCGGCTTCTACGGACCGTTCCGCGACGCCATCGGCACCAAGGCGGCACTAATCGGCGACAAACGGACCTACCAGATGGATCCTGCCAATTCCGACGAAGCGCTGCGCGAGATCGCGCTCGACATTGAGGAAGGTGCCGACATGGTGATGGTGAAGCCCGGCATGCCCTATCTTGACATCGTGCGGCGCGCAAAGGACACGTTCGGTATGCCTACCTTCGTTTACCAAGTCTCCGGTGAATACGCGATGATTAAGGGCGCGATCGAGCGTGGCTGGCTCGACGAGAAAGTTATACTCGAATCACTTCTCGGGTTTAAACGCGCCGGCGCTGACGGCGTACTAACTTATTTTGCACTAGAAGCGGCAAAGAAACTAACAGCCGGGTAGTAGGCGCCGCCGACCGTCGGTTATCGGTGCGCATCCGACCTAAAAGCTCATTCAATCATCTTGAAAAACAAAATGATGCAGCAGATGTGTCTGTGTGTCCGAAGCGTGACATTCGATATGACTGCCTTCTTCGGCCAGAACTGCCACAATGTTCAACAACCGGTCTTTTGCCAGCAGCCCGAAAGAACTTGGGGGATTTCTGGGCTCGATCGTCGCCCTTGGCGCTATTACATATGCTACGCCCGAAGGGATCTTACACAAAAATATGACCCATATCGATGATAGCTCGGGATCGATTAAATGCCTAATTCCAGTACCTTTTTCAGTACGGCAGTCACCGCTCCCCAACTACCCTTTCAAAAAACCTTCCAGCACACAGGCAATGCCATGGCGTCAGATCATCGGATCCATGAAACCCGACATGGCCTCCACCGTTCGGCATCAAGAGACCGAGATTCGGGTTAGCCCGCCAGTCAAAATTGTCGTACGGCTCGTAGCCGATCCATGGATCGTTCCGAGCGTGAATAAGCAGGGTTGGCACGGGAATGTCCAAAAGAAATTCCAAGGCGCCGTTGCGCGCGTAATAATCGCATGCACCCTCGAATCCATTAAACCGCGCCACCACACTATCATCAAATGCGTGGATACTGCGCGCTTCCTTGAGCGCTTGAGCTTGCGCATCTTCGAGCGGCGTCATCGCCCATTGCGCCTTTATCCGTTTCAAAAGCCAACCTTGGTAGACAGCATTGCGTCGGCGCATTAATTTCCTCACGGATTCGGCAAGATCGATCGGCGTCGAAACGGTAACAGCGGCGCGAACGGGTAAGTCGCGCTTGGCTTCGGCGAGAAACTTCAAAATCATGTTGCCACCTAGAGAAAACCCCATCAGGAGAAGGCCTTGCGCCGTTACTTCGGGCGCGAGCGCCGAAAGAGCGTCTCGCAAATCCTCCGACCGACCCGCATGATAATGCTCTTCCGTTGTAGCGGCGGAGGGATCGGAGCCTCTGAGATTGATCCGGAGGACGGGAAACCCCAACCCATTCAGATGACGAGCCGCCACGAACATGTTGGTAGCAGTTTCACAACCAGTAAGACCGTGTATCAGCACAGCGAGTGGCCGGCCTGACTCTCCCGGCGTCAGTCGGGACGCAAGTCCTCCGCCGTCCGACAGCGCCAAGACCAGGTCCGATCCGTCCTAAAAAGAAGTTTCTCAAAGTCTGAAAATCTCCGCCAATCCAGGGTGCTCGTTCCTTAAAAACTGGGAAGTCAACCTTTACGGCAATCCCTGCGGTCCCATTGCCCATTTTACACACCCTACTTTTCTCTTGCTTTGGGGAAGGGATTTTGACTGAACCTTAAGACAAATTCCCCCTCACATTGCCAGGAAATAAGGTCAGGCGGCCAACCAATCTCTTATCAGCGCGATTTGATCCGGCGCCATTAGCGCCGGGGCATGACCACAACCAGCGATCTCAGTGAGCTCCGCTTTCGGGCCGCGGCGGGTCATCTCTTCGGCTTGATCCTTGAGCAGCAAGTCCGAGCTCTCTCCACGGATCACCAGCGTCGGGCAACGAATGGCGTCCCATAACCGCCACATATCAGCGTCATCAAGCGGCCCCGTGCGGAAGTTTTCACCGATGCCCGGGTCGTATGCTAGCCCGACCTTACCGTCGTTGAGTGGGCGGGCGCTCGTCTCCGCCATATGACGCCACTGCTGGTCCGTGAGATTACCAAAGGGTGCGTGGACGACGCGCAGATAGGCTTCGAGTCCACCAATATCAGCAAATTCAGGCGCATTACCGGTATAGCCCGCGATCCTCTCCAGCGCCGCCTTCGACAAGAAAGGGCCTACATCGTTTACTATCAAACGTTTGATAGGGCTGCCCGGCATCGACGCCATCATCATGCCGAGAATTCCTCCCATGGAGGTACCAAGCCAATCCACTTCCGTCACGCCAACTCGTGCAACAAGGGTCACGAGATCGGCAAGATAAATCGAATTCTGATAATGCATTTCATCCGACAGCCAATCGCTGCGCCCGCGCCCAACTATATCAGGACAGATGACGCGATATCCGTCTTCCAGCGCCAAAGCAACACTATCAAAGTCACGCCCATTGCGCGTCAGTCCATGCACACAAATCAAGGTCCTTGGCGCACTCGGCGCTCCCCACTCCGTATAGGCCATTCGATGGAGCCCCCCCGGAGCAAGGCAGAGAACGGATTTTTGTTTCATCGACATGGGTGAAACTCCAAACGGAATGAGGCAACAACCGCATAAATCGCGACCTTATCGCAGAAAGCAAGAACGCTGTGATTCGCTAATTGGCCTTTTCCTGATCGTTGAGAACCTTGCGACTGGACCACAGGGGAAGTCAACGATCAGATCATGGCGCCTACTCCGCGGCGTTGCGGCCAGCCGCACCGGAGAGTTGGTGCGCAACGAGTTGCGCATATAAACCGCCCTTAGCGAGCAACACATCATGGGTACCAGTCTCGATTACCCTACCTTCGTTAAGCGCCACTATGAGATCAGCGTTGCGGACAGTGGAGAGCCGATGGGCAATGACGATTGTAGTCCGGTCGGCCATCAGTTCCTCCAGCGCTTGCCGCACGGCATGTTCGTTAACAGCGTCCAGATGTGAGGTTGCCTCGTCTAAGATCAGTACTGGCGCGTCCTTAAGAAAAGCCCGCGCGATCGCTACGCGCTGACGCTGCCCGCCGGACAAGCGCATTCCTCTCTCGCCGACCTTAGTCTCTAAACCGTCCGGCAAACCGGCCAAAAATTCGCCAAGTGACGCCCGATCGATTGCCGCCCTTAGAGCCCCTTCACCCGCGTCCGGATTAGCGATCAGGATATTGGTCCGGAGTGTATCATTGAAGAGGTAGGTATCCTGGGCGACTAAGGCGATGCGTCGGCGCAATTCGTCAAGCGCGTAATCGCGAAGGTCCTTCCCCCCAAGTCGTATCAATCCCAATTCCGGATCCCAAAAGCGCATCAAAAGATGCGCGATGGTGGTTTTCCCTGCGCCAGACGGGCCAACCAGTGCAACCGTCTTGCCAGCCGGCGCCTCAAACGCCGCACCGCGAAGCGCATACCGGTTCCCGGCCTCGTACTGGAAGTCAACCGCATTGAGTTCGATCGAAAGACCGCCGCTGGCCTCCCCCTCTGCAACGCCGAACCCATCGGCCACCGGCACCGGCTCGTTGTCGACCGCATAGAGTCTCCGGGTCGAGCCAAGCGTATCCGCCAATTGGCGCCCAACGTTCGAAATCTCCGAGATTGGCAGGAACGCGGACATCGCAAGCAGTGTCATTAGCGGCAAGATACCGCTCTCCAGCCTACCTGCATCGACCAGTGCCGCTCCCGCGACGACGACGGCGAGGCCGCCAAGCCCGGTCGCCACTTCCAACAAAGAAGTCTGAAAGGTCAAGTCGCGGAAGAACGGCAGACGCACAATGTGGTGATTTTCTGTCCGTGCAACCAGTTCAGCCCGCCGTTCCGGCGTGCGCTGGAAGGCGACTATTTCGCCCAGGCCCTGAATCGTATCTACCGCGTGAGCATTAAGCTCACCAAGCGCCTCGCGTGCGCGTGAACCAAGTTCGTCAATACGCTTGCGCGTGAAGAATGGCGTCAATGCCACCAGCACCAGGAACGGTGCAAGGGCCGCCGCTAATTCCCAGCCGAAGAAGATCAAGACGCCAATAACGATGCTCGGTATCAAGACAGCGACAAATGCGGGTGCCACGGTGTGGGCAAAAAAATACTCCACCATCTCAACATCGTGGGTCGCCATCGCCACCATGTCACCAGTGCGCCGCCGCACCATATAGGCCGGGGCAAGGCGATCTAGCTTTTCAAAAAGCGAGATCCGCATTTCTGCGAGGAGACGAAACGCCATGTCGTGTGCGATCCAAGACTCAAACCAATGAAAAATTCCGGCGACAGGAGCGAGTACCGCAAGCAATATCAGCAAATCGATGAAGGGCTCACCGGACTTAACGGCTCGGACCGCAAGCGCGCTCACCGCGCCAATGCCAATAAAGGCGACGACCCGGGTCACTCCGAAACCGAAAGTAAGCGCCAGCTTCCCCTTGTACGGTACGATGTGCTTCATGAGTTCTCGCACCGCGCCAGCCCAGCCGAGACCTTCCGCCTTGACAATGGCATCAGTAGGTGCGAACTGCGCCTCTTCGCTATAGGTCGCACCCTCGGCACGGCCCGTATCCAGCAGACCGTCATCCCCGACAGAGATCGCGGCTTCGGCGGCCTCCTCAGCCTGCGCAGCCATCAACTGGTGATAAACGCCACCCGTCGCCATTAGCTCGGAATGGTTACCGGACTCAGCGATTCGTCCTTCTTCGAGTACTAAAATTCGGTCCGCATCGATTACGCTTGAGAGGCGATGAGCGAAAACCAGCGTGGTCCGGCCCTCCATCAAACGATCTAGGGCATCCTGAATTATTGCCTCGTTTTCAGCGTCTACCGCCGAAAGGGCCTCGTCTAGTACCAGGATAGGTGCATCACACAGTATTGCTCGGGCAATGGCAATACGCTGGCGCTGGCCACCTGACAAGCGAATGCCCCGTTCACCGATAACTGTGCCGTAAAGCTGCGGAAGTTTCTCAATGAACTCATGCGCATTCGCGGCCCGGCAGGCGGCCTCTAGCTCGGTATCCGTCGCCTCCGGCTTGCCGACACGGAGATTATCCGCAACAGTGCCGTGAAAGAGGTAGGTATCCTGATTGACGACCGCAATCTGGCTCCTGATCGCCTCAAATGATAGTTCTCGAAGGTCGTGCCCACCAATCCGAACCGTTCCATTATCTGGATCGTAAAATCGAAGTAACAGACGCACTATAGAGGACTTTCCAACGCCACTCGGTCCAACAAATCCGATTCGCTCTCCTGCCTTCACGAAAAAATCCAGTTTTTTATGCGCTAACCGCTTAACGCCGGGATAAGCGAAGCTTACACCCTCAAAGGCCACGGTCGGCTCGATCTCTGACGGCGTCGCCGCGGCGTCTCTCTCGACGACGATGGGTCGGGCGTCTAAGAGGTGGAAGATGGTCAGCGCGGAGGCCTGAGCCACCATGCCGTTGTGCATAAGGGAACGCATGTCACGAAGCGGACGGAAAACTTCGACGCCAAGCATCAGGATCATCACTAACGCCGTGAGTTCCATCCTGTCGTCAGCGACGCGAAAGGCACCGAGCGCCAGCGTCGCCGCCGCGCCGATGGCGATACCCGTATCGGTAATGCCACGCGCCAATGAATTCGTTGCCAGTACCCACATCGTGGAGCGGAACAGGTGCTTTGCTTTTTCTTTCAGGATTTTGGCCCGAGGACCGCTTTGCCCGAAAGCTTTGAGTGTCGCCAGCCCCTGCACAGAATCGAGAAACTCCGCCGCGAAGGCCTTATACGCACGCGACCGACCGAGACTGTTATGCTTGTCCCAGCTGTGGAATATCTGTGGCGCGACCAGGGTCACAATTGCGGCCGCCAGCATGACCAACGCCACTGGCAGGTCAAGAAAGGCCACTACCCCAAAGATAAGCACCGGCGTGAGCGCGGAGACGATGAGCTGCGGTAGGTATTGCCCAAAATAAATCTCCAGCTGCTCCACCCCTTCGATCATTGCAAGGATGGCGTCACCCGTACGTTCCAACCCAAAATGCGCAGGGCCTAGTTCCGTGACCTTATCGAAAATCACAGTCCGGAGGTGCACCTGCACCATGGCCGCAGTATCGTGCGCCATCATAGTACGCAGATATTCGAGCCAACCGCGCACGATCATGACGACGGCGACACCAGCGAAGGGCCACAGCATTTCCTCGAGGGAAGCCCCCTGGAAGATGCGCGCGATCAGCCAGCCGAGCAGCGCCAGACGAGCGATGCCAAACAGCACCGCCAGAATGCCAATTGCTACCGCCCCAAAGATGCGTCCCCGCACCCCTTTCGTATAGCCCCAAAGCCTTGTGTCAAAATACATCCGCGTCCTGTCCCCCTCGACAGTGTCCCTCGCTCCCCGTCTACACAAAAAATACAAATTCTAAACTAATCAATTACCCATCTTCCTACTCAAACACAAATATCGAGCTGATATTTACTTCAACCGGCCCGTTCAACTTACTAAAATCGATAAACTCTTCGCATTCTGCGCCGCCAAGAATACTATTGCGGACAAGTATGCGGGGCTCCTTTGCCTTCTTTAACTCCCTAAAACCCGTAAAGCCGTGCTGGATTGTCGGAGAGGATCGCCTTGAAGGTCTCAGCATCGGGACAAGCTTCCGCCAAAACGGCGAGACATTGGCGCTCGTCAACCTTACTATATGGTACTGTGATCGGACCCTCACTCTCGGCGAGCGGCGGACGTTCAGCAGTATGAGGCCAGTCAGTACCCCAAATGAGACGCTCGGGCGCGATACCGATGTATTGCTGCATTAAAGGGATCGCATCCTCGTAACGGCTGCCGCGGCACACACGGTCAGCGCCTGAAACTTTAAGCCAGGCATTATTGCTCTCCAACAGGCGCAGAAGAGCTTCGAAACCCTTATGACCGTTGATGCGCTCTGGTCGGAATAGGCCGAGATGATCGATCACGACCGGCACCGGCAAGTCAGCGAGACGCGGCAATAGTGCGTCTCGCATATGACCTGAGAGAAGGAACTGGATGTGCCAGCCGACCGGTTCGAACAAAGCGGCCAGACGCAAAATAATGCCCCATACCTCTTCCATCCGCTCGTTGCTCAGATCTCGGCCAGGACTTACCCGCATGCCGCGTGCGCCCGCCGCGTTAAGCGTGGCTAACCCTTCCGATGTGACGTTGGGATCGTAGGCAGCGACACCACGCGCCTTCTCTCCCTCCATCGCCAGCACGCCAATCATCGGCTGATTATCTGGGTAGTAGCCACCTACTTGTATCAAAACCATACGCTCAAGCCCGACCCGGGCGCGCATCGCAGCGTGATCGATTGCCAGCGCATCCGGCATCAGATGGCGTATACCCGGCTTCGGTGGATATATCGCGGCTGGCCCGAAGATATGATAGTGGCAATCACAGGCGCCCGGCGGCACTGGAAAACGCGGCTTATGTGTTATTTCGGTCATGAGGCTCACTTTCCTTAGCTGCTAAATATTTCATCCAGCCAACACCTCAGAAATGCTGGAAAACCCGGTCGGCTTCGCCATGAGCCAGTCAAGACCTGCGCGCAGCACGCGCACATCTATATCGGGGCGGGTCACAGTGTGACTAATGCGGATCTCGTCATTATTTCCAGCAAAGAGCACCTCATGCGTGCCATAGGTGCTACCTGCAAGGACCGTTACGATTTCTGGCAATTTTTCGTCACCCCGGCCTTCTCGGATGCGTTTAGCTATCTCGCTTGACGTGCCGCTCGGCATCTCTTTTTTATCGCGGTGATGGTGACCGAGCACCTTCGCGTCGTAAGCGGGCCCAAGGCGATGCGCCAACTCTTCCAAGACGCCAAACAGTGTCGCCGCTCCCCGCGTGACGTTGGGCGCATAGAGGACAGGGATATCAGCGGAAATTTCCCGCAACGCCTCTAAGTCCTTTGCCTTTCGCATTGTCGTGCCGACGAAGATCGACCGTTTCATCTCCGCACACATCCGGGCTAATTTCAATGTATGGTCTATTTCGGTGAAATCCATCAGTACGTCGCAGCCACGAATCGCGACCACCGCGTCGTTCGTCAAGGGAGCCAAGCCTTTCATCGAAAGATTAGATCCGCGTACCAGACCCCAGACGAAATTCACCCCATCCATGGCATCGAGCGCCGACCCCACCCGACGCCCCATACGACCCATAGCCCCAGATAGCGTTACCTTAATTGTCATCGCAAAAACCTAACGATTGAGAGCAGGCGACACCCGACCTTGCGGCCGCAAAAGAGCACCACCTTATTTTATATTTTGCGCATGGTCGACTGATGCGAGAATAAGCAAAGCTGTTGCAATTGTGCATGCCATCCCAAACAAACACCGCAATCGTGACGAACACCACTAAACCTAAAGAGGCAGAAAAAATCACCCGCCCGTCCGATAGTTATTACACCTGGCGCAAGTGCAACACTCGCAAATCCGAACCGTAAATACTTCGCACTGCCTCTATAGAAATGCGTAAATTGGGCTGCTCCAGGCCTGGAAACCATCCTCAGTGGTGACACATACCCAGAGTGGGTTGTCACCCTCAGCCTTCAGTTGCACATCGATCTCCGTTGCGATGGTTCGGTGCGGATTCGCCTCGGGCAGACGGAAAACACGAATTTTTCGTTCGAGACCGCCAGCATCCATCGTCACGTCCTCAATACCAACTTCAGAGAGAGGCACCCGCATTTCCCCGTGATTGGTCGTAATGTGAAGATCATTGCCTTGCCCTTCGAGCCACGCGTCGAAACCACCGAAGTTTCCAGTGGTAATGGCATCGAACACGACAGTGTCACGGCCGTGTCGTTCTAGCTTCCGCTCATGGTTCCAAGCGTTGATCTTCGCCATACTGCGGATCGACGCGTCACCGAAACTAGCTCGCCCTTTCCAGTTGGTCTCACGCCCACGGCCGCGATACTCAGCCCCACTCCAGACGACACGAATCCGCTCGCCAAGTTCCTCGACTGAAAAGCCGCGTACAGTCTCCAGCACCTCTATGCCATTGCGTACCTCGATGCGTTCGATAGGGTTCTGCGCCGAAGCCTCCACCCGGAGCGTCACCTTATCGCCCACGACGCGCACAATATCCCCCATCATGACCTCGTTGACGGTCCGCGACCCTGTATCATGGAATGCCTTCGGGTCCTCATCGAAGAGTTCGCCACCTTTAGGCAGCGCCGCGCGCACATCGAGATGTAGTCGCGTCCCTGTCGTGCCATAGTGATGTCGCTTACGCAGACAGTCAAAGATGCCGTCGCGGGTCAACTCCTCTGCGTAAAAGCAAGTAAGGCCACCATAGGCGCCAAACATCGAGGCGCCCGGATAGCTTGCACCCGGACGGCCCTTATGACCATCGCTGTTGCAGACAACCCCGCTCCTGTGACCTAAAGGAAATCCATCCGTCAGGAGCCATTCGAATGTACCCCAGGCGGAATGGATTTCCATCGAGCGCTCGAGCTTCGGGTCATGCGCATAGGAGATATCGGCGTAACGCCCGCCGACATGTGCGTAGATCACGCAGTCCTCATCCTTTAGCGCCTCGAATAGCAGGTTGGCGTTGGGCGCATCCGTGTCAATGTCATCACGCTCAGGCAGCAGGGCGTGCGATGAGCGGTGGATTTGCCGCCCTTCCTTCCGAAAATAAACATTGCGGTCGCCGCCGACCGCGGTGTTGCCCGACCACTCGTAGCCGGGGAAGGTAACGAAGCGCCCCTCATCAAGAAACTCTGCAGCCAATTCGTTCAGATAAGCCCAAAACTTATTGTTTACTTGGAAGTCATTAGCCTGATGGCTGGTGAGATCTAGGAACGCCTTATTGCGAGCAAACTCAAAATAACTGTGCGAAGTACCGATACCGATGGATTCGCCGGACTGACCGTGTAAATCGCCCCAATAGGCGCCGTATTGACTATCGCGAATCTGCATTGGGTGGGATTCTGCTACAAGGGTAGCATTCACCTGATCGCGCACGATGATACGCAGCTCTCCAGTCTGATCACAGACGAGGTCTTCGAAGGAAATTGCTCTCTCGCCCAAGGGATAGTGGAACGTCTTTGGTAGATTACGAACCGGGAGCGTTGTCTCAAAAATAAAGTTACCCTCCGCTTGCTCGGTAGGGTTGCCCCAACCGTCTTCGGCTTTCAGTCCAAACTGAAAGCGCTCACCCGGGCGCCGTAGGCTGGAAAGAACGGCACGCCAAACAGTTGGCGGACCCGGTATAATATCGATGGTCGGTGTATTCGGAATCGGCACGAAATGACCGACGGCGCAGACATCGGCCAACACCTTAAACTCGAAATCATTTTCCACCATGGTCTGCAACTTAAGCCCGTTTGAGCCCTGTGATGTGTCGCCGAATGTGATAGTTATGGTATCGCCTTCCTTCATATAACCGCCGGAGACGTTAACGGTAAGCGATTTCCAACGAGGGCGGGCACTCTTGCCGCGACGAGCATAATCGACCGAAAGCGTAGCCCCGTTGCTGGCAGTTGCCGAGACATAATTGTCTCCTGTTGGATCGCTCGTTTGCATGGTGCCGGTATCTCCCATGGCGCGAAAAACAACGCGGATGGCACCAGTGTCATCGAGACCGAAACGGCCGACTGTATAAGTCAGTTTAAAGGTCTGATAGGAACGGATTTCGAACTTACCCTTAGGAAAGAAATCCACATGTCCATAAAGCACAGGGTCCGTGCCCGGCTGTACCGGTGTCCATCCTTCGCCAACATAATCAGAATCAGGCAGTCTATAACGGTCCGCTTTCTTGCTTACATTACGTCCCGTATCCGGCATGGTGTCCCTCCGCTCACAAAAATTTTATGATCGCGTCATGATAGCCAGCAGCACGGCAATCGCCAGTAGAGTCTTGAACTATAATGACGGTTTAGGGTGAGCGATTGCAACGATGAGTAGCTAATCTGGACACTCACCGCGCATTCAGCACGCCAGACCCGTCGCGCTTCCAGATAAAGACACTATATTTGAGAGGCAGCATCGGTCGCTAAGATGCTAGGCGACAAAAGGTCAGATCAGTTCAGAAAAAGAATATAGGCTTCGTCCGTCACCACCTGAGCCTCACCTCCAGCGACCCTAAACCCGGGCCGCGACGATACCGCGTCCGTGAATTTCGTTGATAACCTCTCCACTAAGCCAGGCGCGCACATCCTCCATCATGCCGTTGTACCAATGTGCATAGTGTTCGCGCGTAAATCCTGCGACGTGCGGCATCAAAACCGTATTTGGCAGACCGCGCAGAGGATGATCCTGTGGCAGGGGTTCCACGTCATAGACATCGAGCCCGGCCCCCGCGATTTTGCCATTCTTCAATGCTTCGACGAGTGCCTCCTCGTCGACGATCGGACCACGCGCAGGATTGATAAGATAGGCACTTGGTTTCATCAGACTAATTTCATGTACACCGACAAGACCGATGGTCCGATCACTCTGGATTACCATTACAACGACGTAATCGGAACGGCGGAACAGATCGTTCTTCGAAACCAGCTCCGCACCACATTCCTCTGCCCGCTCGCGGGTCATATTCTCGCTCCAGGCGATGACTTCCATTCCAAATGCGTTACCTACCTTAGCCACTTCGGAACCGATGCGGCCGAGCCCGATTACGCCGAGCGTCTTACCGCGGATTTCGGTACCGACGACAGTCTGCCATTTGCCCTCACGCATCGCCCGATCATCGATCGTAACATTCTTGGCGAGTGCCAAGATCAAAGCCCAAGTCAACTCGAATGTCGGCGATGGGCGGGGCGTAGTTCCGCACACGAGGATGCCGCGCTCACGGCAATAATCAAAATCAATCACTCGATTGTGCATTTCCGGGGACGCTATGAATTTTAACTTCGGCAAATTCTCCAGCAACTCTTTCGGTAGCGGAGTGCGCTCGCGAGTAACAATCAGAACGTCGAAATCCGAAAGGATTTTGACCCTCTCATCTGTGCCTACGGGAAGCTTCTCGTAGAAGAAAACCGTCTCAGTCTCCCCCGGCAACGAAGCCCAATCTGCAAGCTCACCGGCGATCCGCATGTAGTCATCCAGAACGGCAATCCTCGTGCTGGCCATATCTTTTCCCCCTTATTCCTTGGGTATAAATACACTGGCGCTATATCTCATCTAGGATGCGCCGACACCCCCGCTAATTCGGCGCATCTCCCACGATTGTCACTCGGTGAGCGTATCGTCTAACACCCGAGTAATCATTCAGGGCATAGTGCAGCAGACAACGGTTGTCCCAAATAGCGAGCGATCCTTCCCGCCACCGGAACCGAGCAGTAAACTCAGGCCGAGCCGAATGGTCGTATAGGAACCTGAGTAGCGGCTCGCTCTCCTCTTCCGTCATGTGCTCAAAACGGACCGTATAGGGCTTGTGTACGAAAAGGGATTTCCGTCCGGTCTCGGGATGAGTGCGCACGACAGGATGGACAGATTCGTAAATTTTTCGGTTTTCGTAGCCAGCCTTCATCTTGAGGGCCCGGCCTTTGTTACGATCGCCAAGGCTGGCATCCGAGTATACCGCGCGTAGTCTTGACAACATTTTTTTCATGCCACCTGAAAGTGCCTCGAAAGAAAGATATTGGTTTGCGAACATTGTATCGCCGCCGAAATTAGGGCATTCGATCATGTAAAGAAGCGAACCCAGGGCCGGCCGCGGCAAAAAACTCTCGTCGCTATGCCAAAGATTGCCAACAATACCAGTACTGTCCGGCTCTTTTACGACTTCAATAATTTCGGGATATCCTTCCAGCGCCTCATATTGGTCGCTAATACGCAGGTCCCCGAAGCGGCGGCTGAAGGAAATTTGTTGTTCGGCCGTAATCTTTTGCTCCCGAAAGAAGATGACTAGATGATCCAATAACGCTTGATGCACAATCGCAAAAGCTTCTTTTCCGAGAGGTTTCGCTAAATCAACACCAAAAATCTCAGCGCCACACGCTCCTGAGATTGGCTTAATTTGTATGTCCCTTGACATCAATTAACGTTTCTCAACTACACCGTATGGCTCGACGTTGCGGCCGCCATAACGCCTAACGCGGATGTTTGCTTGCTCACCATGCCCTGCAAAGCCCTCCAGCGCGCATAGCCGTGAGCAATACTCACCGACCCTAACAGAGGCCTCGTCAGTCAACACCTTCTGATAGGTGCAGGTCTTCATGAATTTACCAACCCATAGACCGCCCGTGTACCGCGCAGCCCGCTTCGTAGGCAGCGTGTGGTTTGTGCCGATAGTCTTGTCACCATAAGACACATTGGTCCGAGGACCGAGGAAAAGAGCGCCGTAATTGGTCATATTTTTGGCGAAGTAATCTGGTTCCTCAGTCATTACCTGTACGTGTTCATAGGCAAGACGATCAGCTTCCTCGAGCATCTCGTCGACCGTCTCGCAGACAATCACCGAGCCATATTCTTTCCAAGATTCGCGTGCGATATCGGCTGTCGGCAAGACATTTAACTGGTCTTCAATCTCGGCCATCGTTTCCTCAGCAAGTTTGCGGGAATTGGTGAGTAGCGCCGCCGGCGACGTTGGCCCATGTTCCGCCTGCCCTAATAGGTCAACAGCACAAAGTTCCCCATCGACACTATCGTCGGCAATGACCAGAGTTTCTGTTGGTCCAGCAAAGAGATCGATCCCAACTCGACCGAAAAGCTGACGCTTCGCCTCGGCAACGAACATATTACCGGGTCCCACCAGCATATCGACAGCAGCAATAGATTCTGTTCCAAGTGCCATTGCGCCTATTGCTTGCACGCCGCCAAGCACGAGTATTTCATCTGCCCCACCCATGTGCATTGCAGCTACGATCGCCGGATGAGGCTGGCCCTCCTGCGGCGGTGCGGAAGCTAGTATCCGCTTCACACCCGCGACTGAGGCGGTCAGCACGCTCATATGGGCAGAGGCGACCATCGGATACTTTCCACCTGGCACATAACAGCCGACCGAATTTACCGCAATGTTCCGATGGCCAAGAACCACACCCGGCATAGTTTCGACTTCAAGATCCTTCAGACATTCTTTTTGTTTCTCTGCAAAATAGCGGATTTGCGCCTGCGCAAATTCGATATCTTCGATATTAGTCTGAGGTACTTTTGACATTGCAGCGCGGATTGCATCATCACTAAGTTGAAAGCGTTCTGGCGCATAACCATCGAACTTTTCCGATAGCTCACGAACGGCAATATCTCCCCGCTTTTCAATATCCGCTAAAATTTCTTCGACGATTCCTTGTACCTTAGCATCCGCTTCGGCAACAGCCGCATCACTCTTGCCTTTTTTTAAGTAAGTGATCATGGAACCCTCCAAAAGAAATAACAGTCACGCACTTATGGTTTGTAGTGAGTCAGGAGCCGGTCCTGCAAGACCCACGAAAATTCTTGCCCTTTCGGTCGAGCCCGATGCTTCGTAAGTTCTGCAGTTATGAAATCCATTTTACGTAACGGCACGCTAATTTTTATCTGCCTGCTGATCGCTACTACCTTATCCGGATATCTTTGGCTGCAAACGTCGCTGCCAAAAACGACAGGTACTACTATCGTCGAAGGATTGGAGGCAGATGTCGAGATTATCCGGGATGAAAACGGTGTTCCACACATCTTTGCTGAAACGAAAAACGACGCGGCTTTCGCCCTTGGTTATGCGCATGCACAGGATCGCCTTTGGCAAATGGAATTTATGAGACGCATCGGCGCGGGTCGCCTATCAGAGGTAATCGGCCGGGAAACACTCGATTCAGACAAGTTCCTGCGAACTCTTGGCCTCTATCGACTCTCGGAACGTCAAGCGGAGAGGCTTTCCGATGTGCCCAACAAGTTGTTAAGTGCCTATGCGTCAGGCGTTAATGCGTTCTTAAGCACCCATTGGGGTGCGTGGCCCATAGAGTATGTCCTGCTAAATTTTTCCCCCGAACCATGGAGACCCGCGGATTCGCTCGTTTGGGCCAAAATTATGGCTTTCCAGCTATCTGTCAGTTGGCGCGGTGATCTCATGCGGGCGAAACTCGTCGAGAAAGTGGGAGCTGACCGATTACGACGCCTCTTTCCTCTGGTAGCTCTGGACAAACTCGACAAGATCAGCAAAGCAGACAAAAAGGTGATAGATGCGCTATCAACGGCTCTTCCTGAACTGTTAGTATCGGACAGCGCTTCAAACGCATGGGTCATCGATGGCTCACACACCACGACGGGAAAACCAATCCTGGCGAACGATCCCCACCTCGGCTTTTCGGCTCCCGGGCTCTGGTATTTAGCTCGAATTTCTGTCGGCGAACGCACCTGGACCGGTGCAACTGTTCCTGGAGTTCCTCTCTTAATTCTCGGCCAAAATGGTGACATCGCCTGGGGAATGACGACCACGGGGGGAGACACATCTGATATTTTCATTGAAGTTTTGGCTGTCGATCCGAGAAGTTACATAACCCCGGAAGGCCCCAAGCGGTTTCGAACTAGAACAGAGACCATCTTCATTGATGGCGAGGAACCGGTGCGCATTGCCGTCCGCGAGAGCCGACACGGCCCAATCTTGTCCGACATCATTCCGAGGTTAAGCACTCTAGGCGGCGAAGGCAGGGCCATCGCCCTTGCGGCGACTGCCCTCAATCCAGATGATTATACTGTTACTGCACTCTACAACATCAACCAGGCGCGAAACCTCTCAGAGTTCAGGGAGGCTATAAGCGGGTTCGGCACACCGATGCAAAATCTGTTCGTTGCAGATCGACATGGAAATATCGGTTACTCCGCTAGCGGACGGATGCCAATCCGAAAACATGGAGCTGGTCACCTGCCGTCGAGAGGTGACCACGGTCGCGGTGCCTGGAGAGGCTATATTGATCCATCGCAATGGCCCCAATCCTGGAATCCAACGAGCGGTCTGATCGCGAACGCCAACAATCGCCTCACTGATAAGCGAGGGATCTCTTACGCCTGGTACTGGCCCGAATCACACCGCGTCACACGAATCCATGAAGCCTTTCTCAACGCACCACCACGCGATATCGATGGCCAAACCCGTCTACAAATGGACGATCTATCGGAAGCAGCGCGACTATTGATACCCCTAATGATAAGGATCAAGCCGGTAGGCGCCCTCTCCGAGAAAGCGCTCAACCTAATTCGTGGTTGGGACTATAAGATGGATCGTGATCGACCAGAGCCACTGATTTACGCAGCCTGGATCCGACACCTTATGAAAACCCTTTTGTCAGATGATCTTGGCGACGCCTACACTAGCTTTAGTCGCGCCCGTCCCTATCTAATATGGCGGGTTCTCAGCGAAGATGCGGCCTGGTGCGACGATATAACGACAGAACTGAAGGAAGACTGTGTCGAGCGCGTCCAATTGGCCCTCGCACTTGCGGTCGACGAACTTGGCCGGAAGTATGGCGACGAGCCGACCGCCTGGCGATGGGGCGATGCACACGTCGCTGTATTCGAGAATCAGATTTTGCGTCATATTCCAGTGTTAGCCGGTTGGGCGGAAGGTCGCATTGCGACGAATGGTGGCGACCAGACAATTAATCGCGGCCAAACTCGGGGCCGTGGCAAAATGCCATATCGGCACAGCCACGGCCCAGGTTATCGAGCGGTCTACGACTTAAACGATCCGCGGAACAGCCGATTCAGCCTCGCGACTGGCCAATCCGGAAATCCCTTCTCCCCTCATTACATGGATCAATTAACTGCCTGGCGGGACGGACGCTACTTACGAATAACGGGATCACGCGCAGAATTAAAAAATCGGGGAGGCGAGCGGCTTTGGCTGAAGCCAGCCGGAAATTGAAGGAACCAGAAACTGCATGAAAGTCACTGCACAAAGCATCTAGACCGCTACTGAACTCATTGCAAGAGAAGTCGTACGAACACCAATGATACGATCGGGTCCCCTCTCCGGTCTTTTGGAAAAAGCAATTAAACCAAACATTGAATTTATCGGTTTAGAGGCGCGGTGTTAGCGATCGATGTACGAGGCTATACAGGTCCTCCCACCTACATCCGGCGGCAATACAATTGCCTAGGGCATCGCCGTCAAAACGCCAGGCATCATTACGAAAGAGATTGTTGCACGTATCGTCTTTGATATTGTTCTAACCGACGAACTAACGCTCGAATCCGCCGTGCTAACCATGACCGAAACTGGTAAAATAATAGTTGAAGGCGGAGGCGGGGCGGCACTCGCCGCAATAATTCAGCAACCAAGGCAATTCGCCAAAAAAAACAGGCCTTGCCGCATGCGGCGCCAATATCGATGCGAGATTATTGGCTTCAATTTAATTGCGTGGAATGTTCCGCCTTGGCACGATGGCGCGACCCCATCTCAAAAATTCGGATCAACCGGGCATCCTAAACAAGGTATCTCAGCAGATAGGAGAGTTGGGAGGCAATATCGTCGAAATTTATCATCAGCGTCTGTTTTACGACGTGCCTCTAAAACAGAGAGAAGTGGATATTGTATTGGAAACACGGAGTTCCGAGCATATTCACGAGATCATAAACCGATTAACAACGGCGGGCTTCAAAAACCGCCGACTGGAAGACACAGCAAACAAACCAGGTGATTGAAGGTTTTGTGTATCAATTAACGATTTGGAATAAACTACTGATGGAGGTATTGGCTAGCTTTGCAATCTATAAAGCGTGATCACGTCGGCACTTGGACATCAGATAGAAAAATAATAGTCTCCGGATTGTAAAACTTGGATCTTGGTGATGTTCGTAATTATAGGGCTCTTGGTCGTTATAGGTTCAATAATTGGCGGTTACCTTATGGTTGGCGGCCATTTGGCTGTGCTATTCCAGCCGGCAGAGTTGGTTATAATAGGTGGATCCGGATTAGGCGCCTTCATTGCAGCAAATACTAAAGAAACAATTTCCGGCGCAATCACTGGACTTATCGGACTTTTGAAAGGTCCAAAATACAAGCCAGAGCATTACCTCGAGTTGCTAACATTACAATACCAAGTATTTCGACTAGCTAAGTCTAAAGGGATGTTAGCGCTTGAGGCACATATCGATGAACCAGAGTCTAGTGCACTTTTTGAACAGTTTCCGCACTTTGCCGCCGACCATCACGCCGTTGAATTTTTTTGTGATTACCTGCGGCTAATGACCCTTGGCACAGACAACCCTCTCGAAGTTGAAACGATTATAGACCAAGAGTTAGACGTCCATCATCATCATACCGAGGAGATTTCACATGCTGTAAATACAATGGCCGAGAGTTTTCCTGGCTTGGGCATCGTGGCCGCAGTGCTTGGCGTCATTCATACCATGGGCTCAATCACAGAGCCTCCCGAAGTACTCGGTCATCTGATTGGCGCAGCATTAGTTGGGACGTTCCTGGGTATACTATTATGCTATGGATTTGTCGGGCCAATGGCTGCTGCTATTAAAGGTAACTTTGAGCAAGATAATAGCTACCTCAATTGCTTAAAAGCAGGAATAATTGCTCATTTACAGGGTTATGCACCCGCAGTTTCTGTCGAATTCGCCCGAAAAACGCTTGGCGAAAATGTACGCCCAACCTTTAGTGAGCTTGAAGAAGCCACGGGCGCCCTTAGCCCCGTTGCATAATCTAATTTGCTTTAAACTATGCCAAAAAATAACGCACCAGAACCTTTAGTAATTAAGCGAAAGATTAAAGCCAATCATCCCCCACATGGCGGTGCTTGGAAGGTTGCTTACGCTGACTTTGTCACGGCTATGATGGCATTTTTTTTGCTTTTATGGCTCCTCAACGTAGTGACCGAATCGAATGGACAAGGCATCACTGCATACTTCGAGCCCGATACTTCCGAAGAGGAAAACAGCGCAGGGTCTGGCCAAGCGCTTGCCGGCTTAACACAGATGGCAGAAGGAGCTTTGAAATCAGCCGGTTCGCCGCCGCAGGTCACCGTGCCAATCGCAACTACCGGCAGCAAGGCCGGCGGCGATAAAAGTAAAGAAAACGTAAAAGATGCTGAGGCCCTCGCAGAAGCGGAAGCAAAGCGTGTGCAAACTGAGTTGGAAGGGTTCGGCAAAGTCGAAGCGGAAATTCGACAAGCGTTGCAGGAAATTTCCGAACTAAAGGAAATGCAAAACAGTTTAATGATTGATTACACACTTGATGGGCTGCGTGTTCAGATTTTAGATTATGAAAAAATTCCCATGTTTTTGCCTGGTCAAGCGGTTTTAAATGATCACGGCCGCAAAATGTTTGCTATTGTTGCCAACGTAATCACCCAACTGCCAAACCAAATCACTATCACCGGACATACAGACAGTTCGAGCACAGGTCGGAACAATTATGGTAACTGGGAGCTCTCAGGCGACCGTGCCAACACGGCAAGGCGAGTAATGGTGGAATATGGGCTCGGATCAGAAAAAATTGCGAAGGTCGCCGGCAAGGCAGATAAGGAGCATCTCCATCCAGATAAACCGAATTCTCCTCTAAATCGGCGTATAAGCATCGTTCTTCAAAAACAGAAATCGCTGCTTCCCGAAGAAAATACGCAAGCTTCAATAGTTAGCGAGAAAACGCAGGGATAAATCATGTCGCTCGTCGACAACGAAGAACGACCAATATTTATTAAAAAAATTCCACCGCCACCGCCGCCGGCTCATGGCGGCGCTTGGAAAGTCGCTTACGCGGACTTCGTGACAGCAATGATGGCGTTCTTTTTGCTGCTTTGGCTACTTAACGCCACCTCGGATGATCAAAAACAAGGAATTTCCAACTATTTCGAACCGACTGGTGAAACCAAAGGGTCTAGCGGCAGTGGTGGAATGTTTGGAGGCATCTCAATGACTGATCCAGGCATTGAAAAAAAACCCGGCCCAACACAAGAGATGAGGGTTGGCACAGATGCCCAAGTCAGTAATGAACTTAAGAACCAAACCCGACAGGTCAAGAAACACGACAAGCCAAAGAATGCTTCACCGGCTGAAGTAGAACGTGAACTAAAAGAATTAAAACAGGCCGAACGAGCAATTAAGCAGGCGCTTTTCGACATACCACAACTCACCGCACTCAAGGATTCGATGAAGGTTGAGATCAGAGACGAAGGGTTACATATCCAATTAATAGATCAGAAAGGCAAACCTCTATTTCTAACAGGCAGTTCTAAAATGACTGACCGAGCGCAAAAATTGATGCGCTTGACCGCGAAAATAATCGACTCGATGCCAAATAAAATCACTATTTCAGGCCATACCGATTCTGAACCGTTAAACGGAGGTGAAGGGCGGACTAATTGGGAACTGTCGCTCGACCGAGCCAATTCAGCACGCCGTGAGCTCCTATCTCATAACGTTTCTAGCAACCGCATAGAATCAGTTGCCGGACTTGCAGATAAAGCACCGCTGCACGCTAACAAGCCAACAGACCCGCAGAATCGTAGGATCTCGATCATCCTGCTTCGAGAGAAACGAAAAGTTAAGAAGGCGGCACCGCCCCGCCCACCACGCGTACTCTAAACGCTGCGGTGGCCGGAGTTAGCACAAACGGGCTTCTTCGGAATCCTAGCCGGGATCATTAAAAAGAAAGGCCAACGATATGCAGGAGATGCTACCGGATCAGTCCCCCAACATTTTCACCCTGAGGCGAGGAACGCAAGAAGTCGCCCTACCAAATGCATGTTTCAAGCGGATCGTATGGCGACGATCCGCCGCCTTTTTCTTTGACATGTTAATCTTAATAGCAATGTTCATCTCTCTAATGATCCTAAATGTGGCAACGTTCTTCGCACTTTCAGGCCTATTAACTTTCCTATGGCCTGCCATGCTTTTCATGCTCTATGATACGCTGCTAATTGGTGGACGAGGGTCGGCAACAATTGGCATGCGGCTTATGGGATTGAAGACACTCACCCGAGCAGGGGGGAAGCCGGGTTACTTTCAGGCCTTTGCGCTATCAATTTTGTTTTATCTATCAGTCACCTTAACCAGTGGTCTGGTCCTACTCATCGCATTGTTCAATAATCGTGGACGCTGCCTGCATGATATCTTGACCGGAATTTTCATCGTTAATGCCGCGCCATCTCCCACGAAATCAGAATGACAACGCGTTTTTTAGCGTAGGCAATCATACCTCAGGCCACAGTGCTTATTATCATAGGCTCGCGGCTCCCTGACGAGGTAAACAGAAAACTGGCCTATCCGATGCTTCTGTATAGACGGGATATGCTCTTAACCGATAGGGTTGCCTTGTTATGACGACCCAGCGACTTCCACACCAGGTGATGACCTTTTTCCGGTCAGGTCCAATGCCATGTCCTTACCTCGCAGGACGCATCGAGCAACAGTTGTTCGCCGAACTATCCGGTGCGCATGCGCTAGATGTCTTTGATAAGCTGAGCCAAGGCGGTTTCCGGCGTAGCCACCACATCATATACAAGCCGGCCTGCACCGGCTGCAACGCATGCGTACCTGTTCGCATTCCCGTCGACCGCTTCCGCCGAACTAAAGCCTGGAGACGCATTATAAATCGTAATGCTGATCTCATCTCGACAGATGTTGGTTCGCAGATCACCGAAGAACAGTTTAAGCTTTTCCAACATTATACTAACAACCGACACGGCGACGGCGAAATGGCGAAAATGAGCCGGCGAGACTATGCGGCTATGGTGCTAAGCAGCCCGGTAGATACCGTAATGGTCGAGTTTCGCCACCCCGATGGTAGTCTGATTGGCGGTTGCTTGATGGATCGTCTGGCGGGCGGCCTATCCGCCGTCTACAGTTTTTTTGACCCAAAGGAACATCGTCGTAGCCTTGGCAGTTATATAATTTTGTGGATGATCGAAGAGGCCAAGCGTCTTGAACTCGATCACGTCTATCTCGGTTACTGGGTCGCCGGCAGCCCAAAAATGGACTACAAGGCCCGATTTAGTCCGCTTGAGAGCTTTGGTCCCCTTGGTTGGACCGAAATCAATGATTTGGGGGTGCGTGAGATTTAGAAAGGTTTAATCGCCAACGACAATTGATGCACACACGGAACCGATCGACCGCTTCAAAATCCAAGCTTACAAAAAGGGACACAGTTCGCCGTTCAGAAAAAATTCGCTACTCCATGAGTGCACAAGAACACAACATATGGCTAATCCAAAGTGTCATTAAAAAATTTCACGTGCCGTGTAAGTTCATTGCCTGAGACTTACAAAAGATCCAACTTAGAGTAATTAAGACTCACAAATAAATTTAGGTCGCCACGACGCAGATAGTGACCTTTGTCTCGCGGAATTATCCTCTATCCTCCAAACTTGTTATCCCTCGGGAAGCCTCTAGGGACCATCAGGCCGGCACTGGCGCGTTTGCCAATGTAACGCAAGATATCGATCTCTGTGCGCGTGCGTTCGCCTAGTTTCCAAGTTAGGCCATCTTCGATATTCAAGGTTTTAGCATCCTCTAGCCCACCATCCTTGTATCGCTGGAGGATATTTCCGCGCCCTCGCCCCATCTCGGGCAAGTCTGCCAACGGGAAAATTAGCAACTTGCGGTTCTCACCTACCACGGCGACATGATTGTCGTCTTTATTTATGGCAAAGCTCGCCCGTGCCTCCGTTGCACCTGAGACATTCAGCACCTGCTTGCCGTTGCGGGTTTGTGCTATCAATTCGTCCTCAGGAACAACAAATCCTCGCCCATCAGAGGCTGCAACCAGGATTTTCTGCGTCGGGCGATATATCGAAAGTCCGGCAATATCGTGCTCTTGTGGCAAGTCAAACATTATGCGCAACGGCTCGCCGTGCCCGCGTCCGCCCGGCAGCCTGTCGACACCAATTGTGTAGAATCGCCCGTTAGTGCCAAAAACCAGTAGCTTGTCCGTTGTCTGCGCACTTAGCGCAAACCGGTGGCGGTCGCCCTCCTTGAACTTGAGCTCGTTCTCACTCTCAATATGCCCCTTGATGGCACGGACCCAGCCCTTCATCGAACAAACAACCGTGACAGGCTCGCGCTCAACCATGGCTTCTAGCGGAATGACAACAGCAGAGGGCGCCTCGGCAATTTCAGTACGGCGACGACCGAGTTCGGTGTCCAGACCGAAGTTAGCACGCAATTCCTTAAGCTCGTTCGTAATAATCAGCCAACGCGCCTTCTCGTTCTTCAACAGTGCCTTGATTTCCTTACGTTCCTTTATCAAGGTGGCGTGCTCATCACGAATCTCCATCTCTTCCAATTTGCGTAAATGGCGCAGACGCATATTGAGGATTGCGTCGGCCTGCATATCACTGAGCTTGAATACCCCGATCAACTCGGCTTTGGCATCGTCTTTTTCACGGATGATACGGATCACCTCGTCAATGTTAAGATAGGCGACGAGATACCCACCGAGAATTTCAAGGCGCCGGTCAATCTTGCCGAGACGGAAAGTCTTACGCCGTACCAAAACATCGTGGCGATGATTCAGAAAAGCCTGTAACACCTCACGCAGGTTCATCACCCGCGGTACCTTACCGTGATCGAGCAAGTTCATGTTGAATGAAAATCGGGTCTCAAGTTCAGTCTGCCGGAATAACGATTCCATCAGGAGGTTAGGATCAACATTGCGAGACTTTGGTTCCAGAACGAGGCGTACTTCATCCGTCGACTCGTCTCGAATATCCTCAAGCATGGTGAGCTTGCGATTGTGCAGCAACTCCGCAATTTTCTCGACTAGCTTCGACTTTTGTACCTGGTAGGGCATTTCCGTCACCAAAATACGGAAGCCGCCCCCCTTGAGACGCTCAGTCTCCCACTTCGCGCGGATGCGGAAGCCGCCGCGACCGGTTCGATAAGCGGCAATGACATCTGCCCTACTCTCGCAGAGTATACCACCGGTCGGAAAATCCGGTCCCCGTACTATACTGACCAGCTTTTCGATAGTTGCATTAGGGTGCTTAACCAAATGCAGCAAGGCTTCACACAGCTCCGCCACGTTATGCGGGGGAATGCTGGTCGCCATGCCAACAGCGATCCCCGCAGCGCCATTTCCAAGTAGATTTGGAAAATTCGCCGGCAGAACGATAGGTTCCTCCCCCTCACCATCGTAAGTATCCCGAAAATCTACCGCGTCCTCGTCGATGCCCTCAAGTAGGCGGCGCGCGACTTCTGTCATGCGCGCTTCGGTGTAACGCATGGCAGCCGCATTGTCGCCGTCAATATTACCAAAATTCCCCTGACCGTCGACCAACGGATACCGCACCGCAAAATCTTGAGCGAGCCGAACCATGGCGTCATAAATCGCCGCATCGCCATGAGGGTGATACTTACCCATGACATCACCGACTATGCGAGCGCATTTTTTGAACCCGGTGTCGGGGTTAAGATGCAGCTCTCGCATCGCGTAGAGCAAGCGTCGATGGACAGGCTTCAAACCATCGCGCACATCCGGCAACGAACGAGACGTGATGGTGGACATGGCATAGGCCATGTAACGCTCCGCTAGCGCGTCGCGAAGCTGAACAGCACGAATATCTTCAGTTAGTTGAGGATCGGACATGGGTTGTTCTACTGCGATATATAGTAGTTAGCAACCCTGTGCACGCAATATCTAGATAACTCAAGTCTTGGTACTATCACCTGATAAAAGTCGTTTCGGCATCCGAACGAAGCGCGCCAATAAGAAAAGCAAAAAGGAAACCAGAACGATTGAAGGACCTGATGGGGTATCCCATTGAAGCGATGCGCCAAGTCCAAACACGACCGAGATAATGCCAAAACAAACTGAAATAATGGCCATGGTTTCCGGTGTACGCGATACATAACGTGCCGCAGCGGCTGGAACGATCAACATAGAAATAATCAATAAAATTCCAACAATTTTCATCGCAATCGCGATGACTACGGCCAGTAACAATGTAAAAAGGAGCCGACTGCGCTCAACCGCGATCCCTTCTGCTGCGGCCATATCTTCCTGAACCGTCACTGCAAGCAAGGGCCTCCAAATCCAGACTAGAACGGCTAGTGAAAGCGCACCTCCAAGATAGATCCAAAGAAGATCTAGACGCCCAATTGAAAGAATATCACCGAAGAGGTAAGACATAAGGTCTATCCTGAGCGTCTCCATGAGACCAACGACGACGACACCAAGCGCCAGTGCTACATGTGCAAAGATTCCTAGCACCGTATCGGATGCTAGGTAACTGCGACGCTCCAGACTAATGATACCCACCGCGAACAATAACGAAACGACGATGATACCCAGCAACGGCTCAACGTTGAAAAGGAAGCCGAGCGCCAAACCGAGCAGCGCTGCGTGAGCTATCGCAGCTCCAAAATAGGACATCCTTTGCCAAACAACGAAACAACCGAGCGGACCCGCCACAATCGCAACACCGATACCGCCAAGAACGGCTCTAATGAAGAAGTCATCAAGCATGGCTAGTGGTCGTACTCAACGGTGTCATCCGCAGAATCATTTTTAACATCGCTACCATGGGTATACACGGCAAGGCTTTCAGCCGCTCGAAGACCGAATAGAGCTAGATATTCAGGGTCTCGCTTTACGGCCTCCGGATGGCCTACACAACAGATTTGATGATTAAGACACACAACCCGGTCAGTCGATGCCATAACTAGATGTAAGTCGTGCGACACAAGTAATATCCCGCAACCGCAACGATCGCGAATTCGCCCGATCAACTCGTAAAGATCGAGCTCACCTTTATAATCAACTCCTTGCATAGGCTCGTCGAGCACAAGAAGGTCCGGTTGGCGCAACATAGCGCGTGCGAGCATTACGCGCTGTAATTCTCCGCCAGAAAGATCATGCATCATCGCCTGTTCAAGATGCCCTGCGCCAACTTCCGCCAATTCTCGCCGTGCATCATCAATCGAGACAGATTTAGTCAACCCAAGCATCCGCAAGACCGTAAGTGGCAACGTTGGATCGACTATAATTTTTTGTGGCAGATAACCGATGGTGAGCCCGGTTGCACGTCGAACCATCCCCTCATCAGGCTTCTGCAGCCCAAGCAGCAATCGCAAAAGCGTCGTCTTACCAGCGCCATTTGGCCCAATTAGCGTTACGATTTCACTGCGCCCGACCAGGATATCGACATTATGGAGGATTTTGCGGCCCTCGAAGGAAAGCTCGAGACCAGATCCTTCAATCAATGTTTCCAGCGTCGCCAAAGATGAACTTTCAGGCACCGGCATTACCGTGAATATCAGACAATTCCCGGCAATCATGACAGCGACCTTGAATTTCAATCACAGAGCTCACGCCATCGAAACCCACGCGCTCGGCACCAGCTGCCACTGCTTTTGTTATAGTATCTTCCAAAATCTCACCTACGCGGCCGCAATCGTTACATATAATGAGCTGGCCAGCGTGCGGAGAATCTGGATGGCTACAACCTACATAGGCGTTACGGCTGGCGATACGGTGTACGAGTCGATTCTCAATCAGAAAATCGATAGCCCTATAAACGGTCATAGGAGCAACGTTTCCTTCTGTTTCAGCATTCATCAATGCTAATACGCCGTACGCACCAACTGGCTCGTGACTAGTCCAAATCAATTCTAGAACTCGCCGACGTAACTTGGTAAATCGTGTTTTATTTTGCCGACAAATCCGATTTGCTACAGCAATGGCTTGGTCAACACATTGGCGATGGTCATGATTCGGATCCGGAATTGTAGGTTTCATGCTAGTGACCACATCTTTTGAACCACATCTAAAGACAACCATACGATCATAATGTTGACAATGCTATATTGTATCAATAAATATGTTATAGTATAACAATAAAATTCGGTCATTCTATGAAGCATTTAGTTATCTCGCTAGTAATGTTATTGTTGCTGAGTTCTAAACCTATTGCAGCAAAAGCACCAAAAATCGTCACGACAATCCAACCCCTACATTCCCTCGTCGCAGGTGTAATGGATGGGATAGGTGCCCCTGAGCTATTACTCAAAGGAAATGAGTCACCGCATTCATTTTCATTGAAACCTTCGACTATGAGGCTCCTATCAAATGCTGATGCAATATTTTGGATTGGTCCGAGCATAGAATCATTTTTGGAAAAAGCGCTAGACACGATAGATGGCGGCCCTCGGGTGATAACGTTAACAAAAACCGATGACCTGATTTTACATGACGCGCGCGAAGGCGGCATTTGGGGCGAGGGTGAAGACGCACATGGGCATAGCCATGGACATGGGCACGGACATTCAGATCACGACGGTCATATTTGGCTCGACCCAAAGAATGCTCAAGTAATTGCGGATATCGTAGCGGATACTCTAAGTGATCTGGACTCAGAAAATGCTGAACGATACCGACAAAACGCCAACGATTTGAAGCGACGACTTGAAACGCTACTCCAAGAGACCAAACGCGATTTAGCAGCGGTACGTCAAGCTCCATACATTGTATTTCACGATGCATATCAATATTTTGAGCAACGCTTCGGAACTATGGCAATGGGCGCGATCTCAGTTCACCCAGAACGACCTCCGGGAGCTAAGAGGCTCTATGAAATACGCACACGGATTGTTAAATCAAATATCCGCTGTATTTTCAAAGAACCGCAATTTACTACAAAAGCTGCTAAACGAATCGCCGAGGGGACTTCCGCAAAGGTAAAAGAACTGGATCCCCTTGGAGCTAGCCTTTCGCCTGGACCGGATTCCTATTTTAAGCTAATCAAAGGTATCGCTAGCTCGATCAAAAGCTGCGCCGGAGTTCAATAGTTTTCCGAACAATATGCTAGGTTATAACGTATAAAAATTAAGAGACGTTATAACGTATCGATTAAGGAGACTAAGATATGTGTAAAGTTCAATGACGTTATAACATATAAAAATTAAGAGACGTTATAACGTATCGATTAAGGAGACTAAGATATGTGTAAAGTTCAATTTGGCCCCTTTAGGATCCTTAGCGCTTTGCTGTTCATTGCGCTTATCTGCATTGGGCAAGATGTATCCGCTCAAACAACAGCGGAAAGGGTCAAACTGCTTGAGGCTACCCTTCAAGACCTTCTCAAACGTGATGAAGAAAAAGACAGGCTCATAAAGAATTTGTTGAGCGAGGTAAAATCCCTCGGCGGTGATGCAAAAGCTCTTTCTTCGACTACTCATGGCAAAGACGAACACGACCACGGGAAACACGACGATCACGGAAAAGTCGAGACCGGGAACAGTCTCTTCGCCAAGAAGGTTGGAAATAAGATCGTGAGATTGGATTCTATCGGCGTTAACACGGCAATGACTGTCGGCCATTCTTCGGAAACCGGCGCCGTAGCACGCACGCTTCAAGGTGGCGGGCATGATCCAGATGGTACTGGGTTTACCTTACAGACGGCAGACTTCGGAATGACGGGATCGGTGGACGGCTACTTTGATGGAGAGTTTCATGTCGCCTATTTTCTCGATCAAGATGGCGAGTCGAAGGTAGAAGTTGAAGAGGCATTTTTGCGCACGAACAGCCTCCCAATTGGGTTAGAGATCGAAGCAGGTCAGCAGTTCTTGGAATTCGGCGCCTTTAATCCGTCACATCTTCATGATTGGGACTTTATAGACCAACCTGTCATTTTGACACGCATGTTCGGAGGAGACGGGATTAGACAGACGGGCGTCCGATTAGGATGGAGAGGTAGTAATTCGCCACTTGGATTACATTTCGGAGCTTATAATTCGCGCGGCGAAACAATGAAAAGCTTTCTTGCCGCAGACGAGACGATTGGCGGCCGAACATTCCGGTCACAGGACGTTTTAGGATTTTCTGACTTGGTATATCTCGCCCGGTTAGAATTGAACGGCGAACTTTGGCATGGCTCCCACATTGATCTTGGGTTTTCAGGTTTAACGGGACCAAATGCGACCGGAAACGACGCTTCGACGCAAATTGCTGGAGTAGATCTACGATTCGAGAATAAGCTCTCGGGCGGTCGCAAATTCAACTGGCAATCAGAATTTCTATTCCGCCAATATGAACTCGGTAGCGATAATAATCTCGACCTACTGAGCAGTCATATTGAAGATTACGGTTTTTATACCCAAGCTACGTATGAATTCGCACCAAAGTTCTCTGTTGGAATTCGCTATGAACTCGCAATGGGTGAAGGCCATGGCGTCACAGATCGTCAAGCTGATGATGATCGAGCAGACCGGCACCGCATCTCTCCAATGCTTCGATGGGCCTTCGCACCTCTCGGAGATGTGCGTTTACAATACAACTACGATGAACTTGATTCGCTCGACGCCACGACTGGAGAAACAAACGCCCACGCTGTTTGGCTGGGTCTGAGGTTTGGCTTCGGTGCCGGTGGCGAGTTCTGGGCGGGCGATCACGGCCACAAACACTAACATGTCGACGTAATCTCAGCGGCCCATAATTCGCACTCGAGCATCTGGCAATGTTTTCGCGTGCGGTGTAAGCACGTGTCGCTCCAGAAAATAGCCGGTGAGGCGAAGACCATGCAAAATGGCCTCCTCACCGGCTTCCTTACCGCCGATAAGAAATGCAGGCAAATGCAATAGCCGGTCTCTATATTCTTCGCCTGCCTCGGCTGAGACTGCACGACCACTCTTTGGCGAGACATAGAGCAAATTCTTAGAAACGCCGGTTACCGCGCAAGCCGACAGATCGAGACCAAAACCTAGCTCTGCCAGCAAAGTAAGTTCCCAGGCAACGTAGGCCTCCGCCCAGGCATCTTCAGACAATACAAATAATAGAGCCTGCAAGGATGCGTAGAGATCAGGGTGTCGCTCCCGTTCCGGCAGACAAATATCTACCAGGGTGCATGCTGACAACATAGCAGAAAGCCTTCCTGGATCACTCAATACTCTAGCCGCAAAGCCTTCCTGCAATTCTAACACAAACGCCCCAAGGTGGTCTTCTAACCGCGCCCGCCACTGAGCAGCCACCTCATTTCCTGGCTGAAGGACACCCCGCATCTTTATCGAACTACCGCCCCGCACAATTCCCGCATGTCGACCGTGATAGCGCGTAAAAATATGAGCAATTACCGATGATTCCCCATGCTTTCGCAAACTGAGTACGATACCCTCGTCTCGCCACTCCATTTTATCAGCCGCCACTCGCCCTAGGCATTGAAATCGAGACCCCACGGCGAGTAATGCGATCGGTCATCCATCCATTTATCACGAACTTTTACGTGGATGAAAAGGTGGACCTCGCGACCCAAAATATCGCCGAGTTCTGCGCGCGCGGCAGCCCCAATTTCCTTCACACGCACCCCCTTACGACCGAGCACTATAGCCTTCTGAGAAGACCGCCGAACATAAATCGACTGATCAATCTTAACACTGCCATCCTTGAATTCTTTCCATGAATTGGTCTCAACCGTTATCGAATATGGCACCTCCTGATGCGTCAACAGGAACAACTGCTCGCGAGTAACTTCCGCCGCCATTAGACGTTGCGGCAAGTCGGAAACTTGGTCTTCTGGAAACATCCACGGACCCATAGGAAGAGATCCCGCCAACCTGTCCATTACCGCGCCAACACCATCATCCTTAAGCGCGGAGACCATAAAAATCTCATCAATGACACCAGTGCCATTCATTTCCGCAGCTAAGGCAAGCAAAATCTCTCTCTTAACTAAATCAATCTTGTTGAGAATAAGCGTCGCCTTGCGTTTTGTCCGACGCAACCCTTCAACAATTCGCTCAGTATCAGCGTCTATACCACGCTTCGCGTCGACCAGCAGCATGACACAGTCGCCATCGGCGGTCCCCCGCCATGCTGCATCCACCATTGCTCGATCGAGACGGCGGCGCGGTTCAAAAATCCCAGGAGTATCAATAAACACCAGCTGTGCTTCATCACGCATCGCGATACCCAAAATCCGGGTGCGGGTCGTCTGAACCTTATGGGTTACGATGGAAACTTTGGCACCTACAAAGCAATTGATCAGTGTCGATTTACCTACATTCGGCGCACCAATTACCGCCACAAACCCACAACGTGTTTTGATCGGATTAGTCACGCAAACCCACGCGAGCAAGCAGGGCTTCCGCTGCCGCCCGCTCTGCCGTTCGCTTCGAGGAACCTCGGCCTTCAGTTTCTTTCCACCCTTGAACGCCCACCGCGACTGTGAACTCCGGCGCATGATCAGGGCCTTCGCGCCTGACCATTCGGTAATTCGGCAGGGGAAGACCCTGTCCCTGAGCCCATTCCTGAAGCGATGTTTTCGCATCCTCTGGCGGACAAACCGGCGCCTGAAGGCGGTGAGACCAATATCGAGCTATAAACCGCCGCGCCGGTTCTATGCCACCATCCCTGTAAACTGCAGCAATCAATGCCTCGCAAACATCTGCTAGAATAGCATCGTTTTCCCTTCCACCGGATTCAGCCTCCCCACGGCTCATCTTTATGTGAGGACCGAACCCCGCATCACGTGCGACCTCCGCAAGCGTTTCTCGGCGCACCAAATCTGCATGCCGTTTCGCCAGAGCACCTTCTTCTTCGTTCGGATAGGCATCGAGAAGCAAGTCGGCGATCGTAAATCCTAAAACCCTGTCTCCAAGAAACTCGAGACGTTCGTAATTCGGCCGGTCGCGAAAAGTGGCACTGCGGTGCATTAAAGCTTCGGCGAGCAGGTTGGTGTTTACGAATTCGTGTCCAAGCACTGATTTTAAACTCACTTCCATGCTACCCTTATACATGAGGCTAACGTCTCGCAAGAAGCGTCCGGCATCCAGGATTAATTAATACCGTCGAAGAAACGACCGAATCGCCAGTGCCAAAACTCGAAAAACCAAGCCTCCCGATCGAAGACATGTTGTGGTTTAGAGAAAAACAAAAATTCGGCTCGTCCAACCAAATTCTCTTTTGGTACCGTCCAGCCGAACCGACTATCTAGCGAATTGTCCCGATTATCTCCCATAGCGAAGTAGTGACCCACAGGCACATACCATTCCTTGGTATTGTCCATCCGCCCAAAATCGCCTTCGGCCTCAATCAACTCATGCTTTCGACCGTTCGGTAGAGTCTCAACATATTTCGCAACCTTGAGCGCTCCGTAGCGTTGTCCGCCAAAGGTGTACTCACCTGTTTTTAAACGACGAACTGGCGTACCATTTATGTGAAGTACGCCGGACGTGACTTTGATCCTGTCGCCGGGGAGGCCAACAATTCGTTTGATGTAATCTTTTTCGAAATTGCTGTCGCGGACAGGATATTTGAAGACAGCTACATCACCACGTTCAGGCTCGCTGCTAAAAATTCGACCCCTGAACAGCGGCAGGCTGAATGGCAAAGAATGTCGGCTATAGCCATACGAAAACTTGGAGACGAATAGATAGTCGCCAACCAACAGTGTCGGGATCATAGAGCCGGACGGAATACTGAAAGGTTCATAGGCCAGCGTCCGAATACCGACAGCAATCAGCACCGCATACAAAATTGTACGCACCAACTCGATAAAACTTGTAAGTCTATCGCGAAACCCACCCGGCTCGCTACGTTTAGGCATCTTGGCGTTCTCTGAATCCATACGCGCTATCGACCGGTCGACTAACGACCCTCTTCCTATCCAAAAGGAGCGACAATGTGGTGGTCTGGATCTCTTTAGTCAAGCGGGCCACCTGCGGATCTATTTCGCTAGAAATACACAAACCATTGTACATTGGTAAGCTCGGGTTTTACCCGCAACCTCCCTTACATTTATCCGTCTCCATTGATATCAACCATAGTTTCACCTTATCTAAGCTCACGGTTCATTCCAGTTCCAAAGACAGCCCATTTTTCAGTGTGAAATGTTATAGCCACGCAACTTAGGTCGTGCTGTGTTAAAATCGTCGCAATATTCGGTCTGTTCAAAATGTTCGCCTTCATAAATACTTCCTGGGAAAATTGATTTCTGAGACTCGGCCATGACCCCGCCAGATAATTCCGACATGCTTTTTGGTTGCCACCCAAACAATTGACGAGCTGGATAACCTTATAATGTCTAGCTAGCCGAACCGCTGATGCAAAGCATTAACGAGGCAATCAATCCCGGGTGGGTGGACTCTCGAATAGACAACAGCACAGTGGGCCTAAGATGACTGTTCGGGTCGCCGCCATAGGCGAATGCATGTTGGAATTAAGCGGTGGCAGTGCTTCCGAAATGACGCTTTCCTTCGGCGGCGATACATTAAACACGTCAGTCTACCTCGCTCGTCTAGGCTTAGTTGTCGACTACTTGACCGCACTCGGTGATGATCCCTATAGCGACAACATGATCGCTGCATGGCAGGCTGAGGGCATAGGGACATCACTTGTCGTCCGTGCGGCTGACCGCTTACCCGGCCTTTACATCATTCGGACAGATGCATCGGGCGAACGACAGTTTCACTATTGGCGCCAGACCGCACCCGCACGCGAATTGCCCGAATTTCCCAATTGGCAGCAATTGGCCGACCACCTGCCCTCCTGCGGGTTAATTTACTTCAGTGGCATCACGCTTTCCTTATACTCAACGGCATCTCGTGAACGTCTTCGAGAAGCACTGTCGGCAGCCCGTGACGCCGGATCTCGCATTGCTTTCGATACGAACTACAGGCCACGAGTTTGGCCCAACGCTGCAACTGCAAGAGGCGTCATCGAAAGTTTTTTACCATTGGTCGACATCGCCTTACCGACCCTGGATGACGAGGCGGACTTGTTCGGCGAGACGGACGCCGAGCGCTGCGCTGACCGTCTCCATAACGCTGGTATCTCCGAAGTCGCGATCAAACTCGGCGCGGACGGGTGCCTCTTTTCAAGCACCGATGAACGCAGAACTATTAACGCACCAATAACCCATGAGCCAATCGATACCACAGGTGCAGGAGATGCTTTCAACGCCGGTTATTTAGCAGCACGCCTGATGGGCGATGACCCAGCAACAGCGGCAAACAAAGCCAATTTACTTGCAGGTAAATCGGTAATGCACCGCGGCGCAGTCATCCCACTCACAGCCATGCCGAGGTAAGAATTCCAATGAGAGAAGTTTTCATCCGACACAAAATTGTTCCCGTGCTAGTCTTCCTGGAAGCAACTCATGCGACCTCAGTCGCAGAGGCACTCACTGCCGGTGGACTGCCTTTGCTTGAGATCACGCTTAGGACCGACGCGGCTTTAAACGCTCTCGAAGCAGTATCTAACTCAAATACAAATGCTATCGTAGGTGTTGGCACGGTCCTAGAAACGAAACAACTCCAAAGTGCAAGAAATGCTGGCGCACGTTTTGCTGTAAGCCCTGGTTTTGACCCTGCTATTGCAGCGGAGGCAGACAAATGTGGCATTTTCTATCTGCCGGGTGTCGCAACGGCAAGCGAAGTCATGTTAGCCCGACGCGCGGGTTACCGATTCCTCAAATTCTTTCCGGCAGCGGCAGCTGGCGGTATACCCCTTATCCGCAGCTTCGCTTCACCTTTCCACGACATCACATTTTGCCCAACCGGCGGCATCGGTCCAGATAATCTTTCCGACTATCTGAAGTTACCAAACGTCGGTTGCGTGGGCGGTAGCTGGCTCGCCACTTTAAATGACATGAAAGCCGGTGAATGGAAGAAGATTGAACGAAAAGCGCGGGACGCTGTTGCCCTGGCTCTTTCTGATTGAGACGCGCTATGATTTGCCTTTAACTTTCAGCGAAGCTTCACATTTGCTGCCGGTTCCTGAAACTCTGCGTCGTGATCATAAATAGACACATTTTAGTTGAAGTCTCTATGCTTAAAAATATGCAAAGTGTTTTCTACGCTTCATCAACGTCGTATGTCAGCAGTCTTTGTACTGGAACGGCCGCCTGAATCTCTCAGAATTGGCCGCAAATTCTCTCCATCAAATAGGCGCCATCTTCCAATCGCTCTCTTAAGATGCGACTAACACAAATTCTTCCTTCGGCATGGGCTGATTGCGAGCCAGCCTGTGCAGGATCTTGCCGACCGAAGCAAGAAGTGGAAAAATTTAAGGGTCAATGCCCTTAATCCAAGCTTCCACGTCACGAACAGTTTGAATCCACTTTCCATCAGGATAGAAGTTTAACAGGTAACGACGATAATACTGTACTTAACTAATCAACATTAAATTATTAATCTTCAAATAAGGAACCCTAATCCGTTACCCCATATCGCATTACTGCTTGCCAATAAACGAGGCGATACAGTTCCTAATGCGATTGCACCACATAATAACACTATCCGCATCCAATTTTCTCAAGGCAAATTCAAGGATTTTGTAACACTAGGATCAAATATCTTACTTGAGATTAGCAATAACAATTCCTTACTATGCGGCCACCACAAGTTCCTTAGGTACGGCGGAAATGATGACTACAGCCTGCCCCAGAGGAAATTCGTCAGTGATAGTCAGGTCAATCTGCGGCGCCATGCCGTCGGGCACGAGGGAATCGAGGCGCGCTTTGGCGCCGCCCTTGAGATCCATCGTCGGCTTCCCAGATGCCAAGTTTATTACCCCCATATCGCGCCAGAATACACCGAGCCGAAACCCCGTCCCAAGCGCTTTCGAGCAGGCCTCCTTCGCAGCAAACCGCTTGGCATAACTTTCTGCTCGATTGACCCGAAGGTCTGATTTGCGCCGCTCGGCCTCAGTAAAAATGCGCATCTCAAACCGTTCCGGAAATCTCTCAAGCGTCTTCTCAATCCGTCTAATATCGATGAGGTCACTGCCGATACCGAGGATCATTCTCGCGGTTCCGATCTCGCTTCATCCATTAGCTTGCGCATCTGCTCAATCGCTTTACCAAGTCCATGAAATATCGCCTCACCAATCAGAAAGTGACCTATATTCAATTCTGCGATGGTCTTAATAGCTGCTATGGGTTTGACCGTATCGAAAGAAATGCCATGTCCAGCATGACATTCGAGCCCAATCTTCTCAGCATGGTCCGCAGCCACCCGAAGCCGCTCCAGTTCCCCCTGACGCTTCGCCTCGCCCTCCACCTCACAAAAGGTTCCAGTGTGCAACTCGACAACTGGTACGCCGAGCGATAACGCAGCATCAAGTTGTTCAATTTCGGGATCTATAAAGAGCGAAACACGGATATCAGCAGCCAACAAATCGCGAACGAACGGCATGAGATTATTATACCCCCGCACAGCATCGAGACCGCCTTCGGTCGTAAGCTCTTCGCGCTTTTCCGGCACAATGCATGCAGCATGCGGTTTGTGGTGTAGCGCAATTATCCGCATCTCTTCAGTCGCTGCCATTTCCAAGTTAAGCGGTAAGTTGATCACTGTCGAAAGGCGTGTGATATCGTCATCAACTATATGGCGGCGATCCTCCCGGAGATGGGCGGTAATACCATCGGCACCCGCCTTCGCGGCGAGAGCCGCAGCGCGTATCGGATCTGGATGTGCAATGCCACGCGCCTTACGGACTGTCGCCACGTGATCGATATTCACTCCCAATCTCAAGTAGCCGTTTTTCTGCATCGCTTCCTTAAATTAGTAATAAGTCGCACTAACCCCGCTGTCTCTCCACAGTCTGTATGACCGAACTCGCCCGAAGAGCAGCGATGATATCGGTCAACTGTATTACATTGACAACCTCGATATCGACTAACAATTCAAAGAAATCTACCGAACGGTTGGTAACCTTCAAATTAGAGATATTACCACCATCGCGGCCGATCACCGTCGATAGGGTGCCGAGGCTTCCGGGCGTATTCGACAGAATTGTAAATATTCGCGCGGTATGCTGAAAATTATCACTGCCATCTCGCTCCCAAGATACATCTAGCCAACGCTCCGGCACATCATGAAATGCCTCCAGCGCTTCGCAGTCGATCGTATGAATCGTAACGCCTTTTCCGGTTGTTACTATGCCTACAATGCGGTCACCCGGAAGCGGATGACAGCAAGCGCCAAAATGCATCGCCATACCCGGTATTAATCCTTTGATCGGGATGGGATGAGACGTCTTGTGGGATTTCGCCCGCGCTTCTTCGATCAAGAAGACGTTCTTCTGTGATGCTTGGCGCTTGGCACCGGGATAGACGGCTTGCAAAACATCGCGTCCACTCACCTGGCCCTCGCCAACGGCGGCATAAAGCTCAATTTCATTCTCAAAGCTGAATTTCTTTAGGACACTCTTAATAGCCTTGCGCGTCAACTCGTAATTATCCCGAGCAAACGCATTCTCTACGATCTCTCTGCCAAGGTTTTTGTATTGCTCCACACGTTGGCCGCGGATAAAGCGGCGTATGCAAGCGCGTGCCTTGCCACTCGCGACGAACCCTTCCCATGCAGGTGACGGCGTCTGAGCCTTAGATGTAGTGATTTCAACTTGATCACCATTCTTAAGTCGTGTTCGCAATGGCATTATTCGGCCGTTAACTTTCGCAGCGACACAACTGTTGCCAATATCAGTGTGAATCGAATAAGCGAAATCGACTGGAGTGGAATTAAACGGCAAAGCAAATAAATCCCCCTTCGGGGAAAAACAAAAAACTTGGTCGGAAAACATTTCCAGTTTGGTATGCTCGAGAAATTCTTCTGGTTCCGCCGCATGTTCGAGAATCTCAAGGAGTTCGCGGACCCAGCGATACTGCATGCCCTCCTTCGATACTTTCGGCTCTCCCTGCTTGTATTGCCAATGAGCCGCCACACCAAATTCGGCAACTTCATGCATGCCCGTCGTCCGGATTTGCACCTCGACACGCTGGCCCTGCGGGCCCATAAGGGGGGGATGGCTCGCCCGCGAACCGTTCGATTTCGGAATTGAGATGTAATCCTTGAAACGACCGGGGACCACCTGGTAGCGACTATGTATTATACCGAGCGTGCGGTAGCAGGTCTCCACGTCCCTGACAATAATCCGAAAGGCTACAATATCAGAGAGTTGCTCGAACTCCACGTCGCGGCGCTGCATTTTCCGCCAGATCGAATAGGGTTTTTTCTCTCGGCCGACGACGTCGGCCTCCACGGCCTTTTCCGCCAATGTCTTTTTCAGTTCATCAACGACCCGCACGACGAGATCGTCACCCCGTCCACGCAAAAAACTTAGCCGATTTATAATTGATAACCGTGCGTCACCGTTCAGGTGCCCGAAGGCGAGATCCTCCAACTCGTCCTTCCAGTCGCGTATACCAATCCGCTCAGCAAGCGGCGCGTAGATATCCATCGTTTCACGTGCAATCCGCGAACGCTTATCCGAGCTGCAAATATAAGAAAGCGTCCGCATATTGTGCAGTCGGTCGGCTAGCTTAACCAAGAGCACTCTAATATCTTCCGACATTGCTAGAAGCAGTTTACGAAAATTTTCCGCCTGTTTAGTCTGATCGGATTGTAGGTCGAGCTGACCAAGCTTCGTCACTCCGTCGACAAGACGCGTGACCTCATCTCCGAACAAGCGCTCTATATCTGCAAGGGTCGCGACCGTATCTTCAACCGTGTCATGCAACAAACCGGTCACAATTGACGCCGTGTCGAGTTTTTTTTCGGACAAAATGCCCGCAACCTCTACCGGATGTGAAAAGTAAGGATCCCCTGATGCGCGCTGCTGGCTGCCGTGCGCCTTCATAGAAAACACGTAAGCCCGATTTAGGGCACTTTCATCCGCACCCGGATCGTAGCTCCGAACTTTTTCCACCAGTTGGTACTGTCGCATCATGCCAGAAATTTCCCTTGGCATGACAACATTGTACTCTTCGAAACTAACTCAAGAAAGACTATAACCAAAAAACGAGGCTAACACTCGACGATATCGTCAGCACCGTAGTCGACCCCCTCACTTGCCCCCGGAGCGGGCGATGCCGTCCCAGCTACATCCATATCCCCGTCGTTCGCTAGAGATGCTGCAGTCATCAACTCTATCTCGTCGTCTTCCTCTGGCTCATCGACTTCAATATGTTTTTGAAGGCCCCTTACCAACTCTTCGCGCAACACATCCAGCGAGACCGTTTCGCCGGCTATTTCACGCAACGCGCATACGGGGTTTTTATCATCATCTCGCTCTAAAGTTAGCGTTGCACCCGATGATATTTCGCGGCTGCGTTTCGCCGCCAACATAACTAGTTCGAAACGGTTAGGAACGCGCTCGACACAATCTTCAACTGTTACTCTCGCCATGAGTATTTTATCTCAATTAGGTTTTACCAAACGCCGTGTTACCCGATAGGTATAAGACTTGATTCAATCGTTACAAGCATAAAAGTGGGATGCCAACTCCCGATCGATAATTTTTAAAGCATGCAATGACCGATACCTCTTAAATAATCACTGCCTGCTCTTGCAGAGCAATACGCCAATACTTAATTAATACTCACTCAAAAATTAATCCTGATGGGCGTTAAGCCAATTTCGCCCTTAAAAAAATTTCTTCAAATTTATGGACGATTCTCAATGAAAATAAATATTCGCGAAGGTGAAAAATTAGCGCTTTTTATCGATGGTGCAAACCTATATGCAGCGGCACGTTCATTAGAATTCGATATTGATTATAAACGTCTTTTGGAACTCTTCAAAAACCGTGGCCACCTAATTAGAGCGCTCTACTACACCGCCCTAGTCGAAGACCAGGAATATTCCCCGATTCGGCCTCTCGTTGATTGGCTTGATTATAACGGATTTACAATGGTCACCAAACCGACCAAAGAATTCACGGATTCCTTGGGACGGCGCAAATTAAAGGGTGATATGGACATTGAACTAGCCATCGATATGTTGGAAATGGCTCCCCATCTTGATCATGTAATTTTATTTTCAGGGGATGGGGATTTTCGGCGTCTTGTAGAAGTTGTACAGCGCAAGGGCGTAAAGGTAAGCGTGGTAAGCACCGTCAAATCCTCACCTCCGATGGTTGCCGATGAATTACGCCGGCAAGCCGACCAATTTATCGAACTACATGACCTGACTTCAGAGATAAGTCGCGCGCATCAACCGCACAGTAACAAAAATGACGACGAACGGGACGATGACTATTACGACGATTTCGATGACGAACCAATAATTGAGACCGTTTAATTGTGGTAAACCGTGTCGCTTGAACTTCCAGGCCGTGAATGCGCGCTTTGTCCGCGCTTGGTAGATTTCAGGCTCAGTAACCGCCGCGCCTTTCCCAACTTTCACAATGCACCTGTCGATAGTTTTGGGCCAATAGATGCAAGGCTGCTCATTGTCGGCCTCGCACCTGGGCTAAAAGGAGCCAATCGTACCGCGCGTCCGTTTACTGGGGATTACGCGGGAGACCTTCTCTATCCGACGATTCGAGCCTTTAATTTTTCCATTGGCGAATACCGGGCGAAGCCGAATGACGGCTTACAGATGCAGGATTGCCGAATCACCAATGCTGTGCGATGCGTGCCTCCCAAAAACAAGCCGTCCGGCGACGAGATCAATGCCTGCCGGCCATTCCTCATTGACGAGATCGACGCGATGGTCAATTTACGTGTTATACTTGCGCTTGGCTTAATCGCCCATAATTCCGTTCTGCGAACTCTCGGCCATAAGCAGAGTAACTTCAAATTCAATCACTCTGCCGAGCATAACTTGCCTGACGGAACAATTCTGATCGATAGTTACCATTGCTCCCGTTACAACACGAACACCGGTCGCCTAACTACAGAAATGTTCTACAATGTGTTCCGTTTAATACGAAGACGTTTGGATTAAAATTTCTGCCCCATGACCTTCCGTTTAGCATTGATTCGGCGCAAGTCAGTTATTCCCTCGATAACTGCAGCGGCACCCGGAATCTCACAATCTTCGGTTTCGAGTTCCTTCATATTAACCCACTCCGCGTAGACGTGCTTCGTGCGATCAGTGATTATGCCAACGGAAATCAAAGTCTTGGCTAGCACACGGAAGACATTGGTACCGTCCTTCAACTCGTTACGCCGTTCATCATTGTTATACGTTTCTCGCACAGCGTCGCGGACCCATTCCCAATCGAGGCCGAATTGCTCGTAAACCATCCGTTTCTGTCGAATGTTAACGAGATTGAACAGCAGGGATTCAAAACATTTAGCAGCCCAGTCCTCGACCAGATCTCGCTCCTCCGGCGACAAATTAATAATTGTTTTCTCAGCCCAAATCTTACCAAACTTGTGATGGAATGCTTCGTCTGTCATCACCAGTTGGACGAGCCGACAGAGCACAGGGTCTCGTGCATGCTTATGCAGATTGGCAAATGCTCCCATCGCAAGCCCTTCTAGCAGCATCTGCATGCCTACAAGTTTTTTATAGACAACGGGCGTCTTGATGAGATTTTCGAGCAAATCGCCCAGCACATCACCCACTGGATACACCGAACCCCAGCGCGAGTTTATGTAATAAGAGAAGCCGGTTACGTGGCGCGCTTCCTCCCGCGCCTGATTCGTCGCATATTCCTGCGCTCCTCCGTCGAGAAGAATATCAGCAAGATTAGTTGAGAGGTTTAATGCGCCCTGTTCGCCATGGGTAATGTTAGAGATCTGCCAGCGCATGATCTCGTTGCCGAGCTTTATCTGTTGACCTTCATCAAGCCGGTCAAGCACCGCACCACGAAGCTCCTGTATTCGCTCAGGCGGCATAAGGTATTCGCACTCCATATCAAAAGTCTGACTGAAATCAACATAACTCTTGTCATTGGGATCCCAGAAATGATCGTGTGTCGCCGAGATAATCTCATCAAAATTGTGCGACCGATTGTCGTATCGTTTGGCATCCATCATCGCGCGAAAATTCTCGCGCTCGATCGTCTGGTAGGCAGGATCGCGAATCAAATGTTGGTCGGCAAAATTTGCGTCTTTGCGTACTTGATCAGACATTACATTTTTCCCCCCACTAAAATTACGCCATTTTGCGTGTATGACGAGTAGTGTTCGCACCCTTCACTGAAGCCGTTTTCGTAACAAATTCCTACGGAATAGAAAACTCGGGAGAACGCGGGATGAGCAGATTAGAGGGCAAGGTAGCTCTGGTGACCGGCGGGGGCGGTGGCATCGGTCGAACAACAACGGCTCGTTTTGTTGAGGAAGGCGCCAAGGTAATCGTTGCCGATATCGACGAAGCAGCCGGGATGGAGACTACTGAACTCGCCAACGTCAAAGCTGGAAACAGCGGTGGCAAAGCCATTTTCCAACCTACCGACGTCACGGAGAACGATAGTGTCGCTGCCGCTATCGCGGCCGCGCAGGACCAATTCGGAAAGCTTAATATCCTGCACAACAATGCGGGCGGCTCGACAAATGACGATGCCCCAATCGCCGACGTACCGGACGAAGAGTTCTGGCGTGCTATCAAACTCGATCTCTATGGAACCTTTCTCGGATGCCGACACGCCATCCCGGCGATGCGAACATGCGGCGGCGGGTCGATCATAAATATGTCTTCGGTAGTTGCTCTGATGGCCTTTCCCGGCCGCGACGCCTACACAGCTGCCAAAGGAGGCATAGCGGCCATCACGCGCTCGGCGGCGGTCGAATACGGTAAGGATAAAATCCGAGTTAATGCTATCGCACCAACCGTCATCTTAACCGAAAGAGTGAAGAAATTGTTCTCCAAACAAGAAGTGAAAGATGAGCTAGAAGCAATGCACGTGCTCGGCTTTGGGGAGCCGATAGACATCGCAGAGATGGCCGTTTACCTCGCCTCAGACGAATCCAGGCTGGTGACAGGCCAGGTTTTCCCAGTGGATTCAGGGCTCACAGTGAAGTAGCAATTGAACCAACTAGCTATATTCACTGCGCAGCGTTAGTCTCGGTCAGCCCAATTGCACCCGCACGCTCAGTACCTTTCAAGTAAATCTGCCCCTGGATATCAGCTATACGCTGGTGTTCCGCAACAGCTTCCGGATGCATGGTGGAAGCGGGTTTGGCTTCCGACTGAAAATGTCCATATCGATCTTCCCCTCGGAGTAATGTCGCAAAATCGGTCTCGACACGTTCCTGCCGCGCTTCTGGTGTGATGTAACGCAGCGCCAGACCCACACGACGAACTGTCGTCTCATTAGGCTTCGAAGCATGCCACATATCGACATGATGGAAAGACGCCTCACCAGCCCGAAGTGTCACCCAGACAGCCTTGCTCTCGTCAATTTTGGCATCAATGGTCTGGCCACGGGTAAGGATATTATCCGGATTCCAGGTATCTCGATGTGGTACGATTCCCTCCTTGTGACTGCCATGCATCATTCGCATGCAACCGTTCGCTTTGGTCGCTTCCGTCAAAGCGACCCAAACGGTCAAGATTTTGTTGCTATCCAGGCCCCAATGAGCTGAATCCTGGTGCCAGGATATAAACCGCCCGTCGCCCGGCTCTTTCGGATAGAGGTGGCTTGACCAAATCATGATGTCGGGTCCGAGCAGGTCTTCAACAGGGTCAAGTACCTCCCGCCGCCGCATCAACTCATTAATCCAAGGAAAAACGAGATGCGACTTGTAACGCCATTTGCCGTTTACGGGACCACCAGTTTCATTTTCGTAAGTTTCAAGAAAACCTAAGTAGTTCGCCACTTCCTTCTCAGAAAGCAAGCGTTTCGGGAACAGAAGACCAGACTTTCGATAGGCCCCGATTTCTTGCTCAGTCAAGACTTTAGACATGATACTATCTCATAACTCGCTATTTCTCATTAAGCGGGATTTTTGCCGCTGCCAATCACGATCTCGCTGCGCTTGGCGCTTATCGTGCTGCTTCTTTCCCTTAGCGAGACCCAATTCACACTTCGCAATGCCGCGCTTGTTGAAATATATACGCATGGGCACGAGGGTGTATCCACCTCGCCGCACCTGGCCCAGCAAACGTTCCTGCTCTCTCTTGTGGAGCAAAAGCTTACGGGGCCGGCGCGGCTCGTGGTTCATCTTCGCACCAGCTTGCTGATATTCTGGAATATGAGCGTTGATGAGATAGATCGCGCCGTCCTTCGGTCCGGCATAGGCCTCGCCGAGACTAGCGCTATTGGAACGCAGTGATTTGACCTCGGTACCCGTCAATATAACACCAGCTTCGACTGTATCCTCAATTTGATAGTCGAAACGGGCACGTCGGTTTTGTGCGACTGTCGCGCCCGCCCCATGTCGCGCTAACATTCGCATTACTCCTGTGATCTAAATTGCCTCGATATGGCTCACCAAAGTCAGTTAATGAGCCCTACTTTCACCATCGCATCGCGCACCGTTTCTCGTCCTTGGGCTGAAAGCGGTGCAATCGGCAGGCGACAACCCGGAGCTGATTTGCCAAGAAGATGAGCCGCATATTTCACCGGTGCAGGGCTAGTTTCACAGAACAGGGCATCGTGCAACGGTGCAAGCCTGTCTCGTCGCTCCGCGAACCCATCAAAGTCCTTAGACTGCCAAGCTTCGTGCATTTCCGAACAAAGCTTCGGCGCTACATTTGACGACACAGATATGCAGCCGTCGCCGCCCTGACCAAGAAAGGCTCCAATCGTCGCGTCCTCTCCCGATAATTGGACAAAGCCGTCCTCGCAAGCGAGCCGGCTATTTAACGGTCGCGCCAGATCGCACGTCGCATCCTTAACGCCTACAATGTTTTGTAGCTTCGAGAGCTTAGCCATCGTTTCGACCGACATATCAACTACCGAGCGACCCGGAATATTATAAATAATCACAGGTATATCAGCAGCCTCAGCAACCGCCTCGAAATGGAGAAAAAGGCCTTCCTGTGTTGGCTTATTGTAATACGGGCAGACATGCAGAACGCCATCAGCACCGGCCTCTTCCGCGTGTTTAGTAAAATCAACTGCCTCTTCAGTTGAATTTGAACCAGCACCAGCAATAACCGGAACACGTCCCTTGGCAACATCTATACACAATTCGACGATGCGTTTATGTTCCTCGTGGCTTACCGTAGGAGATTCACCCGTCGTTCCAACTGGAACGACCCCATGTGATCCTTCATTAATTTGCCAATCGACGAAGGTTTGAAATCCTTCCTCATCGACCTCACCGTCCTTAAACGGCGTTATCAGCGCTGTGATTGAGCCGTTGAACATTGGACCGCCCCCTATCTGCGACTTTTCTATATATTCAGCCACAATAAACCCAAGCACACCCGTAAGCAAAGCGTTGAATTGGAGGCCTGCACTTGTTGAGCGACTTAAACTGGGTTAACCTTTCACTAGAATGGCCGGAAGTGCGGACTAACAAGTTGTTATTGAAGTTGTTTATTTGTCTGTTGGGCTTACCGGCAGCTTTTATTATGTTGGCCAGTCCAAGTGACGCTGTCACTCTAACAATACAAGACAAAACAGCGTATAAGAGGGCATTTAAGGCAGCCAGCAAGAGTGGCTGGAACCTTGCCAACCGCCACGTCCGAGGAGTTCAACAGACACTGCCGAAAAAGGCACTTCAATGGATGCGGATCATCGATCCAAAGGGCAAATCTTCTTTCAAGGAGATCATCAACTTCATCAAAGCCAATCCGCATTGGCCACAACAAGCAAAGCTTCGCCAGCGTGCCGAAGAGGCGATCAACTATAAAACAACGGAAGCCGAAATGCTCGATTGGCTTCAAAACCAGCAACCAAATACGGGCTCTGGTGCGTACCACATCGTCCGTGTCTTGCTCGACAAAAAGCGTGTTTCTGAAGCAACAGAGGTTGCGCGGCGTGCCTGGATTAACGTCGACATGACTTATCGTATAGAGCAAAAATTCCGAAAAAAGTATCGAAATTTAATTCGTGCGGAAGACCATATCGAACGACTTGACAGGCTCCTGTGGACCCGGCGGATCTCGGCCGCGCGCCGACAGTTTCGACGGATGACACAAGATTACCAGCAACTTGGCCTTGCCAGGATCGCATTGATGCGACGCGAACCTGGCGTCGATTATTTAGTTTCTAAGGTACCAAAACGGCTGATCAGCGATCCAGGCCTAATCTACGAGCGAGTGCGGTGGCGAAGGAAGAACCGCCTTTATGACTCAGCTATCGACCTCTTGTATCAAGCTGACAAGCCACGGTGGTCAGCGAAGAAATGGTGGATCGAAAGGCGTATCCTAACTCGCTGGTTACTTCGCAAGGGTCGTGTAAAAGACGCCTATCGCCTCGCTTCCACGCACCGTCAGACCGATGGCATCGGTTTAGCCGAAGGCGAATGGCTTTCGGGTTGGATTGCGCTTCGCTCGCTTCACCGGTACATCGACGCATTTAAGCATTTCAAAAAAATGTTCGACAACGTCTCATATCCAGTCAGCAAAGCACGCGCCGCTTATTGGGCGGGCCGAGCCGCTGAAGCGAGTGGCAATACTGAGATTTCATTGCAATGGTTCGCAGCTGCCGCTTCGCATGTAACTTCCTTCTACGGCCAATTGGCAACAGCCAAGCTACCACCATCTGCCCGACCGCATTTCCCGCCAGAGCCAAAGCCAACAAAGTCTGAGACGAAGACCTTCGCTCAGTACGAATTAGTGCGTCTAGTCAAGATGCTGTCAGCCATGAATCTTAAAAATGAAATAGATCCCTTCGTAAAACACCTTGCTAGAACTACTAATACCGATGGAGAATGGTCATTACTCGCTAGTCTCGCACGCGACGAGATACGTGACGACCTAGCCATTCACGTTGCCAAAAAGGCACTCCGCCAAGGGGTAGTGTTGAGTCAACTCGGCTATCCAGACCTGCGTTGGACGCTGAAGAATAAACCTGATCCAGCTTTTGTTAAAGCCGTGGTGCGCCAGGAGAGCGTGTTCGACCCAAAAGCTATGAGCCGCGCCGGTGCACGGGGTCTGATGCAGCTAATGCCAAAGACAGCCTACAGAGTTGCCCGCCGGCTCAACATCAGGTATTCGCGGGCTCGCCTTACACGCGATCCAAAATTTAATCTCACTATCGGCAGCGCATATCTTCTGCAATTGCTCGAAGACTTTCAGGGTTCGCCTATATTGGCACTTGCCGCCTATAACGCAGGTCCGGCACGAGCCAAACGCTGGCAAAAAAACTTTGGCGATCCCGAACGGTCTATCGAAGATGCAGTAGACTGGATCGAATCCATCCCATTTTACGAAACTCGCAACTACGTCCAACGAGTGCTGGAGAATTTCACTGTCTACCGAGCGCGCGGGACAAACAAAAAAATTACGCTTCTACCGAAAGCGACCAGTACCCTTCCTTAGTCAGAAAGTCGTTTCCAAACTCTAACCCTACCAGCCGAAAAATCATCCATGACTTAATTGAACAAAGCGATTGGAAATCTGAAAAGACCTACAAGCTTGCAGATACCTAAACAAACGGGTCGCGTTTCATTACGGATTTGAAATTTGAAATCTCATCGACTGTCTCGTTAGTAAACGCTTTACTATTGGTCGAAACCGTTGTGATTTTTTATAATCGAAACAAAGCTTCAGAGACCGGGAACGGCGCGCTCGAAATTCACACTGCCTAGTATCTGCTATAGCATATAAAAAATGGTATGCGTAAGCGGCAATGTAGTTCAGCCCTAATATCGGTCGGTTCGAGTCCATCAATCAAACTTCAAGTTAAACGCTAGAGAATACCCCTAAAGAGACAACAATGCTTAAACAATTTTTTATCTTTACTAAGACTTTGACGTGACCGAATTTCGCGAATGCCTGTATTCTGCCCAAGACGGCCGCTCCCTTTACTTCAGGGATTATGGAGATCCATTATCACCTGCGCCGCCCTTACTTTGCCTACCGGGCATTAGCCGGAATAGTCGAGATTTTCATAATCTGGCTGTTATGTATGCGGAACATCGTCGAATTATCTGCCCAGATTATCGGGGCAGAGGTAGGTCTGATTACGACGACGATCCTACCAAATACCATCCGAAAGCGCTGCTGGACGACTTGAGGCATTTACTTATAGCTGCCGGCATTCATCATTTCATCGCCGTCGGTACTTCGATGGGCGGCCTACTAGCCACTGCGTTCGGCGCGATTTCACCCTCAGCTCTACGAGGTGTTATCCTTAACGATATCGGGCCTGAAGTTAGCAAATGCGGTGTTGATAGGATCATGGACTATATCGGCCGCGACCATCCACAAGACGATTGGGATAGCGCAATTGCTGTATTGAAAGATATGCTGCCTGGCCTGAACTTAAGATCAGAAAAAGAGTGGCGAGATGCTGCAGAAGGCACCTTCCAGGAGGGCAATGACAACAAGCTGCATATCGATTGGGACCCAAAGATCGTCGAGCCCATGCGCAAGGGTGTGACAAGCTCGGAATTATGGAGCCTATTCAATTCACTTAAGAATATCCCAATTTTGGCCTTTCGGGGGGAAAGATCTACAGTCCTCTCACCCGATACATTCGATCTCATGGCGCAATCGCATCCAAAATTTTGCGCAGTCACCATAGCCGAAACCGGACATACGCCATCTCTCTGCGAGCCGGAAGCCTTAGCCGCAATTGATGAATTCTTGAGGAAAGTGGACGAAAGCGGGCCCGAGAAACTCTCGGACTAGGTCTCTTTTCTCACATCTGACTTTTGGCCCAAATCGTTGGTAGCATCACCTTCTGCGACAACAGGGATCGAGTTAGACGTCTCGAGTGAACCTGGTGTTTTAATTTTCTTAGGGTCAATCCTGCGACATAGCCCTTGGATAAAGGCACCCGCTTCGATCGAAAGACTATGATGGTTAATGTCGCCAGTTACCCGAGCCGTTCGCTCCAACTCCACAACATAACCGGTGATCCCGCCTATCACGGTGCCCGCTACCTTTATAACTTCTCCGGCCACACAGCCGTTGACCGACGCAGAAGCGCCGATTGTCAACCGATTGCTTTCGATATCGCCATCGACCACACCATCAACTTGTACATCGCCGTCCGATTTCAGATTACCCGAAATTCGAAGATTGACGCTAATAATTGATGGAACCTTCGGTTTAGCCAGTCTTTCTTCGGCCTTTTGACTTAGGCTTATTTGCGGCTTTTGGCTCTTTGAAAACATGCCTGCCTGCCTTAATGAATTTAAGGGGATCCAACTGCTTGCCGTTGAACAAAATTTCGTAGTGTACGTGCGGCCCCGTACTGCGACCGCTACTACCGAGCAACCCTATCTTATGTCGATGACCTATATTTTGACCCTTGCGGACGATGATTTTGAACAAATGACCATAGCGCGTGCGGATGCCGTTACCATGGTCAATTTCAACCATCTTGCCGTAGCGCCCTTTAAGGCCAGCAAAAACCACCTTGCCCGACGCGCCTGCGAAGACTGGCGCCTTTCGCCACCCTGCCAGGTCCAAGCCATAATGCATCGACCATCGCTTAGTGAACGGATCGCGCCGTTTCCCATATCGACTAGCCACGTGATAATAATCCACGGGAGATATCAATGGCAAAGACTTGAGTATTGCCTTCAGGGCCTCCCAGCGCGTAACGTGATTTTCGACGTCGGTCAACGTCGTCACCAAAATTGACTTACCCGATGCAACAGCGGCCGTTTCGCTCACTATTGGACCGCCTTTTCCATCAGGAAGAGCACCGGCTTGCTTGAACATCTTAACTAGATTCAGACCCGTCAATTCGATAACACGTTCCGCATCTTTGACATTTCCAGCCGTTAGGTTGTGCAATTGATCAAGAACCGTTTCCTGAGAATTATGCAATGCAGCAAGCTGGCCAAGAAAGATATCCGCCCGCTGACGAAACGGCATATCAGATGGCGCGACATCACCAGTAACGTCTTCCCGTCCACCAGCCGACACTTCGAGTTTAGCGATGACATCGTTAAAATCGAACTCAAGACTATTGATCTGCTTTTCTGCCGATTGCAGTTGCGTCTCTAACCGCGCAACTAAGGCCCTTAGTGCAGACCGATGACCAACAACTGTCGCAATTTTCTCCTGTGCTTGATCCAAGTCCTGGCCAAGCTTCGTCACCTCAGCATGCAAACTGTCTCCCCGCGCCCGCGACGCACCAAGGTCATTCTCAAGTTCGCGTGTCCGCTGTTTGAGGATACCCCGTTCAGTCGCTATTTGCCCGTAATTGTCGCGAGCAATTTCTAGGTTTTGATCCAAATTCATTTTTACGCGATCCAGTCGTGCCGCCCGTGCTCGCGTTTTTACTAACTGATCCTGGAGGGCACGAATTTGATCCTGTCTATTGTCGCCCTGGCGGGCGTAGCCGTCGCGTTCGAATTCCGCACGTGCGATGCGCGCTTTGACTTCTGAAAGTGTTTCTTCCAACAAATTCGTCGTTTCAGTCATCTGCTCGAGTTCTATGTCGATCTGTGCCAAGTGGATTTGCAAGGATTCGCGCGTTTCGTCTCCTGCACCAAGTGGGTTCGAGCCAACTCCCCAGTTCTGACCAATGTTAGTAGATCCTGAAGCACCCCCTATCTTATCCGCACCTTCGACCAGTTCTTTCAAGAGAACGGCGTGCTTCTCCTGGAGCTTAGTAGTAATGACCGCAACTTTTTCTTGATAGGTAATGATTTCGTCAAGCAGGTTACCGTAAGTAACTTCGGCAGATTTGATTTTATCGATTTTCTCGTCGATGACGTCGCGCTGAAAATCCCATAGCGCGGTCATTCCAAACGCCCATCCAAAAATGGAGATGATGACAACTACTGAAACAAATTGCGCACTTCGCGTTATGCGCAAGCATCGCACCCGGCCTTCGTCGCGGAGAATGAGCTCGCGGTCGCGAAATGACTTCTCAAGAAACGTATACGACGTCGTCCACGTTTCTTTCAATCGTTCCACTAACTTTGTATCGGGGAATTGATCCATCCCCAAATCGCGCCTCACCGAATTATATAGTCACCAGAGATAACAATATGGCCCGAACTCTTACAATACAAAAGTCTTATCTCCTTCCAAAATGACTATCAAAGATAGTTACTTTGTGACCAAATTTAGCACAATACGAATATGCAGATTTACCTAGATCTTTCAGCTTTCACCCCAATGATAACTGTTCCTAATAAGCTTAAATCACGCTTCACCGCGCCCTTTCAATACAGGACCAGAGGAGCTTTCCTTTTTCAGATCGCCCACCTCACCAGGTAAATATAAAACAGTCCCGGTGTTAGTATCGAATTAGCCGAGCAAACTAAAGTAAGTTAGCAAAAACAAACCGCTACTGAATAATCTTTCGGGATCAACTTCCATAAGCATTATTTAACATTTAAAAATTTATCAACCGTTAGCTTAAAAAAACAGCTAGCTAATAATAAGCTAGCTTAGTAAAACTCACGAATGAATGATCAAGATATCTTCGATGAAAACCTCGACCGGAGCATTGGATTTCTGTTGAATGACGTTGCTCGCCTGATGCGTAACCGTTTCGACCGGCAGGCTCGAGACCTCGGCCTTACGCGCGCACAATGGCGTGTCATGATGTTCCTGCGCCGCCACGAGGGCGCACGACAGACGGAACTTGCCGGCCTGTTGGAGGTAGAAAACGTCACACTAGGCCGACACATCGACCGCCTTGAAGAAAGCGGCTGGGTCGAACGTCGACCCGACCCATCGGATCGTCGCGCTTGGCGCTTGTTCCTCGACAAGAAATCACAACCAATCCTTGACAAATTGGCGGTCGTACTGATTGAAACGAGGGAGACCGCGCTATCTGGCTTCAATAACGAGGAACGCGACGAACTCATCGAAACCTTGTTTCGAATAAAGAGTAATCTTGTCAATGCGGACGCAGTCAATACTTTTGAAGGAATAGTGCCTCCGGCTGCCCTAGGAGCAAGCAACTAATGAGCGAAAATCCCGAAAACAAAGAGGCAAATGAGACCGTTTCATCGGACTCCAATAAACCCGAATATTCCAAAGCTTCACCGACCCGTAGCTGGCGCTCACGGACCTTTATTCGGCTCATTCTGATGGTGCTCGGCCCAATTGCTGTGGTTATCACAGGCGGATATTACTATGTTATTGGTGGGCGCTACGTCTCCACGGAAAACGCCTACGTGAAGGCAGACAAGATCGCGATCAGCACCAATATTCCAGGACGAGTGATCGACGTCCTGGTCTCCGAGAACGACAAAGTAAATGCCGGCCAACTGCTGTTTCGCCTCAATCCGGTGCCGTATCAAATCGCGCTTGATAGAGCGACTGCTAAACTCGAAGCCATTAAGACCGAAATTCATGAGCTACAAGCGGTTTACCGTCAAAAACAGGCCGAACTTAAAATACAGCAAAGTGACCTCGCTTATTTCCAATCCGAATTCAATCGGCAAGTTAAACTGAAAAAGCGCGGTGTAGTCTCACAATCTCGGCTCGATGAGGCAAGGCGTAACGTCAACAGTACTAAACAACGTATTCTTGCGATTCGCCAAGAAATTTCTCGCGCCTTGGCGCGGCTGGGTGGCGACCTTCGCCGGCAAATCGACGAACACCCTTTAGTTCAAGAAACTCTTGCCGAGCGTGAGCGAGCGGCCCTACGCCTCAGCTGGACGCGGGTTCGTGCGCCAGATACGGGTATAGTCACCAATATTTCCTTAGAGCCCGGCGAATTTGTAAAAAAGGGGACACCAATATTCTCCGTCGTCGGAACCGACGATATTTGGGTCGAGGCCAATCTAAAAGAGACCGATCTAACGCATGTGAAGGTGGGGCAGGACACAACTATTCAAGTAGACAGCTATCCTGACCATGTTTGGCGCGCTAAAGTCCAGAGTATTAGTATGGCAACCGGCGCAGAATTCTCACTACTTCCCCCACAGAACGCAACCGGCAACTGGGTGAAGGTCGTGCAACGCATCCCTATTAAATTCAAGTTGCTGGATAGCCCTTACGAGCCGCCACTGCGCGCAGGTATGAGTGTCGTCGTCGAAATCGACACGCTTTATAAGCGCGAACTCCCTAGTTTCATTAAAAATGCTCTCGCTTGGGTGCAGTAACGTGACGTGACCAATTTGCATTGAGACACTCATCTCTCCCCCTGGCAATCGATCTATCAACAAAATGGGGTCAGTATCCGATAAACCTCCATCAGAGCCGGCGCCCAACGATCGAACTAAAATCGAAAACGTTTCCGCCAATTACCGTAAGGGTTTGTGTTTCGGTATTGTTGTCCTGCTGGTTTATTTCTCGCTATTGACCGCTTGGTTCAATGCAGAGCACAAACAATGGGAAATGGCGGAAATAATATCCTTTGCGCTAGGCATCAGCTTCTTTCCCGTCATCGGGGTCGGCATGTACCTAATGCTAGCCGGATTGGTTGATTGGCTTATTCTTGTCCATTACCGCCGGCACCCTGAATCCTGCCATAACCACAGCACCAAACACCAAATTTGGCTCTTCAACCCGCCTAGTGGGAACGTGTCTTGGCGGGTTCAAGCAGAGGGAACCCAAGGTCAAGTGGTCAACCAGCCTTTGCGCTTGCTACACGCTAACAGCGAATGGCTTTACATTGAACGAAAGATCGCCAAGGCTCACAGCCGCGTTCGCAGGTGCCTACAGGGCTCGGCCGGTTATCTCGCATGTCTTGCTCTTTGGCAGCTGGACGTTATGGCCCCGATCCGCGCTGAAGAGTCCGCCTACAGCACCTTTTTGTTACTCGCGTTCTTCGTGCCCTTCATAATCTCTGTATTGTTTTTCGAGGGTGTGTCAAAGCTTCGTCGTTTCAGTCGCTATCAACGCAAACATCTCGAATTGTTACAGCAATATAATCGGATTCAAAGCCGGATCGATAACGTATAGCAATTCGTGCATTCGGGTGCCTGGGATTTATTGTAGATTTCGGAACGCTGCCAAAATTTCTGTACCCGTCGCAGACCATACTCCTCCGTAGCCCACAATATGCTTAAGCGCGTCTTCAAGCGCCTTAATTCGGTGAGGTTGGCCAATGCACCAAGGGTGGATAGTCAGCGTCATAACACGGCCACCTTTGGCATCCGCCTCACGATATAGCATTTCGAAATGGTCGCACAGTTGCTCCGTAAATTCGGCCTTGGTCTGGCTCATATGGATAATGATATGTTGGTCGCTTAATTCGTGGGTATGCGGCATTGAGTAAATCAAACCTGATGCAGTTTTCATCGGATAAGGCATGTCGTCATTGACCCAATCTGCGACGTAGTCAACGCCTTCCGCCGCAACGAGGTCGAGTGTATTCATCGATTCCGAGCGCGCCGGTGAAATCCAGCCTGTGACCGGCTGGCCAGACATCTCGCGGAGAATTGAGAGTGATTCCCGGACGTAACCCCGCTCGGTCTCAATATTCAGTTCGCCGTGATGCAGCTTCGCCATGTCCACACCGTGCGCTATGACCTCCCAGTTGCGCCGTGTAACCTCGTTGAGCAGGAAGGGATAGCGGGTGGCCACGGCCGAATTGAACGCAACGCTCGCCTTCAGGCCATGCTTGTCAAGTGCCTTAAAGACGCGAAAGATGCCGACCCGGCTACCATAATCGCGGGACGAATAGACCCGTGGATCGGGATAGGGCGTTGTGGAGCCACCGAGCGGAATAAAAGGCGCTTTCGGTGTATTCATAGGAAAATATTCCAATACCGGAACTATCCAAAGCGCAATCTTGGCACTACCGGGCCACTTGATTGGATCGCGACGAGGTAAGATAGACCAATCGTATCGATCGTTATCGATGCCATAACAGCGTCGCGGATAGCGGACGTAATCATCAGGCAAAGTCATGGAATACGCCCTCCCCACACTCTCTTGTGCTCCATTATCGAATCCACCGCCTTGTCATAGTGGTTCTCGAAGTAATAATTCGTAATTTCGCGGCTCGTCGTAACCCAAACTTCCTTATGACTAGTGATGTATTCCAGCGCTTCTGCGAAAGCGTCAACACGAAACGGGCGGCCAATCAAGAATGGGTGGGTCGGGATGCACATCACGGATCCGTTCTCATCGGCCTCATCAAGCAGACGGTCGAAAAATTCCTTCTGGATATCGCGGAACTGACGCGGCGTAACACGAGGCCCGTTGAATAAGGTGAAGTCGTTCAACTCCACCGAGTAGGGCATCGAGATCATTTTCCCGGTTGGCACGTTTAGGGGCACCGGCTGGTCATCGTGAAACAGATCACAGACATAGGTAAAACCGTACTCAGCGAGGAGTGGAATACTGCGCTCCGTATGCGTGATCGCCGGGGTGAGCGAGCCAATCACTCTCTGACCAATGTGTTTGTCGATACTCTCGATTACATCCTCAATATAGGCGCGCTCCTGCTTCTCATTCAGGCCATAGAGATAACGTGTATTGTAAACGCCATGACTGAAGAACTCCCATTTCCGTGTCTTGCACTCCTCGATTACTTCCGGATGGTGGTCAAGGGTTGCAACGTTGAGTGAGACACTGCCACGCACGTCATATTGATCCATCGCCTCCAGCATGCGCCAGAAACCGGCTCGATTGCCGTAGTCGCGGTGTGAGTAGTGGATTACGTCGGGCAACGGACGTGGCATCGCCCGACGATGTGGGTTGATAGGTGGGTCGAATTCATAATTCTCAATATTCGGCGCCACCCAGAATGCGATCTTCTTGCCGTCTGGCCAAGTCAGTTTTGGTCGGTCCATATAGGGCCAATAGTCATAATGACCTGGATCGCTAATCATTAGATTAGAACTCAAAACTTTTCTTAACAAAACTCACGAAGCCGCCACGCTCCAGGTGCGATACCTGGCGCGATTTATCATCAGACCAGCCGTAGGTATCCTTTTCGCCAAATTTTTCGACCTCACGCTGGCGTCGGATCGGATTTCTCTCAGCTCGGCGAACGTCGTATCCATCGATTTCCAGTTCAACGTTGCTGTCGTCGTAGCAGTCCTTATGGACAATGACGCGGGGCGGCAACCGCAAACTGACCCACGGCTCCCAATCGGGATAACCAACACAAAGCCCGGCAACCGGGAAGACGCCGTTCGGAAGCCCCAACATCGCCGATATTTCCTCAATCGGCTCGCGTACTGCGCTGATCGGACAGGTGACGAGCCCCTCCGCCTCTGCCGCACGAATAAAGGCCGACATCGCCAGCGCAGCGTCGACAGTTGAATTAAAGAAGGAATCAAGCGCCTCGTGGGCAAACTCGGTACCCCGGAGTTCGCAGACCTTGCGTATACGTCGACCGTCACCACAAAAGATAAGAAATTCTGGCGCCGACGCGATCCAAGGCATCGCGGGGATCAATTCCGCCACCCGATCCTTGTTCGCTTGTTCAGTGACATGCAGGATGGCGTATTGCATTAAATCTGACTTAGTTGGAATCGACAATGCTGCGGCGAAGAGCAATTGCATCAGCTCTTCATCAACGACTTTATCGGCCCAGCGTCGATGCGACCGATGTGACAGCTGTCGTGCGATCTCGCCCTTTGCCGGCCTGTCACGACCCAGTTCCGTCGTTTCGCCGAAACGTGCTTCGTAAAGGTCCGCCAAAGTTTCAGTCATGTTTCGTCCTTTCGCTCAATCACCACTTAACCCGCCACACGCGCAAGAAAGTCATCCATCGCGGCATTGAAGTCCTTCGGATTATCGATATTGGCTGCATGGCCGGCGTCCGAAACAATAACTTTCTGAGCATTCGGTATCTTCGCCGCCATGTAGTCAGTAGCGGCAAGGAACGGCGCGTCATCCGCACCCGCCAACACGAGCGTCGGCTTCTCAATTTCTGGTAACGAAAAAATCACTTCTGAGCTGTCATGCGCGAGCATGCCGCGCGCTGCATGGGCGAGGCCGGACGCGTCGCGATGCTTGGCCAGTAAGACTTCCGCCCGATCGCCAAGCACGGAGAGCCCTTCAGCTTCGAACCTTTTTGCTCGTCCCTCAGCGGTCTCGTTCCATTTGAGACGCGCTTCGTCCTTCTTGAAGCCAGGGCCACAGTCAAAAAGCATCAGCGCGTCGCAGCGTTCCGGATGCTTCTGGTGAAAGGCGAGAGTCGAGTAGCCGCCAAGCGACAATCCACCAATTACCGCGCTCTCCAACCCGCATTCGTCAAGCAATGCCGCCATGTCAGCGACTGTGTGAAGTCGCGAATAGAGGTCAGGGTCTCCCGGATAGTCGCTCTCCCCATGCCCTCGCATATCCCAAACGAGGATGCGGTAACGGTCCTTGAACGCCTCAATCTGAGCCCGCCACATCTGGCTTGTCGCACTGTAACCATGCGAGAGCAGTACCGCCGGACCTTTGCCGTGATCTTCAAAGTAGAGTCGGACACCGCCCCGTGTGAAATACGCCATCCTTAATCCTCCACCTCGTATCCAAATTCTTTCGCCGATACCGTCAGCCAATGCCAGATGTTAACGGCATAACTGCGTGGCACATAAATCTCAAAAGCTTCGGGACCCACCCGATGCAGCAGCACCCCTGTGTGTTCGACCATCGTATGCGCAATCGCCTGAACCGGAAAAACGTCGGGATGCAAGTCTATTGCAAATCCTTTCGCTAAGACATTCCGCGACCTCGCCCCTCTAATGCGCAAAATGGTGCGGCTTTCAGAGATATCGAGAAATACAACTTCCTCATCTGTGAACGTGCCTGCGAACCGCGCCATCAGTTTCGGATCATCCGCGGTAAACCACAGTCGGTCTGCCCCAACCCAGATTGTTGTCACCGTATCCGCTACGGCGGCGATGCCAAATTCATGCGGAACCGTTCCACCTGCGGCCTCCGCGAGACGCCGGGCTACAGTCTCAAACGTATCGGACCAGCCTGCCGCCTGAACAATACGCCGCCGCCGCACTTCCGAAAGCGTTACTTGCGGTGCCTCTGCAGTGCCATAAAGGCCTGGCTTGATCCTGGTCGCCAATTGTGAACGAGCTTCAATCACGCAATCGCTTCCCATCCGGGTCCACAAAATGCGGGCTAACTACTTCGACCTCTATATTCTCTCCCTTTACCGCATGACAGGCATACATTCGGCTACCTTGGCGGGCCGGCCCGTTCACAACCATCGCAAGCCCTATGTAATGTCCAAGCTCTGGGCTGTGGGAGACTGACGTGATATGCCCGAGTAGACCCGCTGCCTCTGGCGTCTCTGTCAACTCTTCGAAGGATGCGTTATCGCGCACGGGACGATCATTAGGGTGGAACGGCATCTCGCGGATCAGCGCGCCCGATTCAAGGTTCAGCGATCGGTCAACAGGGATAAGGCCAACCAGCTTTACCCTATCATCTTCCAAGAGAGCCGGACGATGCATCAACACGCTGCCGATATAATGCTTCTTCCTACTCGCCATCCGGCCAAGGCCAAGGTCTTCCATCGTAGTAAGCCCATCAAGCTCCGGTCCCGCAACGTGACCCTTCTCGATGCGGAGCGCCGCCATCGCCTCTGTTCCGTAGGGAACAACATTGAAGGGCTGCCCCGCCTCCCAAACCATTTCCCACAAAGCATGGCCATAATCCGATGTCGTGTATATCTCATAGGCCAGCTCGCCCGAAAAGCTGATCCGGAAGATGCGCACCGGCGCTCCCTCCAGTGTTCCCTCGGCGACCCCCATAAAGGGAAGCCCTTCATTTGAAATATCAATATCCGTTCCAAGCCCAGCCAGTAGCTCACGGCTCTTGGGTCCAGCGACGGCGATGCCGGCCCATTGATCGGTGACGGAGGTAAGATGCACCCGCAACTCAGGCCATTCAACCTGAAGAAGTTTCTCCATGAATGCCATGACAGGCCCAGCATTCGCCGTCGTCGTTGTCATGAAGTAGTGGTTTTCGGAAATGCGCGACGTCGTCCCGTCATCAAAGACGATACCATCGTCACGCAGCATCACGCCGTAACGCGCACGTCCGACTTTCAATGTTGCGAAGTTGTTTGCATAAACGCGCTCGAGAAATTCCGTTGCATCAGGACCCTGAACGTCAATCTTGCCAAGACTGGTTACGTCGACGATGCCAACCCCCTTGCGCACAACTCCGGCCTCCCGACGATACGCAGCATGGATGTCTTCTCCGTCCTTCGGATAGTAGCGGGGGCGCATCCACAGACCCGCTTCAACCATGATCGCACCACGTTCCTCATGCCAATCCTGGATCGGTGAGAAACGCTCCGGTTGAAAGTTGCGCCCGACTTCGCCCGCTGCGACCGCGCCGAGGGCCGTCGGCGTATAGGGCGGCCGGAAGGTCGTCGTACCTACCGCCGGAATATCCAGACCCCGCGCTTCCGCCATCAGAGCGAGGCCCACAATATTCGCCGTCTTACCTTGGTCCGTCGCCATGCCCAGCATGGTGTAACGCTTCAAGTGCTCAACCGAGACGTAGCCCTCGCGGTGAGCCAACTCCACGTCCTTGGTCGTGACGTCATGCTGGAAATCAATGAACGCCTTACCGGCACCCCCATATGGTTGTGGGATCTTCCAGAGTTCGCGTGGCTCCACCTCATCAGTCCAATCGCCTGCACAGCCACCAACTGCACTTTGGTTATATCCCAAAAGATCTCCTGGCAAGAAGGCCAGCTTATCCGAATCGTAATGAGGCCGCCCACCTTTGTGGCACATCAGATGAACGACGGGCGACCAACCACCAGACATCGCGAGCAGGTCGCAGGCAACGGTGCGCGTCGGCGCAGTCGGCGATTTAGCATCCACAGAAAGCCGTGCAACATTTACCGCACGGAGTTTTTTAAATCCTTTGGCACGCGTCACTACCGAACCTGAGGCAATCTCAATCCCAGCTTCGCGAGCTTTCGCGGCAAGCCTCGCTGGCACTTCAATGCGGGCGTCAACGAGCATCGCCACGTCCACCCCTATCTTCACAAGATCGAGTGCGGCTTCATAGGCACTGTCATTGTTAGTAAAAATCACCGCCCTGCCACCGGGACGAACGGCGAAGCGATTTGCGTAATCCCGAGCTGCTGACGCCAGCATCACACCCGGCAGATCGTTTTTACAAAAGACGAGGGGTCGCTCGTGAGCACCTACGGCAAAGACGACGCGCTTGGCCCGCGCGACCCAAGACCGCTGACGCGGTTGTCCCTCGGGCGGAACAGGCAGATGGTCGGCGACCCGTTCAACAAGCGCAAAACAGTTTCCGTCGTATTGACCGAAAGCCGTCGTCCGGGTCATGACCGTAACATTATCCATATTGGCCAAGGCTTCGACATCGGGTAGCGGTTCCACGGCACTTGCCCCGAGCCAGGGCATCTGTTCGACCAACAAAACACGTTCACCGGCCTCGCCCGCCTTGCGTGCCGCATTTAGCCCGGCCACACCCCCACCTATTACCAATACGTCGCAGAAGGCGTTTGCCCGCTCGTATCGGTCCGGATCCGGCTGATCTGGTGCCACACCCATGCCAGCGGCCTGTCGGATCAACTTCTCGTAGAAAGGTTCCCAAAATGAGGCCGGCCACATGAAGGTTTTATAGTAGAAACCAGCAATGAAAATCGGTGCCATCAGATTATTGATGCCCATCACATCAATGGAAAGCGACGGCCATCGGTTTTGGCTCTCCGCGACGAGACCTTCATAGATTTCAACCATCGTTGCCGGCACGTTAGGCTCTCGTCGTGCACCGGACCGCACGGTGACGAGTGCATTCGGCTCCTCGGGACCAGCGGCGACGATCCCGCGCGGACGATGATACTTAAAGCTTCGTCCGTATAGACGAACACCGTTTGCAAGAAGAGCCGAGGCGAGTGTGTCGCCAGCGAACCCTTTGAATTGCCTCCCATCGAACGTGAAGCAGATTATTTGGTCTCGGTCGATCGCGCCGCCGCTGGCCGCCCGGAAGGAGTGCGCTGGCATCTTAGTTACCTCCGCTCTTCAACGGTTTAGCAAAGGCAACGTTCAAAACCTCGTGCGTTGTCGTATCCCGTTCGACAACAAGCCATTGTCGGCAGCCATGGACATGATGCCAAAATTCCGTATGGGAGCCTTTTGGATTAGCCCGCAGGTACACGTAGTCGAGCCACGCCTCCATGTCCGTCGAGCCGTGGGCCGGCCTTACCTTCGTTGCGTCACCCGAGTAAGTAAACTCGCTGTGATCGCGCTCGCCGCAGAAGGGACAGTTAATCCGGATCATTGCCCCCTCCTACTGCGCCCATGGAAAGGGTCCAGCGCCCTTCTCTTCGATCAGGTGCCCCGTCGAGAACCGCTCAATTGTGAAGCGAGCGTTAAGATCGTGCGGCCGGTCCTGTGCGATGGTATGCGCAAAACACCAGCCCGAAGCCGGTGTCGCTTTAAAACCACCGTAGCACCATCCTCCGTTAATAAAGAGGCCCGGTATCGGTGATTTGCAGATGATAGGACTGCCGTCCATCGTCATGTCCATGACACCACCCCAATGCCGATGAAATCTGAGCCGCGAGAGGCTCGGCATAAGTGAAATACCGGCTGCCATGACATGATCAATCAAAGGAAGGTTCCCCCGCTGCGCGTATGTATTATAACCATCAAGATCGCCGCCAAAGACCAACGTTCCCTTATCTGACTGACTGAGATAGAAATGCATCGCGCCACAAGAGACGACGATGTCGACCATCGGCTTGACGGCTTCCGAGACAAAGGCCTGCAAGACATGGGTTTCGATGGGGAGTGTAAGCCCCGCCTTTGCCGCCAGATGACCCGTATGACCAGCGACCGCCGTCGCAATCTTTCTCCCGCGAATTCGGCCCCGCGTTGTATCTACGCCAACAACCCGTTCACCTTCCTTTACGAAGCCAGTGACCTCGCAGTTCTGGACCAAATCGACGCCATGTCTATCTGCACCTCGGGCATAGCCCCACGCAACGGCGTCATGGCGTGCAATCCCTCCTCTGCCCTGCCATAACGCGCCTTGGATTGGAAACCGCGAATTCGGTGAGTAATCAAAATACGGCGCTATCCTACGCACTTCCTCGCGCGTCAGTATATCAGCGTCAATACCGTTCGCCCGCATGGTGTTGCCACGCTTCTTCAAGACGGTCATCTGGGCGTCGGAATGGCCAAGATTTAGCTGGCCTCGCTGCGACATCATGACGTTGAAATTCAGGTCTTGTGATAGGCCTTCCCAAAGACGCATCGACTTTTCGTAGAACAGCGTGTTGCCGGGCGCCATGTAGTTAGAACGCACAATGGTCGTATTCCGGCCCGTGTTGCCGCCACCGAGATAACCCTTCTCGAGCACTGCCACATTGGTAATGCCGTGCAATTTCGCAAGGTAGTAAGCCGTCGCAAGCCCATGGCCACCACCCCCGACGATTACCACATCGTATTCCGACTTCGGCTCCGGATCGCGCCACGCGCGTTCCCAACGCTTGTGGCCAGTCAGCGCGTTCTTCATGAGACTAAAGATGGAATAGTGCGACAAGTGTTAGCTCGCTGCGACGGTTGAAGAAAAATTGCCTCGTAATGTAAGGCCGTTAGATAACCAGACTAAACTTTATCGAGCTATACCGATGGGGCAAGCCCATGAGCGACAATTCGATTTCTATGATTACGGACCACACGGGTATCGCCGGTGCAACAATAATGATCGATATCTTTTGTGATCTTGCCGTCGAGCATAGGTCGAGATGAAGTCATATTGATCAACAACAGGTCCGCCGTAAATCAATTCTTGCGAAGCCATACCAGGAGAGACACCATGACTTACCAGCATATCGAAGTTACGCCGATCGCGGGTGCCTGCGGTGCTGAAATCAGTGGAATAGATCTTTCTGAAGACTTGGACGAGCAGCGCCTAAGCGAGGTGAAAAGGGCCTTTCACGAAAACCTGGTGATTTTCTTCCGCAACCAGGATATGACGGAGGAGCAGCACAAAGCTTTCGGTCGAAAGTTCGGAACGCTCAACGTTCATCCGCGCTATGTCCCGATTGAGGGACATCCGGAGATCATACCAGTCCGAAAGGATCCGGAAGACAAGAACGTCGTTGGCGGCGTCTGGCATCAGGACCTGACGCATCTTGAGGAACCGCCACTCGGCTCTATCCTCTACGCGCTCGAAGTTCCACCAGTTGGTGGCGATACGCTTTTTGCAAATCAATACATGGCCTATCAAACGCTATCGGACGGCATGAAGAAGTTGCTTGATGGACTAATCGCCGTGCACGACAACCGTATCCAAGCGCCTAATATTGCAGTAAACAGAAATTCCAAATACACCAGCAAGCTCCGAAATAACCCAGATGAGGCGGATGAGCCCGAAGTTGAACATCCAGTCATCGTCACTCATCAGGGGACGGGACGGAAGGCACTGTACGTTAATCGATCGCGAACACATCGCTTCAAAGACATGACGGAAGAAGAGAGTAAGCCGCTGCTCGAGTTCCTTTTTGAGCATAGCTATAAACCAGAATTCACCTGCCGATTCCGCTGGGAGAAAGGTTCCGTCGCGTTCTGGGACAACCGCTGCCTAATGCACCGGGCACTCAATGATTACCCCGGGTACAAGCGATATATGAACCGCGTGACGGTCAACGGTACGCGGCCAACTTAACGCAAGGAACCACACTATGACTTACCAACACATTGATGTGACGCCTGTATCTGGTGCTTGCGGTGCAGTAGTCGACGGGCTCGATCTTTCGCAGGATATAGACGAGCAGCGCATCGGCGAGGTGAAGCGGGCTTTTCATGAAAACCTGGTGATTTTCTTTCGCGGCCAGAACCTTACTGAAGATCAGCATAAGGCCTTCGGTCGAAAGTTTGGGACGCTTAACATACATCCGCGCTATGAACCGCTCGAAGGACATCCCGAAATATTCCCTATCCGTAAGGACCCCGAGCACCAAAACAACATTGGCGACGTTTGGCATCAAGATCTGACGCATCTTGAAAAACCACCACTTGGCTCAATCCTCTACGCCTTGGAAGTACCTCCTTACGGCGGCGACACTATGTTCGCCAATCAATACTTGGCTTATGACGCTTTGTCAGACGGCATGAAGGAGTTACTCGACGGGATGATTGCGGTCCACGACAACCTGAGACAGTCGCCGAGTATATCCGCCGATAGAAACAGCACGCGCACTAGCAAACTACGGGAAGATCCCGACGAGGTAGACGAGCCCGAAATGGAGCATCCAGTCATCGTCACCCATCCAGAAACCAACCGCAAGGCACTTTATGTTAACAGTGTCCGAACACGCCGTTTTAAGAATATGACCGTGGAGGAGAGCAAACCACTGCTCAACTATCTTATTGAACATAGCCACAAGCCTGAATTTACCTGCCGCTTTAAATGGGAAAAAGGCTCCGTCGCATTCTGGGATAATCGTTGCCTGATGCATTACGCCCTGAACGATTACCCCGGGCATAAACGGTACATGAACCGTGTGACAGTCAACGGCTCGCGACCAGTTTGACGGGACAACGCTACCACTTCAAAACAAGGACCAGCTCTGCCATCTGGGCAGCACTTCTGTTCAACCCCATGCTGGGCTCACTTTACGCATGGAGCGTGTTTCTTAAACCGCTAGAGATGGAGCTAGCGGCGTCGCGTTCCGAAATTAGTATCGTATTTTCCGTTGCTATTCTCAGCTTCACGATCGGCGCGGTGACTGCCCCACTGGCCAACAGCCGGATTCCGACAGCGTCGCTCCCGCTCATAGCCATGGCGTTCTCGACGGGAGGACTAGCACTTTCCTGTTTCGCGGGATCGACGCCCCTTCTCATCTTCGGCTACGGCATGCTTTTTGGCTACGGATCCGGCTTTGGTTACAGCGTCACAGTTCAGTTGATCAATCATGCGCTCGTCGACCGGCGCGGTCTTGCCAACGGACTTGGCCTTGGCGCCTTTCCTCTAGGCGCCATCGGGTTTTCTTGGCTATTCGGCACAATCGTCGACGACCTTGGCGCACGAAACTTATTCGGTATAACCGCCATCCTACTGCTCTTGGGCGGAGTAGCTGCCGCCGCACTCACCCGACGATCCTTAATCCAATTTACAACTCCGACCTCCATTGACCCCGGCGAATCCATCCCAGTTCCTCGCCACTTTTTCCCTCTCCTTTGGCTCGGCTTCTTCCTCGCCGCCGCCTGCGGCGTCATGGTCATCGGGCACGCAGCAGGTATCTTGGCGGTACGAGACGGCGATGTAACACTCGCGATGCTCGCCGCCGTCTTAGTCAATTTCGGCAACGCTGGAGGGCGCTTTGGTTCGGGTTTGTCTTGCGACCTTCTGCCACCAGGCCGCGTAGCAGCCATGGCGCATGTCTTCTCTTTAATAGGATTTCTCTTTCTCGTATTACTGCCAGGAGCCTGGGCTAGGCTGACTGCCGTAACCTTTATTGGCCTCGGCTATGGCATCGCATCGGGAGCCTATCCCTCGGCTGTGTCACTGTTTTTTGGCGTAAACCAATACGGGCGAAATTTTGGAATTTTGATCACAGCCTGGGGGATTGCAGGGCTGGGCGCACCATGGGCCGGCGGCTGGTTGTTCGATTTAACCGGCGATTACATTTCAGTGGGAATAGTGGGACTAATCCTGTCGAGCGTCGGCCTTTTGGTCACCCTTGCCATTGGCAGTTATACCTCTGACACTTAGCTCGACACTTCAACCTTGAGGGCGGTCCCGTGGACTCAGCACCATTGCAGCAGCCCATAATTGCAGATCGTAAAATGCTGGGTCGTGATGTTGTCCCACCTCAGCGGTTCGCCGATCTTGCATAGATAGCCAAAAATGAACTCCAATTAAATTTCATGCGCCCACAATTACGAACGTGATGATGCGCGTCGACCCTTAATAAACCTCTTTAGCAGGACCCAAGGATTATCGAAAGCACTGTCGATCGCAGTAAATTTACAGTTGCCGTCGGGCGAGCCTCTGCGCCGAGCGCAATCCAGAAGTGATGGAAAAGGGGCACAGCGGCTCACTTCCTCAGCAACCCACTTTACAATAACGGGCAACTTCCTCGTGCGTCGCAAACCAGACACCTTCGTGACCTTTTATGTGATCAATCAGTTCTTCAAGAATACGCATACGTGAGCGGTGTCCGATTATGTGCGGATGCATAGTGACGAGAAACAATCCTTCTTCCGCATAGGCGCCATCAAACTCCGCCTTAAATATATCGAGTACATCGAAGGGGGAAGTATGAGGTCGGATGACACCGCGCCGATCCATGTTCATGTATGGCGCGTCGTCCTTGATCCATTCGACTGGTAGCTCGATAAGCCCTGTCGGCTCGCCATCCTCCAATAATTCGTAGGGTTCGTCGTCCGCCATCAGGGACGAGTCATAAAGCAAGCCCATTTCGCGACAAATCTTCAAAGTGTACGGCGTAAAATCCCAGGACGGAGTGCGCACTCCGACGGGGCGTTTTCCAGTGACACGTTCGAGCGTATCGGCGGATCGGTTCATGATATCGCGTTCCTCAGTCTCGGTGAGGTCGCTATTAAATTCGTGGATCCATCCGTGGATTCCCACCTCGTGGCCGTCTTCCACAACAGCTTTTTGTTCTTCGGGATGTAGTTCGGCTACCACGGCAGGGACGAAAAAGCTCGCCTTAATATCATGTCGCGACAGGGCGTTTCGGATACGACGCAACGATACGCGGCTGCCATACTCGCCCTGAGATAGCTTGCCTGGTGAAGAATCCCCAAACCGCAAGGTACTCGTTTCATGGTCGGAGTCGAAGGATAGGGCCACGGCAACCTTCGCCCCCCCCTTCCAGGAACTCGGTTTCAGGGAGCGTCCGGCGCGCACCTTATTAACAATTCCGCGCCAACGCTCCTCTGGCCAGCGCCACGGCGCGTCAATCGATGCAGTCTGATCATCCGGCATTTTCGTAATCCCTCCCCAAATCCCAGTCGTAATGATAGCGCCGGCAAACGAACCGGTAAATTCCACATAAACAAATCAGGGTATACCTCATAATGGACGATATGAAGACCCACCCATGATTTGATATCGACAAGGAGTACGACACGTGGCCTTTATTGTAGAGATTGCTGGAGATTGTAAGGTCGGTCACCACAAAAATACGAGAGCCGAAGCGGCCGACGAAAATCGCTACACAATGCTTCTTTCTCGGGAGTTTTTCGGAAATGGTTATACAAATTTACTAAGCGCCAGATTGCTGTCGTGATTAGTGCCTGATAGCGTAGCCTCAATATCGAGAGAGGGGATTAGCGATGGTTAGCGCATTCGAAGAGGTTATGGATATCCGCAGTAAAGGCATGCCCAATGCGTCCGAGATAAAAATTTCCGGGACCGATCCGGTATTTTCGACGAAATTCAAGATTGGCGAAACCTGCGCGGCCGTCCTCGGCGGAATCGGCACCGCAGTATCCGATATCTGGGAAATTCGGACCCAAAGTCGTCAAATCACAACCATCGACGTGAGACACGCCGCGGCGGCATTGCGCAGCACCGTATATATGCAGCGAAGAGACCCCAGCGGGATCTTCACGGACTTACCACTAGACGAACACAATGACATGCGCCGTATCACACAACCATGGCCGACCAAGGACGGTAGATGGTTCCTTCCACATTTTGGACTACCAAATTTGCGTGAGCGGGTACTTCGAGTGCTCGGCTGCGAGCCTAACGCCAATTCCGTTGCCGCGGCCGTGTCCGAATGGAATGCTATGGACCTGGAAGCAGCTTTAAACGAAGCCCGTGCATGCGGCGCTATGGTACGTACTAATGAAGAATGGATGGCTAGCCCGCACGGACAGGCACTCGCTGCTAAACCGATCGTCGAAATCATTAAGATAGCCGACGGAGACCCCGAGCCATTCATCACCGGGGATCGCCCACTTTCCGGTATTAAGGCGCTAGACTTGACGCGCATCCTCGCCGGGCCAATCGCTGCGAGAACACTGGCGGAACATGGTGCCGACGTCCTTATGGTAACCTCAAAAGAGCTTCCACAGATACCTCACCACGTTATGGACACCGGCCATGGTAAACGAAGCTGTTACTTAAACCTCAAGGATGCGTCGGATGCGTCGACGTTGAAACGACTAGTTGCCCAAGCGGACGTTTTTTCTCAAGGATACCGTCCCGGCACCATGCAGAAACTCGGCTTCGGCCCCGAAGATCTAGCAGAAATCCGCCCCGGCATCGTATGCGTTTCTATCAGTTGTTTTGGAGCGGATGGGCCTTTCAGTCATCGTGCCGGTTGGGAACAGGTTGCGCAAACGGTCACTGGTATTTGCCATGAGGGAATGCCAGATCGTCCAGCTTTGCTGCCCGCCGCAGCCTGCGACTACACGACCGGTTATCTCGCGGCCTACGGTGTACTCCTCGCCCTGGCGCGGCGCGCAACTGAGGGGGGTAGCTATCATGTCCGCGCATCCCTCTGCCAATCTGGCATGTTCATATATCGCCAAGGCAACGTCGCCTACGACGAACCAGACATGGATTTAACGACAGAGGAACTAAAAAAGCTGAGAATCGACACTGAACCGGCTTCAGGCCCCCTGCGCCACCTAGGGCCAGTCTTGCGAATGAGCGAAACGCCACCCCGGTGGGTACTACCAACGCCGGTCCTCGGTGGAGACATTCCGGAATGGCATTCAATAGACACGGCGGCGGCGGAATAACCAACAGACCTCTAAGTCTTAGCGTTTCAGAACTGCGTCAAAGCATTTTTGACACTAAATAAACGTGTTCGTAAATTATTTTAATGAAGCGTGCCAATTATAAACTTGCGAAGAGCGTGGTAATGAAATGAAGTTTCGAACTCGGTCTCTCAGCGAGAACCTGGGCACGGAAGTAATGGACATCGACTTAGTAGATATCGATGACGCCCTCTTTGAAACGATTCGAGAGGCTTGGCAGAAGGATCCCATTCTTCTTTTCCGCCGGCAAAGCCTAACCGAAGGAGAGTTGCTCACATTCAGCAAGCGGTTTGGTGGTCTCGATCTCGACACGATCAAGGACATAAACACGGACGATCCGGCAGCGGAGGACCGTAATCCGGAACTGTTCTTCGTCTCCAATCTGCATTTTGCCGACGGTACCAAGGTCGGCGGCCTCAGCAACGACGAACTCGTCTGGCACACCGATCTAATCTACCGAGCCAAACCAGCGAGCGGCTCAATCTTTTACGGTGTCGAGATGCCGGAGGGCACGGCGGAAACTTCCTATTGCAATATGGCTCATGCCTATCGCACTTTGCCCGAGGAGTTGCGACAAGCCGTCGATGACAAGCGCGCACGCTGTAAATATGGGACCGAAAAACCACTATGCAGCTTCATGCGCCAGAATGTTGAGAAAAATTTCCGACGCGAAATTGGCTCCTCAGCTGAAACGGCAGAGATCGATGCACGCACGCCAGAAGTTGTGCACGACATGGTGCTAGAGAACCCGGCCACGGGCGAACGCTCCCTTTATCTATCTCCCAACCACACGATCTCGATCGAAAATATGAGCGAAGACGATGGACGAGCGCTATTCGACGCATTGTTAAACCACGCACTGCAGCCGGAGAGTATTTATACGCATGAATGGCGAAACGGCGACGTACTGATTTGGGACAACACCCGTTTGCTGCACCGGCGGGGCGCCTTCGATGGGCGGATACCCCGGCTCGCTAAACGAACGACCGTCTACATGGATCCATCCTATTTTGCCGTCCCAAAGGATAAGGTCGCAAGAGCGGTTTAACCAATTTAATCGCAAATGAGCTAGTATGAATTTAGCTCATCAATCCAGGTCGCAGTATTGCGTTTTTACGCTATCTGATTAGCCGGACCACGGGAGGCGGAACATGATCGACAAGCGAGTGAAGAGCCTAGAGGTGGCTCTCGATGGTTTCGGTGACGGCTCGTCCGTGTTGGTCAATGGATTTGGCGGCGCAGGCGTACCGTTTACGCTTATCAAGGCAATCGAAAACACGAGCGCCACAAATTTGACGCTTATATTAAACAGTATCCGCTTCGTTGATGGCTTTGCGCCACAAATTTTCGCGGCGCGGCGCGTGTCAAAAGTCATCTGCACGGCGGCGCGCAGTCGCGGCCACAATACCGCCAACTATGAACATCAATGGCTCGATGGCGATTTGGAGATTGAAATGGTCCCACAAGGTACTTTCGCGGAGCGAATTCGTGCCGGCGGGGCCGGCATCCCCGCATTCTTTACGCCAACAGGCGCCGGGACCGAACTCGCTGACGGCAAGGAAACCCGGGATTTCAACGGAAAGCCATGTGTATTGGAACAGGCCATCACCGCAGACTTTGCAATAATACGCGCGGCACAGGCCGATAGGTGGGGAAACGTGCGCTTTCGCGGTACACAAGGAAACTTTGGCCTCGCCATGGCGATGGCGGCAAAAACGACAATTGTCGAAACCGACGATGCGGGCGACAAAGCGATCCCACCCGAGGATGTACACATCCCAGGAATTTATGTCGACCACGTTTTCCCGCATGAAGATATGCGTCCTGCGAACGCGGGAGGAATTTAAGAGATGCAACCACTTACCCGTCATCAAATTGCCTGGCGCGCGGCGCAGGATTTGCGCGAAGGTAGCTATGTCAATCTCGGTCTCGGTCTGCCCGTTTTAGTGGCAAATTATAAGCCAGCAGATCGGGACCTGATGTTCCACTCAGAAAACGGCATCGTTGGCATCGGGCCGATCGCTGGAGAAATTGAGGAAGATCCGGATTTTGTCGACGCCGGAAGTCAAAAAATAACGTTAAGCGAAGGCGCCGCGCTGTTCGATTCGACACAAGCCTTTGCCATGATCCGGGGTGGCCATCTAGACGTAACCTTGCTTGGCGGGTTCGAAGTTTCCGAGACCGGCGACCTCGCAAATTGGGATGCCAAGATGGCGCATAAAGGTCAACTCGTTGGAGGCGCAATGGACCTGGTGGCCGGCGCCAAAAGTGTGCGCGTCACCATGCAACACACAACAAAGACAGGTGAGCCGCGTCTCGTCGAAAAGTGCAGCTATCCGCTGACTGGGATTGGCACAGTCAACCGGATTTACACGGATCTTGCAGTTGTCGACGTAGCGGACAACGGGTTCTTGGTGCGCGAAATGATTGCCGGCCTTACCCGAGAAGAATTGCAAGCGAAGAGCGGCGCTACGCTCATGTTTGCAGAGAACTTCGGAACCCTCGACGTACCTGAGTTATAGGAGACGACACATGCCGTGGATCGAGGTAAACGGCGTCGTTTTGCGCTATGAGCTTTCCGGCGAGGGAACGGAGACCCTGATTTTAATCCATGAACTCGGTGGCGCCTTGGAGAGCTGGCAGGATGTGTTACCTGCACTGGAGAGGGAATTCCGCATTCTGTGTTACGACCGGCGCGGCTTCGGGCTCTCGGAGAAGGCTAAGGGCACCCTCAACATTTGAGATATGGCGGACGATATTGCGGCGCTGTGCAATACTCTAGAACTAGACCGTCCATGCCTCGTTCTAGGAACCGCAATGGGTGCCAGTATCGCCATGGCATACGCCATTCATTATCCAGAGCAGATCAAGCGGTTAATGTTAACCAGTCCCGCAACCGGAGCATCCGAAATCCGAGCCAATCAATAGGAAAAACACGGAATGCGGGCGTCAATAGATACAAGCCTCGGACGCTCTTATCCAGAGATCTTCCGAAAAGATCAAGATAAATTCGCGACCTACCAATGCCGTTGGCTCGCCAACAATCCATGCGGTTTCGCCACAATTAACCGTACACTCGGCACCATCAACCTATACGCCAAAGGTGACAATGTTACCTGCCCAACCCTGATCGTGGGCGGTATTCACGACACAGTACGACCACCGGAAACCGCGAAAGCCGCCAACACAATTCCCGGCTCGCGATACGTCGAGGCCGAGACCGGCCATTTCATGGCAATACAGACGCCGGAGTTATTTCTAGAATTGGCGCTGCCGTTCCTACGTGAATAAAAAGCCGCAACCACAGGGTGACGAAATCCAACCCAAGCTCTTACAAGTCTGCACAGACCGGCGAATTTGCGAATTTACCGTGGCAACAAATGACAGGATCAAACACACGACCTAGTACCCATGTCCTCTCATGGCTCCCCCCAGAACTAGTGAAGTGATAGCAGAGCTCGCGTCGCTTGACCCTTTGACCTCCCGGTTCAGTTTCTCTCCCGGTTGAACCTATTAAGAAGGAATACTCAATGAAGTTTCTCGTCATGCCCGGCGACGGCATCGGGCCGGAGATTGTGCCTGTTGCGGTCGCTGCACTCAAAGCGCTAGATCACAGGCTCGGCCTCGGCATCTCCCTTGAGACAGTTGAAATTGGCTTCGCTAGCCTCGAGGCAGCCGGTAATACCTTTCCAGACGAAGCGCTAAAGAAGGCACGCGATGCCGATGGGACTATCATGGGACCGACGGATACACTGGCCTACCCATCGCTGGCAGAAGGCGGACGAGGACCATCTGCTTTTATGCGTACCGGCCTCGACCTTTACGCCAACATTCGGCCTGCCAAGACACGTACGGGCGTGTCGTCAGCAGTCAAAAAAATGGACTTAGTATTCGCGCGGGAAAATACGGAGGGCTTTTACGCAGATCGGTCGATGCATATGGGGAACGGAGAGATGATGGTGACGGAGGACGTCGCCATCGCGGTCCGAAAGATAACGCGTGAGGCATCCCGCAAGATTGCAGAGGCCGCCTTCAAGCTCGCCATGCAACGCCGACGCAAGGTAACTATTGTCACCAAACGGAACGTATTAAAGATGACGGATGGCCTCTTCCATGAAACGGTTTGCGAGGTCGCAAAATCTTATCCGGAAGTGGAGGTGGACGACGTAATAATCGATGCAATGACTGCCCTGATGGTGCGCACGCCCGCTTCCTTTGATGTCATTTGCACGTCAAACATGTACGGCGATATTCTTTCCGATCTGGGAAACGAGCTTGCTGGCGGCCTAGGCCTTGGTGGCACTATCAATGCAGGCGACGACCACGTGATGGCACAGGCGGTACATGGCTCAGCACCCGATATCGCAGGTCAGAACGTCGCAAACCCGACAGCCATGGTTCTCTCGCTTGCCATGATGCTGGAATGGATTGCTGCCAAGGAGCAGGATAACAAGTTGATGGAAGCTGGCCACAGGCTCGGAGCGGCGCTCGACGCGCAACTAGCTAATACTTCGACTTGTACGCAAGACCTCGGCGGGCCACTTGGTTGCAAAGAATTCGGCGAGAGGCTCGTCAGGAGATTAGAGGAAGAGGCATGAGCACCGAAGCGGAAATTCGTGCTGTCGCAGAACGGCGTTTCGCGGAGCATCGCGATCGCGAGGTCTACTCGCCACTAGGCGGCATGATGCTAGATACGATTGACGACGGCTACCGGGCGATGGAGAAACTGATCGACCTTTGGCAAGGCCGCGGTCCGATAGGTGGATATAAAATCGCTCTCACTTCCAAACCGATCCAAGAGTTATGTGGCGTAGATCAGCCGTGTGGCGGTTATGTCTTCCAAGAGACAATCCATACGTCCCCTGCAGACCTCTCTCTCAGTGATTTCAATGGACTGGCGTTAGAATTCGAATTGGCGGTCCGTCTCGCGAAGGAAATTCCTTTGGACGCTGCGCCATTCGACGACATGAACATTCGTGAGTATGTCAGTGCCTGCCACCCCGCCTTCGAGTTAATCGACGACCGGCGAGCGGACTACGAAAATCTTGACGCTATTTCCATGCTATCGGACAACATATGGTGCGGCGGCGTAGTATTAGGGCCAGCGGTGACTAACTGGCAAAAAATTGACATGGCCTCAACCCCAGTCCACTTGGAATGGAATGGTGAACAATTGGAAGACAGCGTGACGGGTGCTGCCATGGGCAGTCCGATGATCTCCCTCGCTTGGCTAGCCAATTTAGCGGCGAAACGCGGTTGGTCGATGCGTGAGGATATGATCGTGATAACTGGATCAACGCTAGCGACCAAATATCCAAAGGCGGGGGATCATGCAGCATATACGGTTGACGGAATTGGCACCGTCGAGGTCAGAATTGATGCGTGATCCGCAATGGACAGACATTGTTCAGAACCAAGTACATTAAAAAATTTTATAAGCTAGTTGTAGAAATGTAGCATGTTGAATGACGCTTCATAGGCACACTATCGAAGCGCCCGACATGTGTTGAACTAATAGAACCATTTTAAAACTGACGGTAATTCCAGCCTACGTCCATCGACGTCAGCCTTAATCAATCTTCATCAGCAAATTCGAGGAACAACCAATTTAGCTTGCTGCTAGCAAGACATTAAATCTAATTACCCAGAAATTACACCATATACGACAGAACCATCAAACCGCTCTTTAATTTTTCCTATCGAAGAGGGGAATAATTCGTCGGTTGCAACAAGACACTGTTCATTTCTCGAATCATCGGACCGCCCTTCTTGAGGAATGCCCGCCAGTCCTCATCCTGGCTCGCGCGCGCCCTTGCGTCTGCACGAGCGTTTAGGTCGGAATAAGCCCAAAGATGCGATACCTCATTCGGCTGGCCTGCTTCGGTATGCCATAAGCCCACCAACTTCGAATACTTCTCGCGGTGTGGAAGTGCATCCTTAAAGTTGCTAATCCATGCGCCAGCGCTCCCAACCGTAAGGCGGTAATATCGATACTCATATATATTCCCCTCACCTTCGGGGGGCGCCAAACTGTTGTGCGAATTCATTATGCGGATATCCTGTCTCTGTACCCATTCTTTGATCACGCCAACGTATTTATTGATCCAATCCGAGTTTTGCGACAATTGGGCACGCAAATCCTCTCTCTGCGCGTAGCTCTCGTAACGCCAAAGATGCCAGACCTGGTTCAGACGACCGAACTCACTGATCCAATATCCACAGTTCACACCGTAGTCATTACCACGTACCGGTCGCCCTACATCTTTCGCATGTTTGAGGTATTTGGGCAGGTCCGTTGGAAGGACGGAATAGGTCCGCATTTCATAAATCATGATAGACGTCCCGATAATGATAGCTTCACGTCAAAAACCAAATTAGGGCGAACCCGTGACCCTACCAGACATCACGCCGAACGATCCGCAAGGCTCCCAAGATCGAAGGCAATGGCCTCTTCAACAAGCTCAAGAAGAGAGCGCGCGGCTGAGGTAACGATGGCCTGTCCAATTTCGGCACTTGCGAGAGACGCATCGCCAACGGCGCCCGAAGAATTTAGGTCTTGTGCCATCCAACCAAACTGAACATTGCCGGTCGCTGTTAGGTGCGTGTGGCGGCGGTTTAATTCAGTAGCGTAAGAGGTAAAGGCGCTAGCCTTGCTCATGTCAACGCTATCCGGAGCTAGATGAAGCATTACTGAAGTTTCTATTAAACCTCCGTGTATCCCATGCTCAAGTTCCGCCGCATCCGCGTACCCAGCAAGATCAACCATACGATACCAGCTTGCCGCGATAGTGAGCGCCTCATGTTGGACGCGCAGTTCGCGCGCTGCGACACGCATCAAGTCGGAATTTCCACCATGGGAGTTGAACAATATGAAGCGTTTGAACCCGAGCCCTGCAACCTGTCCGGCAATCGAAGTCCATAGTTCAATTGCCCCAGTCGGAGAACACGAAAGGGTGCCTGGGAACGCCGAGTGCTCGACACTGTAACCCACTGCTTGCGCCGGCAAAATGAGGAAAGGCAAATCTTCAGGGGAGCATGCCACGGCCGCTTCCATAATCCCTTCGCCAATCCGTAAATCCACATCCAAAGGTAGGTGAGGGCCATGCTGTTCAATCGCGGCAAGCGGCAAGATGATGACTGTCTGTTCTCTATCTATCCTATCGAAATCACTCGTCTTCAAAGACCGCCAATATCGCGAAATCGTCATATTAAAATCGCCTGCTCAAGATTTGTGACAGCGTAGGATCGTTTAATTGAATTACCAACCAACGAAGAACGACAAGAACAAGCTTTTTATTACTAGGGGCACCACTTAATTTCCAAAAATATTTGGCCACAGCCTTAAATATTTTGCAGCCCAAAAAGAAACGCCTAGCGTTTTCAAACACTACTTGACTTATTTACAAACAAGTAATTGAAAAATCTATTATAAAAAAGTAATGAATGTAAATTATTTTTATTTTACTAATAAAAATATTAAACTTTTTTTATTACATAATTAACTTTTACTTTGAGGGCGTAAATCAATTGAAAATTTCTCTCTAAAAATATTTTTTAGTTCATCGAAACAGCAACCATAGCGGACCACACTAAAGTCTCGAAAATCGATGATGCTGCTGGAGACACCATCGGGATTGGCGTATTTGGAAGTTCCGTGGTCGATGACGATATCCGCGACTTCCTTCAATTCAGCTTCAATGTCAGTGACAGTAAACTTACTGCCGGTAAGCGAAATATTAGCGGAAGAACCGAACGCCGGCTTCCCTTGATCGAAACAAAGTTTCGATAATGCATTATGGAAAGCGCCAGCATTAAGTAGCATATCCAATGTACCTGCTTTAGACGATGTCTCTATAACATACGGTTCAACACCCGTGAGGGCTGGATTTGAGGGGTCGAAGGGCGCAACAACCGAGAATGGTAGGTCAAATTCCTCTATCAGTGTGCGTTGGATTTCTCGCTCGCGCTCCCCTAGATCGTGGAGCATGAGGGAATGATCGAGACAGGCGAACATCCCGCTCGGTTTTTCGAGACTGCGCTTCTTTACCTCAAAGATCTTTCTAATTGCGGCCGACTTATGGCCGATTATCGCATAAGCGACATCGAGCGGCACGATGGCAATGCCACCGCCCATAATCACATCAAAGACGGATTCTGCGTCCGACTGCACTTGCTCAGGTGTCAAATTCATGCCGACCAATTCCTCAATCTAATCGAAAACAAACATGGCGCCTTAAGCAAGTTGGCCAATCCCCAATCGTGGGAATAGTGTTTATAATATGTTCAGTAATAGCGGCGAGGTCTCCACGATGACAAAAGAGAAGTTTGATTTAATTATACGAAACGGTGAAGTCATTGATGGTACCGGCGCACCGAGACGTAAGACAGATATCGGCGTCCGAGACGAACGCATCGCTATTATTGGCGATCTGTCTGGGGCTTACGGCAATTTCGTAGCGGACGCTGCCAACCGCATTATAGCTCCAGGCTTTATTGACGTGCATACGCACGACGATCACGCACTGCTTTCAAAGCCTGACATGGGGTATAAGACGAGCCAAGGGGTGACAACGGTTGTAACCGGTAATTGCGGTATCAGTTTGGCTCCTCTGCGCTTCAAAGGGGATCGACCACCGCCGCCGCTCGACCTCCTGGGGGACGGTTACAAATTTCCCCATATGTCCGATTTTTTCGAGGCCATTGACGCAAACCCACCGGCGACTAACGCCGCTCTCTTGTGCGGACATACCACCCTGCGGGTTGGTGCAATGGACGACCTCACGCGACCGGCAACCGAAAAAGAAATCGATCGAATGCGCGACCACTTAGGTGAAGCGCTTGACGCGGGGGTTGTAGGGCTCTCAACGGGCCTCGCCTACGAGCCGGCGCAGCCTGCGCCAACAAGCGAAATCCTTAGGCTCGCGGAACTCCTCGGCTCCGCGGGAGCACTTTATACAACACATCTACGAAACGAAGGTAACGACATTGTAGAATCCCTCGAAGAAGCCTTTCGGATCGGCCGCGAGTCCGACGCGGGCGTCGTCCTCTCGCATCACAAGATCACAGGTAAAGAGAATTTTGGCCGCAGCAAGGAAACTTTGGAAATCATTGAGCGCATCCGGAAGGATCAGCGTGTAGACCTAGATGTCTACCCCTACGTAGCGGGTTCAACGGTGTTACAGAAATGGCGTCTAAGCGAAGCTCGGCGGATTATTATTACCTGGTCTGTCCCCGAACCAGATGCCGGAGGACGCGATCTCTCCGAGATCGCCGAAGATTGGAATTGCAGCGTCGAAGACGCATGCGATCGGCTTCAGCCTGCGGGCGCTATCTACTTTATGATGGACGAAGCCGACGTCCAACGCATCATTAAGTATCAGCATTCAATGATTGCATCGGACGGATTGCCGCATGATCAGCACCCACACCCGCGGTTATGGGGCACCTTTCCTAGGGTGCTCGGTCATTACAGCCGCGATCTCGGTCTTTTGACCCTGGAGGATGCAGTGCATCGCATGTCCGGCAAACCGGCCTCAGTCTTTGGCCTCGCCGAGCGCGGTGAAATTAAAGAGGGTAATTTCGCTGATATCGTTATTTTCGATCCGGCTACAGTCATCGACAGAGCGGACTTCAACACCCCAATTAATCCGGCCGCCGGGATCGATTCAGTATACGTTAACGGCCGTCCGGTGTGGCGAGACGGAATTGCAACCGATGAGCGACCTGGCAAGTCACTTCGCCGTGCGGTGTAAACACGATACTTTAACACAATAACGAGAACGACTTAGAATTTCTTATCCGTAGCTGCGGCCCATTCCCTCAGACGGGTCCATATGCGCGCCATATGGTGGTATCGGGTAGCGTAGGCCATTTTTAGATAAAGCTTGTAAGCCTTCAATTCCGCGCACGAATTCATCAGGAGGCATAGCGATTAGCATCTCGTCATCGGCTACACCTCCATAGCGGCGCTCTGCATAACAAGGGATGGAAATTGACGTTTCTCTGGTTCTGAGTGCCCGTCCCCAGCTATCAGAACAAGCGCTTTCACCAGTGATCGTCATGTCATATCGCTTATAGCGCTTCCACTGAAGTCCATTTACAAATAGGACGATCTGACCTGGCGTACCGTAAAACATTATAATATCAGGGGGATCAAGGCGGCCACTTCGAAGAGGCGAACAAATCGTCCCAACAAAAGTATCGTATACTTGCCGGATCATGCCATCCTGATGAGCTTTTGCACCTTCCTGATTCTCAAACCAAACACCGGTCATACGCTCACCCGACAAGGTCGGCTCATCTGGCTTCTCAAAACCCATCACGCCTCGGCAATTGCCTCCCCGCACGTTGCCCGCCGTCGCAGCAATAGTAAAACCAGCGATCCGCGCCTGGGTCACGATCTGGCAAGTGGTATGCAATCGTCCTTCAGACGGCCAGCGCACACCATCTACTGCCTCCATCTCCTCGACTGAGGCAAATTGCTTCAAACCGATAGGAAACGTCCGAATCTTCAGTAAGTCATTGAGCTCACCGGCTAGTTCCTTCAGTTCATTCGCTCCTACATTATAATCGCCGCTCATGTTCCCCCTCCATTAACTTTTTCATTTACCCAGGAAGATTAATTCCACTACCGTCGCCTCACCATATATAGGGCGATGGCTACCCAAGCGTTGATTTGTGTCGATACGGCGATGGCTCGACCTCCGCCTCGTGCTAGGTATTTCTATAGGAGGCAGCCCTTCGAGGCGGCGCAATCGGGATGGAGGTATGACCATGCGTAAGACACGGAAGTTGCGAGAATTGCTAGCACGCGACGGTATTGTCATGGGAGGTGGAGCGCACGATGCGTTCAGCGCGCGCTTAGTGGAACAGGCCGGCTTTGAACTTTGTGTCGTCACCGGCGCTGGTGTCGCGGCTTGCCGTGGCTACCCAGATGTCGGCCTCGTCACGCTGGAGGAAATGACCCGGAATGCGCGCTATATCTCGGATGCAGTCGGTATTCCTGTGATCATCGATGCCGACAATGGCTACGGTAATGCAATAAATGTTGTCCGCACAGTCCGGGAATTCGAACACTCGGGCGTTGCAGGAATTCACCTCGAAGATCAGACTTGGCCGAAGCGATGCGGTCACATGTTTGGCAAGGCGCTGATCCCAAAAGAAGAGATGTGCCAAAAACTCAAAGCTGCTCAGGATGCACGCCAGGACAACGACTTCGTCATCATTGCCCGTTGCGACGCAATGTTGGTCAACGGTCTCGACGATGTGATTGACCGCTGCCATGCTTATATCGATGCAGGTGCAGATATGCTTTTCTGCGAGGTTCGGGAATCCAAAGGAGAAATCGAGGCCGTGGCGGCCACCTTCAAGGATAAGGTACCACTTCATTGGAACCACAGCCCGAGTCCAATGGTCCCACGTCTCTCTGCTAAACAAGTCGAAGCGATGGGCTTCAAAACCTGCTGTTTCTACGTGCAATCTCTGATGGCGGCAGCCAAGACCATGCAGGAGGTCCTTGCCGAAATACGGAAGAGCGGCACGTCTGAGGGAGTGGTCGATCGCATGATCGGCTTCGACGAACTATGGGAAATCAACGACATGTCATCGATCCGGGAGATGGAACAAAAATATGCCGTTTGATCCTGTTCGCCTAGAGCTGATTAAGAATGCGATAGGTTCTGTTGTCGACGAGATGCTGCTGACGGTCGTGCGTATCGCTTATTCGTCGATCATGAAGGATACGATGGACCTATCCAGCGCATTTTGCGACCGCGAGGGACGAATGATCGCGCAGGGGCTATCGCTTCCTTTACATCTCGGTTCTATCCCGGATGCAATGGGAGCCGTATTAACGAAATACGGAGACGATGTCAGCGACGGCGACGTTTATATTTTGAACGACCCCTATCACGGTGGCATGCATCTCCCGGACATCTTCATGTTCAAGCCCATCTTCGTCGAAGGCCGGCTCCTAGGCTACGCGGTTCTTGTGGCACATCACAACGACATGGGGGGGCGGGTCCCTGGGTCGAGTGCTGCAGATTCTACAGAAATTTTTCAGGAAGGCATCCGCATTCCAGTTGTCAAGCTCTACAACGCCGGCGAGCCAAACGAAACGTTATACAGCATGTTAAGGTTGAACGTTCGGCAGCCGGAAGTCGTGCTTGGAGACGTGCGGGCGCAGCTCGCGGCATGCGATATCGGAGAACGAGGCATGCAAGAACTGGCGGCGCGCTATGGCATCAACGAACTTGAAAGCTCCTTTGACGCCCTCCTCGACTACAGCGAAAAGGGCGCCCGCGCCACTATCTCCGCCATCCCGGACGGCATTTACAAATACACCGACTACCTTGATGACGACGGCGTCAATTTTGGCAAACCTGTCCGAATTAGCGTCGCTCTGCATATAACGGGCGACAAACTGATTGTGAACTTCGGTGGAACGTCGAAGCAGGTCCAAGGGGCGATAAACTCGACACTTTCTTTCGCAAAATCGGCTATCTATTTCGCTATCCGCTCCATTATGGAGGAGGATGTTCCAAACAATGCCGGCTTTTTCCGTCCGATCGAAGCTATCGCCAACGCAGGGAGCCTCGTAAATCCGAATCCTCCCGGTGCCTGCGCCGCGAGGGGTGTGACCGGCTTTCGTATCATCGACGCTATATGGGGCGCACTGGCAAAGGCTGTGCCGGAGCACATTAGAGCGCCAGGCGAAGGCGGAACAACCAGCTACAGCATCGCCGGATACGATAGCGATGGAAATTATTCACAATTTCGTGAAGCAGTGATGGGCTGCTGGGGCGCGGGCGCGGACCGAGAAGGTATTGACGGCGTCGCAAACCCTGCTGCCAATATTTCAAACGCGCCAATAGAGGCAATCGAGAACGCCGCACCAATCCGCGTCGAATGTTACGAACTGGTTGCAGATAGCGGAGGCGCGGGGCAATGGCGCGGCGGCCTCGCGGTCCGGCGAGAGTTGCGGTATCTTGGAGAAAACGCACGACTGCAGCTTCGATCCGACCGTCGGGACCACCCGCCGTTTGGCATTAACGGAGGCGGCTCAGGGACACCGTCTGCAAACCTTTTCAACACTGGTGACGAATGGATTGAACTTCCCACTAAATTCGTCCACCCGATTCAAACAGGTGAAGCAATACGCCATACAACGGCGGGTGCGGGTGGTTACGGCCACCCATTCGCGCGGCCCATCGCCAAGGTACTCGCTGATGTACGCAACGGCAAAGTCAGCACGGATGCAGCGGTGAGTGCCTACGGCGTAGCCATTATTGGACCACCATGGCAAGTGGACGAAGCAAGAACCGAAACGCTGCGCCGAAAACATCGTGAGCAAAAGGGATGAACGGCACGCGGATCGGCGTAGATATTGGGGGTACATTCACCGATCTTGTGTTTTTGAGGCAAGACGGCCGGCTCTGGAAGCGCAAGGTGCCGTCAACGCCACACGACTATGCAGAAGCGATTGTGGCCGGCATCGAATGGGCGCACGACCGTGAAGATGGAGCCACCGTAATTCGGGAAATTGTCCATGCGACCACGGTCGCAACAAACGCAATATTAGAACGGCGGGGAGCGCGAACCGCATTGATCACCACCAAGGGTTTTCGTGACGTCCTGGAACTCCGTCGGATACGGATCCCGCTCTCATATGATCTCGGCTGGGAAAAACCCCCACCACTTGCCGAACGTGCGCTTCGTTTTGAAATTAAAGAACGCCTCGATCACAATGGCGATGTATTAGTCCCTCTCGACCTATCGGACATCGAGGACCTCATCGAGACCTGCAAACGTGAGCAGGTGACCGCTATAGCCATCTGCTTTCTCCATGCCTATCGTAATGCCGAACACGAACGCCGAGTTAGAGATGCGCTCATCGAACGACTGCCCGACATCCACATCTCGCTGTCATCAGATATCTTACCTGAGTTACAGGAGTTCGAACGTGCAAGCACAACGGTCGTAAACGCTTATGTGGCACCACTTATTGCCCGATACCTCGCAAATCTCCGCCGAAAGCTCGAGGACATTAAGACAAGAGCACCGATCTTAGTGATGCAATCCAATGGCGGCCTCGTCCCGGCCAGAACGGCGGCCGAACGCCCAGTATCAATTATTGAGTCCGGTCCCGCCGCGGGCGTTGTCGCAGCGCAGCAAGCAGCCCTTGAAGCAGGGGAGACAAATGTCATCACCCTAGACATGGGCGGAACAACGACCAAGGCATCGATCATCGAAAATAGTCAAATACTTCGTGCCCGCGACTACGAGGTGGGAGGACCAGTATCAGTCAGCAGCCGGCTCGTTCGAGGCGGCGGGTATCTGTTGCGAATTCCAGTCATCGATATATCTGAGGTTGGCGCCGGAGGCGGCAGCATCGCTAGCCTTGATACCGGTGGAGCGCTTAGGGTCGGACCACGTAGCGCCGGCGCTTCGCCAGGTCCGGCTTGCTATGGCCAAGGCAATACGGATCCGACGGTGACAGATGCAAACCTAGTTCTTGGATACCTTCACGACGGATCGCTTGCCGGCGGAGCACTGACTGTCGATCGCAGACTCGCCGAGACCTCAGTGCACAAATTTGTTGGAACATCTTCCGAGTTGTCACTCCTCGATGCGGCGCACGGCATCCATACAGTGGCAAACTCCAACATGGTAAGGGCCATCAAGACTGTCTCGGTAGAGCGCGGCCGTGATCCTGCAGATTTCGTTATGATGGCGTTCGGCGGCGCTGGACCAATTCATGCGGCAGGTGTCGCGGAGGAACTCGGAATCACTCGCATTCTCGTGCCGCCCGCCCCCGGTCTATTCAGCGCGTTTGGTCTACTGCGGGCTGAGGTCGAACACCATAGCGCACGAACCGTTTTGACCGAAACGCAATCGGCCGATCGTGTAAAGTTGCAAGCCGCAATTACGGATATGAGGGATAACCTTAGGCATCGCATTCAGGACGAGGGTTTTTCAGAGGGAAGCATTTCTTTCACCGCATTGGCCGATATCCGCTACCTGGGTCAATCTTCTGAGTTGATGGTGCCTCTTGAAGACCTGAATTTGAGCGATGCTGTTCTTTGGGCCGTTGAACAATCATTTGAATCTGAATACGAGCGCCTGTTCGGGCATCGCGCGGAGCGACGCGCATTTGAGCTAGTAAACATCCACGTCGTCGCCACGGTCGACCGCGGCGCTCACAAAAGTGGGTCCTGGGACGACAGCGTGACCAGGGGCGCAATTCCACAAAATTGCCGGTCAGTCTACTTCGGTCCCAAACTCGGTAATCGAGAAACTGAAATCCTGACCCGTTCCCAACTCATAAATAAGAAACACGAGGGACCCGCAATCATCGAAGAGTATGATTCGACTGTTGTGGTACCTCCAGGCTGGACTGCACATGTTGATTTACGCGGCAATATTTTTCTCGAACACCAAAACATATCGCATCAAGGGAGGTAAGAGTGCTCGCCGTTATCTTCGAAGTTCTACCAGCAGCGGGGCAAAAGGATACTTATCTAGACCTCGCGGCGACGCTAAGAGACGAACTGACCAAGATCGACGGATTTATATCTATCGAGCGGTTCCAAAGTCTGACCGAAGAAGGCAAGGTTCTATCACTATCGTTCTGGCGGGACGAAGACGCGATCAGCGCATGGCGCAACCTAGAAATACACCGGAACGCCCAGTCTCAAGGTCGCACAGGAGTATTCGCCAAATATCGACTACGCGTTGCATCCGTGGTGCGAGACTATGGAATGAACGAGCGCGCTGAAGCACCTGAAGACAGCCAAAACGCCCATGTCGACGACGTTTGAGCCGACCCTTGCAGCACATCGACCGACCTACCATTGACACGCCATGGCGCCAGGTCTTTTATGGCTGAACACAATGGATTCCGCCCTAAATCAGCGAATTTAAGAGCGGTCCCCACGTATTAGGAACTTTATGCAGGAGGAAACATGTCTGCTCCACATTTCGTCGTGCACAACGACAGCGACACAGTGGGCGTCGTGGTAGTTGAAGACGTCAAGCAAGGTATGGAACTGACCGGCTGGAAAATGGCATCCGACGAAACCATTACGGTAAACGCGCTGAACGACATACCGCTCGGGCATAAGGTGGCGCTTACCGATTTCAGTGATGGTGATGCTGTCATGAAGTACGGGCACGACATTGGAAAAATTGTGCAGGACGTCGCCATCGGCGGGCACGTCCACACCCATAACCTCAAAACAAAGAAGTGGTAGGCATCATGCTTCCGAAGAAATTTAATGGATATCGCAGAGAAAACGGCCGAGTTGGCATCCGCAACCACGTAATAATTCTGCCACTCGATGACCTATCGAACGCCGCGTCTGAAAAGGTGGAGTACAATGTAAAGGGCACCATGGCGCTGCCCCATCATTATGGCCGCTTGCAATTCGGTGAAGATTTGGAACTACATTTTCGCACGCTAATTGGCACGGGTGCTAATCCAAACGTTGCTGGCGTTGTTGTCATTGGCATCGAACCAGGATGGACCGGCCGCGTCGTCGACGGCATTGCAAAGACAGGCAAACGGGTCGAAGGCTTCGCCTTGGAACGCAACGGCGAAATCAAAACAGTTGCGAACGCCAGCCGGGTAGCTCAGGAAATGATCCAAAACGCCTCAGAAAACCAGCGGGAGGAATGTGACATCAACGAGCTCTGGGTATCCGTCAAATGTGGGGAATCAGATACGACGTCAGGCATCGGCTCTAACCCTACGGTCGGCAATTTCATCGACAAGGTAGACCCAATCGGAGTGACCACATGCTTTGGGGAAACTTCGGAGATTACTGGAGCGGAGCTGGTCTGCAAGGCGCGCGGCGCCACGCCGGAAGCAAGTGATAAATTTTATTCCACCTGGACCGATTACAACGACATGATCGAGCGTCATAAAACGGACGATCTATCGGAAAGCCAACCAACCAAAGGTAATATCGAAGGTGGGCTTACGACAATCGAAGAGAAAGCCTTTGGCAATCTCGAAAAAATTGGGAAAAACACCAACTATATCGACGTGCTAAAGCCAGCCGAGGCGCCCTCGATGGGTGCTGGGCTTTACTTCATGGACACCTCTTCCGCCGCTGCCGAATGCGTTACACTTCAAGCGGCAGCTGGGTTTGTCGTGCATCTTTTTCCGACCGGCCAGGGCAACGTCATCGGCAACCCTATCGAGCCAGTGATCAAGCTTACAGCTAATCCTCGTACAGCGCGCGAGATGTCCGAGCATGTCGACCTCGATGTATCAGGCATTTTGCGGCGCGAAATGAATTACGATGAGGCTGGCGACGAACTCATCGACATCACGATGCGGACATGCAACGGACGGATGACCTGTGCGGAGGCGCTAGGGCATCGCGAATTCGTAATGACAAAACTCTATCAAAGCGCCTGAAATCGGATCTTTATGCGCACCGCTCTCCGTGAGCGCCGAGGAGGTATCTATTTCATGAAATCTCAATCTCTGCCGCTCGCGCGGGAGGCGGAACCGATCGACTAATCAGGCAGTAATTTTACCACCCAATGTCACCGAACCCATCAAAGCATCTGCAGGACGAATTGCGCCTCAAAAAGGGGAATCGGAAGTGTTCAAAATCCTTTTCTTCAATAAATTCCTTACACCACATATCCAACCCATACTAAACAACTTTCGGCTAAACCATCAGGTAGTTCTACTGCCAGCAAGCATGCCTATATTGCAGCTTAAACGGTTGAGGTTGCATGCCATTACCAATATGCCCTTTTCGATTGGTTTAGCCCTCAATAAACGCATTATTACATGAAAGCATTTATAAAGCGCCAGAAATGGGGTTGCGCAACAGACCGACGCCTTCGAGATCAATCTCGCAGGTATCACCTGGCTTCATCCAAACCGGAGGCTTACGCGCGAACCCGACACCTTCCGGTGTACCCGTGACAATAATATCGCCCGGATGCAAGGTCATCACCTCCGTGATAATTTCAATAAGGGTAGGTACATCGAATATCATCGTCTCGGTGTTAGCGTCCTGCATGGTTTCGCCATTCAGACGCGTCTGAATGCGCAACCCTTTACCACCCGCCGGAACTTCGTCCGCCGTCACAAAATCAGGACCAAAGCCACCTGAAGCATCAAAGTTCTTGCCGCTCGTCCATTGTGCTGACTTGAACTGATAATCGCGCACCGAACCCTCGTTAAAAACCGAATAACCAGCGACATAATCAAGAGCGTTCGATTTCGAGATACAATGACCAGATTTACCAATAACAGCCACCATTTCCGCTTCAAAGTCGAAATTCGAAGATGCTTTCGGTACCACCAACGATTGTTCGTGACCTACAAGCGTTGTCGCAACCCGCAGGAATAATGAGGGGTACTCCTGGACGCTACTTGTATCGCTCTGTGCCTCAGCGGCATGAGCAGCATAGTTGAGCCCTACACAAATGATCTTACCAGGATTCCATATCGTCGGATGATATGTCAGACCTTCGCCTGACATAACCGCATCGCCGTTTGCTGCATTAGTCACGGACTTTGCACGCTCCAAAGCATCAGAACCACCAGACAGTAATCCCGGCAAATCGCTAGGCAGGTCAGGCGCAGCCATGGCAAGGTCAACGACCTCGTCACCGCGACGCACCCCAAGGGCGGGCTTTCCCGATTTGTCGAAGGCAAGGATACGCATCACTCCATCTCCCGATTATTTGTTATTTTGTAGCAAACACGCCTTTCCAGACAATTTGCCATCCACCTGCCGAAGGATGTAAAGAATATACGCCTAAATGGAAAGAGAGTGGCGCGGTGAATAACGGTGAAATTGATGGTTATAATTACGCCGTGATCGAACAAACAGGCCTGATCGTTGTCCGTTCGCCGGACGGCAAGATGCGCATGCTACCGGCCTCGGAAGATCCAGACAGGGCCGTACGGTCCTTTATTGAACGTATCCATGCCCACCGTGATCACCACCAAAGTCTCAAAGCGCCCGTCTCATAAGCCGTCTTTTCAAATAGTGGTCAAACGCGTGGGGCAACCGGGAAAATACCGATGGGCAATTATGTGAAGGCGCGAATAATGTTAGCCCCCTTTCCCACTCTCCGAAATTGAGAAAATTTTTGAGGCTTTAACGTCTAAATAGAAAGCTCCAAGCCGCCGACATACAAATAAACTTAAAGATTACAGCTGACTGCCTCGTCCTCCAGATAGCGCATCGCGGCATCGACACCACCCTTCTGATGAGGCACGTTAGCAAGACCGAGGCCCATTTCGATACCAGAGAGGGTACCCATCAACATCAACTCGTTTAAATCACCGAGATGGCCGATCCGAAATACCTTATCCGCAACTTTATTGAGCCCATTACCCAGCGACATATTGAAATGTTTCAGCACCGTCTCGCGGAACGCGTCAGCACTATAGCCCTCTGGCATTAGTACCGCGGTGAGAGAGCTTGAATACTCCTTCGGCTCTAGACAAAGCACTTCCAATCCCCAGGCTTGCACGGCGCGCCGCGTCGCTTCAGCAAATCGATCGTGCCGCGCGAAAACTTTATCGAGCCCTTCTTCCAATAGCATGTCCACGGCCTCTCTCAGCCCGTACAACAGGTTAGTCGCCGGCGTATAAGGGAAATAACCGGTTGCATTGGTTGCAATCATGTCATCCCACGCCCAAAACGACTTCGTAAGTTCGGACGATTTAGAGGCTTCTAACGCCTTTTCGCTGATTGCGTTGAAACTTAGACCTGGTGGCAGCATTAAACCCTTTTGCGACCCCGCCACTGTTACATCAACATTCCATTCATCGTGACGGTAGTCGATAGAGGCGAGCGAAGAGATAGTGTCCACCATCAACAGCGCGGGATGCACGGCACGATCTATCGCAGCACGCACTTCCGCCACTCGGGACGCGATCCCCGTCGAAGTCTCATTATGGACCATGCAGACAGCCTTGATTTCATGCGCAGCATCACCCACAAGTCGCTCCTCTATTGCAGCCGGGTCAACACCGTGTCGCCAATCGCCAGCAACAAACTCCGGTTCGAGCTTCAAACGCCTCGCCAAGTTCTGCCATAAAGTCGCAAATTGTCCTGTCTCATACATCAGTACACGGTCACCCGGAGAGAGCGTGTTTACCAATGCGGCTTCCCATGCCCCCGTCCCTGATGCCGGATAGATTACGACATGACTTTCTGTCTTGAAGATCTTCTTGATATCCGCGAGCAACGCCCGAGACATCTCGCCAAATGCCGGCCCCCGATGATCCATCGTCGGATTGTCTATTGCGCGTAAAACCCGATCTGGCACGTTTGTCGGTCCAGGAATTTGCAGAAAATGGCGCCCGCTCGTATTGGCCATTAGATTTCTCCGACGCTCAAATTAATGAAAACTCTATTATGCATACAAAAACATAAATCACAACTAAGTCTATTCTCACTATATACATCTGTTTTTATTTACTTATATAAATTTTCTGACTAATGTTTCATTGGGTATATTAATTTGTATACAAAATAATATTTCTGAAAGGTTTTCGGATGGGCGCGCATCGCATCCCAATAATTGATACGGGATTCTCGAAAGGGGATAGCGTGCTAGCAGCTCGCTTGCGCCGAGAAATTGAAGGCGAAGTGCTGTTCGACGCCTTTAGCCGGGGCCGATATTCCACTGATGCTTCGCACTACCAAATCGAGCCCCTAGGCGTCGTGGTTGCGAAAACCGAGCACGATGTCCGAGCTGTCATGGAGATAGCCGCGGAAGAAGGGATACCTATCCTGCCTCGTGGCGGCGGCACCTCACAATGCGGCCAAACTGTCGGCGAGGCCCTGGTCGTTGATGTAGGCAAGCATCTAAACCGAGTCATTAATTTCGACGCAGAAGCCGGCACAGCATCCGTGGAACCCGGCATAGCGCTTGACCAGCTTAATAATTTCCTTAACCCGCACGGCTATATGTTCACGGTAGACGTTTCCACCTCAAGCCGCGCCACAATTGGCGGTATGGCCGGAAACAACAGTTGCGGCGCCCGTTCGATACGTTACGGCACAATGCGCGACAATGTGCGTGCAATTGACGCGCTGATGACGGATGGCTCGGAATTCCGTTTCGGTCAGTTACCGGACAACCTCGGCAACAATGGTCTTCCCGCAGGATATCGCGACCTCGCCAAAACTTTACTGAAGCTTGGCGAGCGAGAGGCGAAGGAAATTTTCGATCGCTTTCCACGCCTGATGCGACGGGTCGGCGGATACAACATAGACGCACTGGTGCCAGGTGCTTCCAATCGGCCAGGCGGAGGACATCCAAATCTTGCTCATCTCCTCGTCGGCTCAGAAGGCACACTCGCGTTCTCGACACGCGTCCACCTCGACCTGCATCGGTTACCCAAGCACAAGGTCCTCGGCATCTGCCATTTCCCCACATTTTACGGTGCGATGGAAATGACCCAACACATCGTGAAACTAAACCCAACAGCAGTCGAACTAGTCGACCGCAATATGATGGATCTGGCGCGCGACATTCCGATGTTTCGGTCGACCATCGAGAAATTCGTGCGGGGAGAGCCAGATTCCCTTTTGTTGGTTGAGTTTGCTGGCGCGGAACTCAACCCACAATTATCGAAGCTCAAGGAACTGAACACCTTGATGTCCGATCTCGGCTATCAGGACGCAATCGTCGAAGCGACAACTGGCGCCGAGCAATCCGAATTTTGGAATGTGCGGAAGTCGGGCCTCAATATCATGATGTCGATGAAAGGAGACGGAAAGCCAATTTCGTTTATCGAAGACTGCGCCGTGCCGCTTGAAGACCTTGCGGAGTATACGGACCGGCTCACTAACGTTTTCACAAAATACGGCACAAAGGGCACTTGGTACGCACATGCTTCCGTCGGTTGCCTGCATGTCCGGCCAGTCGTTAACCTCAAAGAGGCGGACGGTGCTCAAACCATGCGCGCCATCGCTGAGGAAGCTTTCGAATTGGTTCGCGAGTACAAAGGTTCTCACTCGGGTGAGCACGGCGACGGGATTGTTCGCTCCGAATTTCATCGCCCCATGTTCGGCGACCGCATGGTCACGAACTTCGAAGAAGTTAAAGACCTGTTCGATCCGAAGGGTATCATGAACCCTGGCAAGATAGTTCACCCACCGAAATTCGACGACCGTTCGTTGCTGCGCTTCAAGCCAGACTATAAAAGCATGAAATTCAATACCGGTCTTGACTGGTCTGAATGGGGCGGATTCTCAGGTGCCGTGGAAATGTGCAACAACAACGGTGCATGCCGTAAGTTCGACGCCGGTGTAATGTGTCCCTCATATCGGGTAACCCTAGACGAGCAGCACTTGGTTCGCGGGCGTGCAAATACCTTACGCCTGGCGATTTCCGGCCAACTCGGAGACGACGCGTTCGTTTCAGAGGGCATGAAGGAGACCATGCAGTTATGCGTCAGCTGCAAGGGCTGTAAACGGGAATGCCCCACAGGCGTCGACATGAGCCGAATGAAGACCGAGTTTTTGCACCACTACAACAAATGCAATGGCCTTACACTGCGCGACCGGCTCGTCGCTTATTTACCGCGATACGCGTCTTGGGCACGGCGGTTCTCTGGTATCTTGAACCTACGCGACCGTTTGCCAGGCCTCGCAATGCTATCGGAAGTCGTCGCCGGGCTAAGTGCAAAACGAACATTACCAAAATGGCAAAGAGACACCTTCGTTGCACAACACGCCAGCGATTTGGGACCGATTGATGGCCATCCAGTGATCCTACTCCCCGACACCTTCAACAGCAGTTTCGAGAGGGAAAATATAGACGCCGCAGCCAGGGTTTTGGCCGCTGCTGGTTACCGCGTCGGTTTTGCACGGCCGCCCGCAGGTGAAAGACCGCTTTGCTGTGGACGTACATTTTTGGCAACCGGTATGGTCGATGAGGCGCGTGCCGAAGCGAAACGCATGATCGAGGCCCTTGCCCCGTACGTTGCCGCCGGAACTCCAATCGTTGGCCTTGAACCATCTTGTTTATTGACCCTACGTGACGAATTCCATGCAATCTTGCCGGGGGAACAGACGACCGCGTTGGCCGAACGAGCGATGCTGTTCGAGGAATTCGTCGCCCAAGAAGCCAAAGCCCAGCGCTTCAAAGCCGAGTTTAAGCCAACAATGCGCAAGCGCGCCCTTCTTCACGGTCATTGCCACCAGAAAGCATTTGCTGCGATGGGCGCCATCGAGAAGACATTACAGCTCGTCCCCGGACTGGAAGTGAAAACCGTAAATTCGAGCTGCTGTGGGATGGCCGGCGCCTTCGGCTATCAAGCCGAAACGTATGAAGTCTCTATGAAGATGGCTGAGGTGTCGCTGCTTCCCGCAGTGCGCGCGGAAGCGAGCGAGAGCTATATCGTCGCCGATGGCACAAGCTGCCGTCACCAAATCAAGGACGGCGCGGCACGCAACGCATTGCATGTAGCGCGGGTGCTCGATGAAGCCCTTGTGGCGGGTTAGCGAGATTATCGGCATGAGTGAAAATACAACCCCATTGGTCGACGAAAGTTCAATCCTTTCCGAAGCCAAGCAAATCAAAACCCTACACGCTGACCTCGTAGAGCAGGTTCGTGAGATGGTCGTGGACGGGGATCTTGAGCCTGGCGCTAAAGTTTCGGAGCGAATCCTTTGCGAACGTTTTAACGTCTCTCGCACGCCGCTGCGAGAGGCGATCAAGACACTCGCATCCGAGGGTTGGCTCGAAATACTGCCGCATAAAGGCGCTAGAGTGACGCGTTTGCGGGAGAAAGACGTAGATCAAATATTTCCTATAATGGGTGCGCTAGAAGCCTTATCCGGCGAACTCGCCTGCGCCAATTTATCCGAGGAGCAGTTCGCCGAAATACAGGCGTTACATTACCAAATGGTGTTGCATTACACGCGACGGGAACTCAAACCCTATTTTCGTGTCAACCAGAAAATCCATCAGAAAATTCTCACCGCCGCTGCTAACCCCATTCTATTGCAAATGTATAAGGGCCTATCAGGACGAGTTCGCCGAGCCCGATATGTCGCTAACATGTCAGAGGTCCGATGGTCAAAAGCAGTCGCCGAGCACGAACAAATGCTGGTGGCGCTTGCTGCCCGCGATGGGCCAGCACTCGCAGATGTGTTACGCCGTCACATCAGCAACAAATCCAAGACAGTGAAGACGCACCTCCGTGGGGAGCCGGGATAAGTTAAAAGGTGCGATTACGCGCGCACCCTATGCCGATAAGTGACATTTACCCGCGTCGAACGTGAAAGATATACAACCATAAATATGGTCGCCGCAGTCACGATCAGGGACATGAGGATCACTTTGGGCGAGATCATCCCAAACGTAAACCAAATTGCCCAATTCACGGAAAACAAAGATAGGGCGACGCTGGGCATGGTTGGGTGCAGCTTAGGTGCAAGATACAAGAACGGCAGCATTAGGATAAACTGAATAAAACACGTGAAGTCAGCCATCGTCCTATTCTCGTAACCGTACGAATCCGTTAACACATAACCGGCATCAAAGAACACGATATAGAAACTATGCAAGCTCCAGATGACACAGATCGCATAAACGATATATAAGCCCCCACCAAAGCCGTATTCTGGATGGTTCTTAGCTTCTTCTTCCGAAATCTCTTTCCAGTCCATTCAGACGTTCTCCCGAATTCGCTTCGTCGCCCCAGTTATCTCAAGTCTATAAACCTACCGCTCGGCCTTGAGCCTTCAAGAGCTGAGCGGATCGCATGGCCTAGAGGATGATGACAAGGGATTCCCGTTATTTCAACGCTGAATCGGAACCCATCGTGTATTAATTACTTTCTAGCCTCAATCCTGCCTGATACATCAACGGCAATACGCGCTTACCAAAGAACTCGAGTTCAGGTAGAAAATCATAAAAGTTGACTTGCATACCGTCACATCCAGCGCGCCGCAACTTGGCAAACCAATCGACGATCTGTTCGGGCGTACCAACCAAATGGACATTACCACCAACAGCCCAGTTGTCCTTCGAATGGCCGCGCCATGAGGATTGGTCGCCCCCCATAAAGGTCGTGACGAAATTGTCTACAGCAACCTGGTCGCGTTGGTCGAGTATGCGCTGGTATTGGGCCCAAGCAGCCTGCTCAGTCTCACGGCAGATCACATGAGGATTGATCATGACTTTAATTTTACGTTTCTTCTCGCGCGCCAACTTACGTATTTTTTTGATGTGATCCGGCAGACTGCGACAAGCGTCGGCAGGGTTAGCTCCCCCGGGGCTGGTCACGAAGATGATGTCGGAATGGGTTGTTGCGTAGTCAATGCCTGCCGGCGAGGAACCAGCGTTGACTAAAACGACGGATCGATTAGCTGGCTTTGGCGCAACAAAGGCATTTTCCGTACGCCACCATCTACCGTCGAAAGTTACCTCTTCGTCATCCGACCATAGCCGGCGCATAATCGTGGTGAATTCGTCCGCCATAGCATAGCGGTCATCATGCGCGATCGGATCGAGGCCAAACATCCGGAACTCGCTTTCCTTGTAACCCGTCACCACGTTAAGACCCCAACGCCCACCACTCATATGATCGATCACCGCTCCGTACTTCGCGAGATGCAATGGATGCCAACCATAAAGTACATGAACTGTTGCGATCAGGAGCACGTTCTTTGTGATCGGCGCGAGACCAGCAGAAGTAACGAAAGGGTCCAGCGCATTCTCACGAAAACGGATATCTCCTCCGTAGCCGCCCTTCCCCATCCATTGCGCCAGCGCGAACACAAGATCAAAACCCAGTCGATCGGCCTTTCGCGCGCATTTGGCGTTATAATCAAAATCCCAAGAAGTCTTTCGCGGCGCTTTCGAGGGGCTCCATGCCCCCTCTTGATGCGGCAGAAATAGGCCCAGCATAAGCGGTTGATGGGCGGCTCTTTCAAACGCGGTTTTCTCCACACTGTCGCCTCGCCGCTTCTTTACTGATCTACCCATCCTCCTTCTACCGTGTGTCTTCCTTGACCATATCCGCCGCCTTCTCCGCTATCATAATGACCGGTGCGTTCGTATTGCCGGAGACCAGCCGTGGCATAATTGAGGCGTCAACCACACGCAACGCGTCTATACCATGTACTCGAAGTCGATCGTCGACCACGGCCATTGTATCACTACCCATCTTGCAGGTTCCAACTGGATGGTAAACGGTTCCGCCCTCACGACGCGCATGATCCAGCAACTCATCATCGGTATGGCAATCAGCACCCGGGATGATCTCAACGTCCCGGTATGGGTCAAGTGCCGGTCGATCGAGGATCTGACGGGCAATCTTCAATCCAGCTATATGCGTCTCTCGGTCCATCTCCTCCTTCAGAAAATTCGGTTTTATGACGGGACTATCACGATGGTCATCCGACGTTATATGCACAGTTCCCCTGCTTTCGGGCCGCAGTTGGCATGGCCCCAGCGACATGCCGGGAAAGTCGTGAAGTATCCGTTTATGCGGATTGGAAAAACTCGCATGCGCGCAATGATACTGCACGTCAGGAGTATCAAGCTCGGGCCTTGTCTTGATAAAACCGTGCGCAATTCCGGCTGGCATGGTTAGGGCGCCCTTACCCTGAAAAAGGAGCTTGAACCCCTCCGTCAGAAGCGATAGTCCGCGCGTCTTTTCATTCAACGTGACCGGTTGCTTAACCTTCCAGGCCATTCGGCTGATATAGTGGTCCTGGTGATTCTCGCCGACACCAGGCAATTCGTGGCGCACCTCGATCCCGCACTGCTTTAAAAGGCTCGGCTGCCCAATCCCCGAAAGTTCAAGAATTTGCGGCGACTGAATGGCGCCTGCACAAAGGATGACTTCCTTCCGGGCCCTCGCTTCACGGGGAAAGCCATGAACAGTGTAATTAATTCCAACCGCTTTTTTGCCCTGTAAAATGATATCTTTGGCAAAAGCGTCCGTCTCTACTTTAAGATTTTCACGCCGACGAATCGGATCGAGGAAAGCGCGACTAACACTGTATCGCCTACCATCTTTCTGCGTAACTTGATAATAACCAAATCCCTCCTGCGTGGCTCCATTATAATCCAGATTCTTTGGATAACCGGCTTCCTCTGCGGCATCGATGAATGCATCTAAGATCGGATAGGTTTCGCTCAAATCTTCCACTTGAAGAGGTCCGCCAACACCATGCAAATCTGTTGGCCGGTCAACATTGTTCTCTGATTTCTTAAAATAGGGTAATACGTCTTCGAACGACCAGCCACGGTTACCAAGTTGCGCCCAAGTGTCATAATCTTGCGACTGACCTCGCACATAAAGCATGCCATTGATGGAGCTGGACCCGCCGAGCACCTTGCCACGCGGTACAGGAATCGGGCGATTATATGTGTATTCTTCTGGTTCCGTCTCGAATAGCCAATTTACGCCGGGATCCTGCATCGTCTTGATATAGCCGACCGGAATATGAATCCAAATATTATCGTCCTTGCCACCCGCTTCGAGCAAAAGGACGGTAATCTCAGGGTTCTCTGACAGGCGATTTGCCATAACGCATCCAGCCGACCCCGCTCCAACAATGATATAGTCGAATTCAACCATCTCTATGCGATGCCTCACCTTTCTGCGTGCTGTAACAAATACCGCGCCTGACAATACGGTCAAGCCATCAACATCTGCTTATCACAAGCTTACGAATTATGACTTAAAGCCTGTAACCGCACCTCGTTGGTCTTTAGAAACTCAGTCAATTCGCGTACGATAGCGGTAGCGCCGTCGTATATTTGATCCGCTCCATGGTAAAGGTCGAGTTCACGTCCGAAAGTCCTCCGACCTCAATCAATCGCTTGTAAACCGCGTCGTACGCCGAAATGTCAGGAACCACGACACGCAGCATATAGTCGACATCCCCGCTCATGCGGTAAAATTCGACAACCTCCTCGATAGCGTCGACATGCCGAGCAAAACGCACCAACCAATCTGCCGAGTGCTGTGCCGTCTTGATCGCAACAAAAACGGTTACCCCGACGTTTAATTTTACCGGGTCCAAAATAGCAACGCGGGCTTGGATGACACCCGCCTGTTCCATGTTATGAATGCGACGCCAACAAGGCGTCGACGATAGCCCAACTGCCTCGGCAATATCCGAGAGAGACATAGAAGCATCTCGCTGCAGACAGTCAATAATTCTAATATCAAAACTATCCATAAAAATTTTATTCTCTTTTTTTTATAACATTAAAAATATTTTCTAAAAAATATCTATTTTTTAGTCAATGCAGAAATTTATTTTTGCCCGGCTACCGTATAATCTTTTTAATCAACCACTAGAAAGAACGAAGCATCGATGATCTACAGGCTCTTCACAGAACATCCTGCCAGTGTCAATGAAACCTATTTTGAGCATCTTCGCGCTGCGTTGTCATTCACTGCAGCAATGTCCATCGCCACTATCGCGTGTCTGGTACATGCCTTCTTACCGTTCCTATGCGTCAAAACAGGAAGTGAAAAAATTACCGAGCTTCATTGCCGAATGGTTAAAAATCGGAAACGGCATGATTCGCCGATCTTGCAGGATGGTCCTGCTAAGGCATAGGTTGCCCATCACCATTTGTTAAAACCGAAGGTGGCGCTTCTCGATGCCTAAGATAGAGCGTGTCGAAGCACGACACTTTAAAATTCCACTGAATGAAATTCTTTCAGACGCCAAGCACGGCGATCACACTCATTTTGAATTGATCGTAGTAACTATCTGGTTTTCTGACGGGACAAAGGGCACAGGCTACACTTATACAGGCGGGCGCGGCGGAGCCGCAATTACGTCGATGATTCGTTATGACTTGGCACCGTTCCTACAAGGCCGCGATGGGACCAAAGTGGAATCCCTGTTCGATGAATTGCAATGGCATATTCATTACATTGGGCGGGGCGGTGTCGCTTCATTCGCAATTTCAGCCGTCGATATCGCACTCTGGGATGCTAGAGGGAAACGCGAGAGTAAACCGCTACACAAAATGACGGGTGGCGCGGGGACCAAAACCAAAGCTTATTGTGGTGGCATCGATCTCAATTTCTCTACTGAAAAACTGCTATCGAATATCAGTAGCTATCAGGCCCGCGGTTTTAACGCTGTTAAGATCAAGGTCGGGCGAGACAACCTTAAGGAGGATATAGAGCGGGTCAGTGCTGTCCGAGAACAAATCGGGCCGGACACCGCTTTCATGGTAGACGCTAATTATGCTTTCGACGTTGAAAAGGCAATTACTGCGGCCGATGCTTTCATGCCATATGATCTCCTTTGGTTCGAAGAGCCGATCATTCCTGACAATTACGATGGTTATGCTGAGATCGTACGCGCAACTGGCATGCCACTGGCGATGGGAGAGAACTTGCACACTATCCATGAGTTTGAATTTGCTTTTGAGCGGTCGGCGTTAAGCTATATTCAACCAGATGCCTCTAACTGCGGTGGGGTCACGGGCTGGCTTCGTGTCGCCGACCTATCGCGTCGACACGGGATACCGATATGCAGCCACGGAATGCCAGAACTGCACGTTAATCTATTGGCAGGACAACCAAACGCCGGATGGCTCGAAGTACACAGCTTCCCGATCGACGAATATACGACCCGGCCACTTGTTGTAGAGGACACTCTCGTTGTTGCATCGGACGTACCGGGTACAGGCGTGACGTTCGATTGGGGTAAACTTGATCCGCATAAAGTCTTTGGCGACGAGCAGCTTCTATAAAAGCTCTTATGGCATTGGCCGTTGGAAATCTGACTGATAGGGTCGCAGCCGGGATCCTCGAGGGAGTTTCGAATGTGACCAAACGACCCAATCGCCCCGATGGCATCGGTGCACCACTCCGACGAAAAGAGGACACGCGTCTACTTACCGGGCGTGGAAACTACGCAAGTGACAACTTTCCAAACAATGTCTGCCATGCGGTGATGGTCCGCTCACCGCACGCACATGCTAAAATCCGTTCGATCTCAATAAATAGAGCAAAGTCTGCAGCAGGGGTATTGGCCGTTCTTACTGGCGCCGACGCTGCAGCGGATGGTATGGGAGCAATCCCGCACAATCCGGACTGGCAAGGGGCTCCCGATGCAGAACTCCGTCTCCCTCCCGGATTCGAGATATACATCACCGAAAACCTAGCACTTCCGATTAACCGAGTTCGATATGTAGGCGAGGCTATCGCCCTCGTCGTCGCCGAAAGTAAGGAAGCCGCAGCCGACGCCGCAGAATTAGTTGACATTGACTATGCCACCTTACCAGCTGTCGTCGGCGCACGCGCGTCGATGAGCGGTGACATACCCGCAATTTGGCCCGATTGTGCCAATAACCTATCCCTGACTTGCGAAGTCGGTGAGCAAAAGGAGACCGACGATACCTTTGCTCGGGCACAGCATATTGTGCGCTTCGAAGGGCACATTCAACGGGTAATCGGCAACCCGATGGAGCCACGCGCTGTCATCGGCGAATACGATCCGGTGCGCGACCGCTATACCTTACGGGCCGCCTCAGGTCGCGGCGCGGTCCAGACCCGCGAGCGACTGGCCATAACGCTTGGCGTGCCGGTCGAAAATTGCCGCGTAGTATTCGGCGATATGGGCGGAAATTTTGGAACCCGTAACGCTTTTTCACCAGAATTAGCAATAATGCCCTGGGCCGCACGACGGGTTGGTCGACCGGTCAAATGGACGGCGAGCCGAAGCGAATGCTTCCTCACAGATTACCAAGCACGCGATCTACACTCATCAGCCGAATTGGCACTCGACAGCAATGGGAATTTCCTCGGATTGCGAGGCGAAAATACGCTCAATCTCGGCGCTTACACAGTATACTTCTGGCCTCTTCGAAAGGGCCTCTCGATGATGCAAGGCGTTTATCGAATACCCGCAGTATATTTTAAAGGTCACGCGGTTCTAACCAATACAGTTCCGACCGCAGTCTACCGCAGCGCTGGTCGGCCAGAAGCTATATATATGATCGAACGACTTATCGACATCGCCGCCGAAGAACACGGTTTTGATCGGGTAGAGTTGCGGCGCCAAAACCTAATTCGGAGTGATGCCATGCCGTTCACTAACGGAGTTGGGGTCACCTACGATAGCGGCGACTATGCCGCTTGTATGGATAAGGCACTTAAAGCCGCAGACTGGGATGGGTTTCCCACACGCAAAGCAAAATCGGCCGTGCATGGGCTCCATCGTGGAATTGCCGTCGCAAATTATATTGAAGTGACAAGCGGAATCCCACGCGAGCGTGTTGAACTCTCTGTCGCGTCCGATGGTATTGTCGAAATGGTCGTAGGGACAATGAGCAGTGGGCAGGGACACGAAACAAGTTTCCCACAGTTGATCGCTGAATGGCTCAACATTCCAGTCGAACTAATCCGCTTTGTCGCAAACGACACAGACCGGGTATCGGTTGGCGGAGGATCGCATTCAGGTCGGTCGATGCGCCTTGTCAGCATTGCAGCGAGAGAAGCCGTCGATCAATTCATTACTAAAGGTCGCAACATCGCCTCTCGTATACTGCAAGCGCCAGTCGAAGCAATTAGGTACACAAACGGTGAGTTTACAGCATTGGGCGGTGGTGGGATCGGACTTTTAGAGTTAGCGAAAGCTGCTTCCGTCATGCCCGACATGCCATCCCTTGAAGGCGTAGGGGACATCGTCAACCGTAAAGGCGGTTACCCTTATGGCACCCATATCTGCGAGGTAGAAGTTGATCCGGAGAGTGGGAAGCTTGAAATTTTACATTGGAGCGGTGTCGACGACGTAGGAAGGGCTGTTAACCCTTTAATTCTGCACGGACAGGCACACGGAGCTGTTACGCAGGGAATTGGCCAGGCTTTCCTAGAGGCCATTGAATATGCCCCCGAAAGTGCCCAACTCCTGACCGGTTCATTTATGGACTACGCCATGCCCCGAGCGGACAATACGCCGCCATTCGATATACAATTGATGGAGATACCTTCGAGTTCGCATCCGCATGGTATTCGCCCGGGCGGCGAGGGAGGAACAACACCGGCGCTCGGCTTATTGATCAATGCGGTCATCAATGCGTTGAAGGAAGACGGTGTAAGCAATATTCCTATGCCGGCAACGTCGGAAAGTATTTGGCGGGCTATTCTAGAAGCAAATCGACTTAAACAATAACTGTTTTAAACAGTGTAATAAATCTGGGAAATAAAAAAACAAAAAATATTAATCGTTATTCAAAAATATTTAATTATCTTGATAAAAAGGCAGCAATACTGCTGCCTTTTCACAATTCACAACTTTTACTTACACTCCCGCTGTACTTTTTAGCACTATCGGTAACTATCGATTCAACGCTCTCTTTGGCATGGCCAGATAGTTTGAGGCAGCGACAGCCAACCTACAATTTACCGTGCTGATTCAAGTTAACGGCAGATCCAGAGAGCAAATGCGTCGCTCTTTTCAAGATATTTATTTACATACCACCCAGTATTTTTCTTTTCCGTCACTTGTGCTTAGTTCGTAGCTCTTTTTACCAGTGCTGCTTACTTTGTACCAACGGCCTTTGCCTTTTTTCCCACCATACCAATTCAGGTTCATAGCAGCATTCGTGATTTGCCAAGTTCCCTGTTTCATGGTGTCACCAATCACTCGATCCGCACTTCCAGCAAACTTCTTTTTGTCCTTGTAGAAATAGTCTGTTCCCTTTTTCCCTTTTTGATTCATCCACTCACATACTTTACTGCCTTTCTTAAATACTTTTTGAATGTGAGGAGCGGCAGGTTTTTTAGCAGCGGCGACTTTTGCAGGTTTTGACGGAGGCGCTTTTGCAGCTTGTTGCGCAGTCTGGCAACCAGCCAAACCAAAAGCTACCGCAACAGAAAATATTACGAAAGCATTTTTCATTCTCACTTCCCCTTCTTCCTATTTCCCAGGTTTTTCAAATTCCGAACCTCTAGTATTTAGAATTTTATTTGCATTGCAAGATTTGAGTCACAAAGATGAAACACAGACAAACTGAGAAAATCGAAACCTCCCAGAGAGACTTCCATTTTTAGTGTCGAAATTTCCAAGCTCTAGAGAAGATTTTCCAACATTAATCCAATGGCCAAATTGGCCGTCCAACCTTTTCATAAGGAAATTTATTCAGATCAGGCCATGTATTTCCACCCGCATTGACCAATAATGTCTTGAAAGACATGGCTTCATAAGCGGCACTAAAATGGTGCGCAGACTTGACCGCAATGAGGTCCCAACTCTACATCGCCGCTACATCGATAACGCCAGCGATTTCATTATTCGTGCCGGCAAGCCTCTCGGTCACCACGCTTCCTCCCAATAATAAGAGTGTGCGGTAGGTATCCAGGATCGTCGACAGATCACTGAACGTGTTAGTTTCATACTTGATCTGTCCGGTAAGGACAGGCTTGGTTAATTATCGTGTCAAGGCTCGCAAATCAGGTAATGGCCTGGTTGTCTCAGGCATTCCTTGCAAAACGCGCTCAATCGCCGAAGCAACACCGATAGTAAACTTGTCCGAATGTCGTCGCGGTCCGACGACCTGCATGCCAAGCGGTGTACCCGTTTGGTCGAGGCCAATCGGGATCAACGTTACGGGATGTCCGGTCAAGGTAATCGCTGAAGCTATTCCAAGCCACTCAACATAATTGGCTGTCTTCTTGCCGTTAATCTTATCGCAATACAGTTGTTCAACTGGAAACGGCGGAACTGAATTGCCGGGACATAGCAGCACGTCGACATCTTCGAAGAAATGTTGGAAACGTCTATAGATCGCAGTCTGCTCAGCATAGGCCCAGCCAATCTCTTCCGGCTTCATCTTTAAACCCGCCTCAACATTACTGATGACGTTCGGGCCGAGCTTGTCTCGATTGTTCCTGAACGCATCCATCCTACCTGCCAGAAAGGCAACGCCACGAATAATCCAGAATACGTCGAGCGCACGTTCCATTTCCGGATCGCGCCATTCGCAACTCTTGAAACAAGAAGATAGCTTTTCAACTCTTTCCGCAAAAATGCGTCTGATGTCATTATCGACTGGGACGCAGCCGAGATCGGTTGACAACGCAACCCGCAGTCGGCTGAGATCGACTGGCTCGACCTGTTGAAATGCCTCTGCATCGACCGGCCCAGCCAACGGATCGCTAGAATGATTTCCCGCCATCGCCGAAAGCATCAATGACGTATCCCCGACGGTCCGTGCCATTGGCCCCTGGACGTTGTAAGTTGTGAGCCCGATGCCGCGTCTGTCTGAGGGCACAAGGCCGGGGGTCCCTCGGTGCGAGACGACACCGCAAAATGATGCCGGCGTTCGCAGACTGCCCCCCGTGTCCGACCCAGTGCAAATCGGTGCCATTCCGGTAGCTAACGCCACCGCTGACCCACCCGACGATCCGCCGCATATTCGCGCCGTGTCAAAAGGGTTTACCGTAGCGCCAAACACTGAATTCTTGGTATTCGCGCCAGCGCCGAATTCTGGAGTGTTGGTCTTGCCAATAACTATCGCGCCTGCCCGTCGCAACGCAGCGACAATACGTTCATCTTCAGTCGGAATATTGTCGGCGTGAAGCTGCGATCCAAAGGTTGTTAGAACACCCTCCGTTAAGTTCAGATCCTTAACGCCCATTGGCAAGCCGTGGAGCACACCAAGATCGTCTCCTGTCATTACCGCTTCTTCCGCCGATTTCGCCTCGGAACGCGCACGCTCGAAGCACCGTGTCACCATGGCGTTGACCGCGCTGTCAACTGCTTCGATACGCGCTATACAGGAATCCATTAGTTCAACAGGTGACAACGCCTTTCGGCCAATAAGCCGTCGCGCCGTAACAGCTGTAAGATCACAGGGTTCGCTCATTGTATCTCCTTGCACCTGTTTGTCAGCGTCACTCTTGAGCTCGTATCCTTTCGAGATTCGGCACCGGCCGTGCAAGTTCCGGATCCCCGGCAAAAACGCGTTCTAATGCTTGCGCGACCCCGAGTGAGAAGGAATCGCCGTGCATCGGACCGCAAATCTGCAGACCGAAGGGCATTCCTGTATGGTCAATGCCGCAAGGCATTGAGACGCAAGGATTGCCCATCAGCGTCAAGGATGAAGTGAGCGCCGAAGCGTGCATATAGTTTTTCATCGGCACGTTGTCGACATGGGTCACGTTCCGCTTTTCGACGGCCGTCGGAGTGATCGGCTGCCCCGGCGTGATCAATAAGTCGTAGTCGTCAAACATCCTCTGGAACTGACGATAAAGGCGAGTGTGCTCGGCATTGGCCCAGCCAATCTCTTCCGGCTTCATTTTGAGTCCCGCTTCAACATTCGCGATTATATTCTCACCCAACTGATCCCGATGATTTTGATAGTGATCAAGATGACCTGCCAAAAACTGAACCCCGCGCAGAATCCAAAACACGTCGAGTGCCGTGTCCAGCGGTGGGTCGAATTGATCGCATGATTTGAAGACATTAGAAAACTTGGCGAGCCGTGCCTCAAAATTCTCACGAATGCCATTCTCGACAGGCGCCCACCCGAAATCGACAGAGACTGCGACCCGCAGTGTCGAGAGGTCGACCGCCGGCACACTTCGGTAATCCACGCCTCTCACGTTAAAAGAAAGCGGATCTTCAACATCGTCGCCGGCCAAGACAGACAACATTAGCGCGCAATCTTCAGCCGTCCGGGCCATAGGACCCTGGACACTAAAATTGGTGAAGCCAACACCCCGCTTGTCCGACGGCACGAGACCCGTCGTCGGACGAATTGCAGAGACGCCGTTGAATGTCGCTGGTTTTCGTAGACTACCTCCGCTATCGGAACCAGTACAGAGGGGCATCATACCACATGCGAGTGCAACGCCGGAACCGCCGGAGGAACCGCCGCAAGCGCGAGAGGGATCGAAGGGGTTCCGCGTGTATCCATGCACCGCATTGACTGTCGTGTTTCCTCCGGCACCAAACTCCGGCGTCGCCGTCTTACCAAGCACAATTCCGCCGGCACGACGCAACTTAGAGACCAGCAATTCATCTTTATCCGGTACATTATCGCGATAAATAGGCGAACCATACGTTGTAACTAACCCTTGCGTATCGTTTAGGTCTTTCACGCCGAATGGAAGACCATGCAATGGTCCGAGTTCCTCTCCGCTAATCAATTTCTCCGTGGCCACACGCGCCTCAATTCGGGCCCGATCGTAACACTCGGCAACAACTGCGTTGACTGTCGGGTTCACCATCTCGATCCGGGCAATGCAGGATTCGGTCAGTTCAATTGGAGACAGTCTTTTTCGGCCAATCAGCCGCCGGGCCTCAACGGCGGAGAGATCGCACGGTTCGGTCATGCCGCAACCTCCAATTTGGCAATTTCCGGCACGGGTCGTTTCAGATCAGCGTAACCTTGGAAATGTTCTTCCAGCGCCTTGGCAGCACCGATGATGCGACGATCATCGTGATGCTTGCCAACGATCTGAAGGCCGAAGGGCGTGCCTGACGGCTCATAACCGCAGGGGATGGCGGTGACAGGATTGCCCGGTATTGTTAACGCCCAGGTCAATGCAATCCACTGGATATAGTTTTCCAACTTTTCCCCATTGATCTTGTCGGGGTACCACTGCTCGTGCGGGAATGGTGAAACCCCGACGCAGGGGCAAATCAGGATGTCTACGTCATCAAAAAAGCGCTGCATGTGCTTGAACAGAACCGTCTGCTGTTGGTGCGCCCAAGAAACTCGCTCCGCCTGTATTTGCTGTGCCGCTTCATAGTTCATAATGACATTCGGGCCCAGTTTATCCTTGTTATTCTCGTAACGTTCACGATGGCGCGCTATGAAAAGCTGGCATCGCAGAACCCAGTTCACTTCTTCAACGGTGGACAGATCGGGATCCCTCCAGACGACTGATTTAAAAATTGGCTCGATGATCTTCATCCGTTCGCGAAATATTGCGCGAAATCCGTTATCGACGGGGCAGAACCCCAAATCCTCCGAGAATGCTACCCGCAAACTATTGAGGTCTACCTGCTGAATCACGCGGTAGCCCGCAGGATCTCGTGGGAACGCCAGCATATCGCTGTCATCGTAATCGACCATTGTGGACATCATCAGAACCATGTCCTCCACACTGCGGGCCATTGGTCCCTCGACAGCAAAATTTGTATAACCAACATTCCGTCGCGCAGAAGGTATCAGTCCCGGCGTACTGCGATGGGACACGATGCCGTTAATTGCCGCCGGCACCCGAAGACTGCCGCCCGAATCGTTTCCGGTCGCGAGCGGCATCATATTGGTGGCCAGTGCCACGCCGGAACCGCCTGACGATCCGCCGCAAATTCGGGTCGGATCGAACGGATTGCCAGTTGCACCAAAAATTGAGTTTCGTGTATTCGCCCCGGCACCAAATTCCGGCGTATTAGTCTTGCAGAAGATATTGGCGCCGGCGGCCTTCAACCGAGCTACGATCAAATCATCATGGTTCGGCACATAATCCTCATACAGGAGCGAGCCGAATGTTGTCCTCATACCGACCGTCTCCTGTAGATCCTTCACACCAATTGGCAGGCCGTGCAACGCTCCAAGTTCCTCACCCCTCGCGACAGCATCTGCCTGCTCATTAGCGATACGCCGCGCACCTTCGTAATCAAATGTGACGACGGCGTTAACGGCCGGATTTACGGCGTCAATCCGCCGGATGCAAGATTCCAGGAGTTCAACAGGTGATAATCTACCCAGACCAATCAGACGCCGCGCTTCGGTTGCGGAAAGTTCGCAAGGTTTAGTCATGATCGCAGATCCTCAATGTTCGGAACCGGCCGCGCCGTTTCCTGATGTTCGGCGAACAGTTCTTCAAGTGCCAAAGCAACGCAGAGCGCACGCCTGTCAGCGTATTTTGGGCCAACGACCTGGATGCCGAATGGCGTTCCAGACGGCTCTCGTCCGCAAGGGATAGCGGTTACCGGATGTCCGGTCACCGACAACGCCGACGTAAGCCCGACCCATTGCATGTAATTCTCCATCGGCTCGCCGTCGATTTCTCTTGGGAAGCCATCTGTATGCGGAAATGGGGGGACCCCGACACCTGGACAAATCAACACGTCGTATTCCTCGAAGAAGCCATCGAATTCCTGACAAATACGCATTTGTTCTCGGCAGGCCCAGCCGACATCTTCCATACTCATTTTCATCGCGGCTTCGTAGTTGGACCGGACGGTCGCTCCAAGTTCGTGATAATGCTCTTCGTAATGGCGTTTGTGCGACGCCGCGAAATACATCCCCCGTAATATCCAGAACACGTCCAGAATCGAACCGAAGGCGGGGTCATGCTCTTCGAGCTTTGCTACGTAACGCGCTAAACCATCCATACGATCAACAAAAACATTCCGGATAGTTTTCGCCACCGGCGCACAGCCGAGATCAGGCGAAATGCCGATGCGGAGGCCCGACAGATCAACCGGCTCCAGATCCCCAAGTTGCCCCGCTTCATGGGGAAAAGCCATCGGGTCTCGCCCGCCAGGCAACGCCATCACAGAGAGAAGCAGAGCTGCATCTTCGACGGTTCGCGCAAGCGGTCCTTGCAAATCAAGGGGCGTCATTGCCATAGCGCGTCTGTCATATGGCACAAGTCCCGGCGTCGGCCGATGACCAACGACACCGCAAAATGTTGCTGGAAGGCGAACGCTGCCGCCTATATCTGAGCCCATGGCCAACGGAAGCATACCTGTGGAGAGTGCCACTGCGGTCCCGCCAGAAGATCCGCCACAAGTCAAATCCGTATCGAAGGGGTTGCATGTCGTCCCATAGACTGCATTCGTCGTGTTGGCCCCAGCAGTGAATTCGGGCGTGTTCGTCTTACCCACGACGATCCCGCCATTGGTTCGAACGGCCTTCACCAGCCCTTCGTCCTCAGCAGGCACGTTATCCTTGTAAATCAGCGATCCGAAGGTCGACACGAGGCCACCGACTTCGTTGGCATCCTTTACACCGATTGGCAAACCATGCAACGGTAACAAAAATCCACCATTTAATACGAGATCGGCAGCTACTTGCGCTTCTTTCCGCGCATCGTCGAACCTTTCTGCAACGATGGCGTTGAGTGTGGGGTTGATAGCCTCGATCCTAGATCTGCAGGAATCCAACAATTCGACAGGCGATAATGTGCCTTCGCCGATCAATCGGCGCGCCGTTACCGCGGAGAGATCACAGGGGTTGGTCATGTGCCTAACCTCGCGCTAGAACCGGCGTCATAGGATCGCCGATATCCCCATAGACGCCCGCCATATGAAGACAATGCTGCCCTTTGTTACCGGCAGTACCGGACCCAAATATCTTACCTACTTGTTGCTCGATCCGACGGGAAAACAAGCCATCGTAACCATGAACCATATCGCCGTGGCCGCAGCCAAAGACTATCGGCAACTCACCACCCTCTTGGCGATGGTCTAGCTGTACCGGCCCTTTTCCTTCGGTCGGATTATCGTAAGATCGACATTCGTAACCCATGGCGTCAAAGGCAATCTGCATTTCGTCGATGAGATAACGATATAGGTCCGGAAGATGTAAAGAGTTTTGACTTTCTGTCGGGATTGAAATCTCACTGACGAGATCTTCGAAATTAACACCGCCATCAAAGTTGTCTTGCGCGCGCGCCATGACGGCTTCTCGGGTCATGCGTTCCTCATTGCTAAAGAATTATTACCACTCTATGCCCAAACATCTCGGCATTCCAAACTTCTACTTCCTCTTCATTAATCGCTTTCCGGATCGCATTTTGGTACAGTTCACCATAACCGAGGGTCGATAAGAACAGTTTATTCCCCGTGATCAAAAAAGGTTCAGTTTTTGGAGATATCTTGGATAACAGATATAAACGATTGACTGCTTCCGAAACACCAGGGAATTTCGGGTCGAAATAATCATCCACCATGATTACTCCCCCGTCCGCAAGCACCTCGTGTACCAATTGCAAATCATTCAAAACAACTTCTGACGAATGACCACCATCGACACTAAACAAACGATAAGAACCGCCTGCCCAATCAAGCAGTTCATTTGGCGTCAGATCAATTGAGTTACGCCGAACTATTATCGGCTGTTCCCCATCACTCTGCCAGGCAAGCAAATTTTCGTGAAACCTGTTTTCCCATTCAGGATTTTCAAATAAATCTATTCCTATTACTTTATCATTCACTCTTTTTATTAAATTTAAAAATAAGAAATACTTTCCAAAATAAAGCCCAATTTCACCTATATTTCCCAATACACCTAAATGATCCTGGCATTTATCAATAAAGTCAGTAAACCGAAGTGCCTTCAAATATAGCCAACCGTCGATCGTTTCCCATCCTCCTCCATCAATATAAGCTTGACGAAGTCCTTCCCGATTCTCACTCCGAATCACACCATGGATTTTTTTCTTCAAATTTTTGTTCGGCACTATACCCTCCGCAGAGGAGTAAAACCCTCATCTAGGTCCCGATATAAAAAGAATTCTTAAACTTGATTGTGCAGCGAGCCTAGAAAAGTAGCATATATTCGTTTGGCGCATGTTGCGAGCAAAACGCATATGAATGCGTCATCCGCAATGAATTTCAAACCACGGCGACCCTTATTGCAAGTGCGTCAAATTATTTCCATTTCATTAGGTATAATCGTGGGATGTCATCCAGCGACGGTTCGAAATCAAGCCGCTTCGAATGGGCATAAAAAGTCGTGTAGTTGAAAAGCGGAAGAATGCAAACCAGCTCCTGGAGCCGCTTTAATGCATTTGAATAGGACCTAGCGCGAGCCTTCCGATCGTTAGTGTTTGCCGCAACATCCAGCCATCGGTTAACTTCTGCGTCCCGGCAATAGTCAAGGGGGCCATCGCGGAACAATCGATTGAGGGTCTCAGCAACATCCAAGGCCCCATGAGAAGACCACGTCATATGTGCGATATCTAAATCGCCCGATTCTAGGAGCGATTTTGCAGTTCCGTAACGCTCGAATTTTTGTACATTCGCATCAATGCCGACCGCTTGGAGGTAACGTGCTAGCGCATCGCTTACTTGGTGATTTCGGTAGCTGACAATATCCGTGTTGATCGATCTAATGTGCTGACCCTTAAGATTAAGCAACTCCCATGGTAGGTACTCTTTGAGGGTGCTAAGTTGATCAATCAGGCGAAACCTACCAGCTGGGCCGATAGACGCTGAACGAAGCAGCGCGACCGCCTTTTTCGGGTCGTATTCGTATTTACGAACGTCCTGTTCACACCCAAATTGGGCCGGGTGACACAAAGAGTTTAAGACCTTTGAAGTAAGGCCGAAAGCTAAACGCGCAATTTCATTTCGATTAATCGCATGGGCAATTCCACGTCGAACAAGAGAATTTCGAAAGGGTGATTGCTCGCCGTTACGACCCGCCCTATCCATAAGCAAAAAAGCGATGCGCATGCTGGGTGCTCTGCGAATCGATACCGGAGCGCCTTCCCGCTCCATTCGGTCAACCGCAACCTTTGAAAGCCGCCACAAGAAGTCGAGCCGTCCATCCATAAGCTGCTGCCGTCGCTCCCCGGGCGCGAAGACGCTAGAAAGGATGAGACCGTTTATACTTGGATTGCCTTTAGGACTTTCGTGATACCTCCTAAAACGCTCCAACTCAATTCGAACACCTGGCTCGATCCTCCGTACCCGATACGGTCCGGTTCCGACCGGAGGCATCAGTGCGTAGTCGATCTCGCCGTTTCCACCTCGCGGCGCGTTTCGCCATGATGATTTTGGAATAACGACGAATGGACCGGATAAAATTTCAAGCAAGTGTGGAGTTGGTCGCTTCAGGTCGAACCTGACCTTGAATTGCGATAGTTTCTCTATCTTTCCAATCCATTCGATACCTCGGTGAAGCGGCGCGCCCAGAGATGGATCCTTGAGACGTCGGACGGTTTCAACGATATCGTCAGCGGTAAAATGATAACCGTTGTGAAATTTAATATCGCGGCGCAGTTCGATCTCGACACTGGTGGCACCCTTCCATTCGAGTTTTATGGCGAGATTTGGTTTATAGGTAGGTGAATTTGGCTCACGATAATAGAGACGATCCCAGATCAACCGAGATAGGATTTTAGCGTCTGGTCGAAAATCGAAATAATGGCTGACGGTTTTGAACTGGTCCGGGGAAGCCCAATACAGAACGTCTTCCTCTGGCCCCGCCTCTGCATGATCTGCACAAAAAACAAGAACCACCAGGACTGTCGCCGATGCAGTAATTTGCCGCAGCTGTGCTAGAGCAGCGAACGTTCTGAGATTGTGACACATTCAAGAGCTCACCGAGATTTACCCGCAAACGCTACGCGGCTCGGGCTATCCAATCAAGATGAGAACGTATCACACTTTCGCTTGAGTGGGTGTGCAGGCATACTATACCGGTCAACACTTAGTGATGGTAAGTATGCCAGATTCAGGATTACATCAACTCAGTACCGAGCAACTTGTTGCCACTTATCGTGCAAAAAAACTCTCACCGGTAGAGGTGACGGAATCAGTCCTATCTCGGATTGAAAACCATAACAACGCTGTCAACGCCTTCGTGCTGATCGACGCAGACGCAGCGATGCTCTCGGCGCGAGCCTCAGAAGTCCGTTGGGGTCGAGGCGAACCGCTTAGCCCAATCGACGGCGTCCCGTCGACGTTGAAAGACACGATGCTAACAAAAGGTTGGCCCACCTTACGGGGTAGCAAAACAACCGACCCTAACGTCGAATGGAATTCAGATGCCCCTCCAGTGGCTCGCCTGCGCGAAGGAGGAGCGGTGTTTCTTGGAAAGACGACGACGCCGGAATTCGGATGGAAGGGCGTCACCGATAGTGCCTTGAGTGGCGTGACACGTAATCCTTGGAACACCTCGCGGACAACAGGGGGCAGCAGCGGCGGTGCTGTCGCAGCGGCGGCACTCGGCATGGGCGTTCTGCATACCGGGACGGATGCCGGAGGGTCGGTCCGCATTCCGGCAACATTCACTGGCCTCTTCAGCCTTAAGCCAACATACGGCAGGGTACCCGCCTGGCCGGCGAGCCCGTTCGGCACATTGTCACATACGGGACCAATTACTCGAACAGTCCGAGATGCTGCGGCGATGCTGAACGTCATGGTACAGCCCGATATTCGAGATTGGACGGCTCTACCGTCAGACAACATCGATTATTTGACAAGCATCGAGGACGGCGTGCAGGGCCTCCGTATAGCATTCAGCCCAACATTGGGACACGTCGGTTTTGTAGACCCGGAGATCGCAAATTTAGTGGCGACTGCGGCCAAATCTTTTGAAGAATTGGGCGCCATAGTAGAAGAAGTCGATCCCGACTTGATCGAAACGGAAGCAGTTTTCCGAACCCACTGGTTCGCAAGTGCCGCGGCAGTCGGCAAGGCGGTGCCGAGTAAAAAGCACTCTCTTCTTGACAAAGGGCTGCAGGAAATAATTGAAGACGGACGCAATATCGCAGCCGCTGATTACATCGAAGCATCGTCCCGTCGGGCTACGATAGGTGAAAATATGCAAGTCTTTTTTCAAAATTATGACCTGCTGCTCACACCAGGCCAACCGTTACCCGCATTCAAGGCCGGGATGGAATTTCCCGAGGGCCATAATTTTAAACGATGGCATGAGTGGACTCCGTTTACCTATCCCTTCAATTTGACACAACAACCTGCCGCTAGCGCGCCCTGTGGTTTTACTCTCGACGGTCTACCCGCTGGATTACAGATAATTGGACCGCTCTTTGCCGATGCCCTCGTGCTTCGAGCGGCTCGAGCCTATGAACATACGAACCCATTCAAAATGCCGGACGCACCAATAGTGGGTACATGAAACCTCACGCTTTGATATAGCTCTTCAGCACATCGTCAATAATGCGTTCCAGATCCTGTACCGTGCGACACAGCTTCGCGACGTGGCAGAATGAGAGGTAACGCAGCATCTCTGAATCGCCGGTGCCCCAAAATGTTTCTGGCTCCGGATTTAGCCAGATGACTGATTTCGCCCGATCGTGCATCCAGCGCATCAAGTCGACGCGGGGTTCGTTATGGTTTGAACGCCCGTCACCAAGAATGATTACCGTTGTCTTCCGATCTACCGCGTCCCCGTATTCTTCCTGGAAATCGGCGAAGGACTGTCCGTAGTCAGTGGGCCGGAAGCCGATCTTGTCCAGAATTTCGGGTATTGCCAACTCCACATCCTTCTCCTCGATGATTTCGCTGATCTCGGTAAGATGATCGGAGAAAGCAAAGGCGCGAAGCTTTGCGATCACCTCATTGAGAGAATAGAGAAAAAGAAGTAGGAAGCGCGCCGCGGCGGCAACGGACCGTGAAACGTCACAAATTACTACAACCTTAGGTCGCTCAATCTTGGTTTGCTTCCAGACCGTCTCGAAGGGAATGCCGTCATGCGCCATGTTGCGCCGCAATGTTCGTCGAACATCAAGCATGCCACGCCGAGTTCGTTTGCGCCGACGGTTGTAGCGGGTCGCAAGCTTTTTGGCCATCTTGCGCACCAGTTTCTGCATGCGTTCAAAGTCCCGATGCTCTACCGCAGAAAGCGGGGTTTCGGCCAGGAACTCCTCACGAAGCTGCTCGCTATAGGGCCGAGCGTAAAGCTCGTAGAGGCGGTCGAGAAATTGGCGTGCTTCATCAAACAAGCCCTGCCGCATCTCGCTCAATTCCTGCGCGACATTTTTACCCACGCCGCCCACTTCCTCGTTCGCGTTTAGGGCGCGGATAGCTGCCTCCAGCTCGCGCAGTCCCATCCGATCGAGTATACGACGAACTAACAGCCCTCGTTGGGTAACATAACGGATATTCATGGCACCAGCTTCGCGAGCTGCCTGCTCCATCCGTTGCGCCAGTGCTTGGCCATCACCGCTCACCAGCATCTGCAAGAACTCGGACCGTTGAAGCTCCTCAGGCAACTCATCGGGAAACTGTGCCAGCCCGTATTCCTTGTCGCTACCACCCGTCTCCTGATTGTCGCTTCCGCGAAATTCTTCACGTCTAAAGAAGAGATCAAAACAATTATCGAAACGCCGGCTTTCATCAGCGGACTTCGCGAGCGCCACGCATAGGGTATCCTTCAAAAGGACACGATCGCCATAACCTACTTTGTTGACCGCCCGGTGCGCATCAATTGCCTCAGCAGGAGTGACCGGTATGTCCGCGGCACGTAACGCGCGGAAGAAATTCTCAAGCGTTTCCTGCATGGTTGCAACTAGTTCTAACTACCCTATTCCGTTGCCTTGCGAACTATAGTCGGAATGCGCCGTTCAACGGAAGCAATGTCCTGCTCGAATTTTAACAAAACGTTTAGTGTGTCAAGCACCAGCTCGCTTTCAAGCGAACTGGCATGCATCAGCATGATTACACGCGCCCAGTCGATGGTCTCAGATATGGACGGCAACTTCTTCAGGTCTTCCTCTCGGAGCGATTGAACGAACCGAACGAGTTGCCTGTTCAAGCTCTCTTCGATACCAGGCACTCGCGACGCGACGATGCGTCGTTCCAGTTTCTCGTCCGGCAGCGGAATATAGAGATGCAGGCAGCGGCGCTTCAGGGCATCGCCCATCTCCCGCATGTTGTTAGATGTCAAAAATACCAACGGTGGCGTCTTCGCCTCCACCGTGCCTATTTCCGGAATTGATACTTGGAATGCCGACAGTACTTCCAACAAAAAAGCCTCAAACTCTTCATCCGACTTATCAATTTCGTCTATCAGTAAGACTGCGCCCGCATCCTCACGCAACGCCTTGAGCAAGGGCCGCGGTTCTAGAAACTCCTCAGAAAAGAATAGATCACCAAATCCACGCAGCCGCTCCATCGCCGCTTCCATACCCTCCGCTCCTTCAAGGACATCGCCCACCTTGTCTTTTAGAATCTGCGTGTAAAGAAGCTGCTTGCCATATTTCCATTCATAAAGCGCTTTCGCCTCGTCGAGCCCTTCGTAGCACTGCATCCGAATAAGAGGCAGGCTCAACCAGTTTGCTGTGGACAGCGCCAGTTCCGTCTTTCCGACACCCGCCGACCCTTCAACTAGAATTGGCTTGTTGAGGTTCTGTGCTATGTAGACCGCCGTTGCGATACGCCGCGACGCGATGTATCCGACGGTCGAAAGCCCTTCGATAATAGTCTCAACGGACGAGAGTTTTTCGCCAACTTCGGCGACAGCAACGGAATCCTTCATATGCTTTGTTTATCCTTGTTCAATAGCTTGCTTGCCCGGCGTTCGGCTCGAATGGCGTGAGCACCGCCTGCAATGCCCAGCGTCTTTACGATGTCCCGCGTAATTGCGGCCAGTTTAGGTGAAGGCGTTAAGCCCGTGCGTTCGATAACTGCGGTGACGCGTTCCTGCAAGCCCCCGATCCAATTTCGACCGGCCGCCGTAATTTTTTCGACGGCCTCCGCATTGCCTTCCAGGTCAAGGTCAAGCAGTTCTGCCGCTCGATAAGCGAGCGCAGCCAGTCCATCCGGCGCCACTGCCAGCAGGCCAAATTCTAAGAGTTGATCCTTATCGATATCCAACCCCGCCAATTCCCTGCCGAGCGCATCGATCTGATAGCGAATCGCCCCCGCCTTGTTCGCCACAGAGATCACATCTTCGACCCGCCGCATCGGGAGCGAGAATTTCGCGAAGGCGCTACCTTCCGGACCGAGCATGGCATCGGCCCGGACGCGCACGTCCGTGAAGGTCATTCCGCAATGACAAGATGGTTTCAAAAAATCGATGATAACACCAGAAGTCTCTTCAATCCCTGGTGTCTCGCGATGCACTAAAAAAATTGAATAACGCTTGCGCCCGTCGTCGACACCGGTAATTGCGAGCAGCAGAATCAAATCGGCGATGGGGCCATTTGTCAGGTAAGCCTTCTGGCCGTTGATAATATAATCATCGCCATCTCGAACGGCTCGCGTCTTCAAATACTTTGGATGCGCACCAATATCGGGTTCCGAGACCGCGAAGCAAGGCGTCGAAATGCCGGCGGCAAGCTTCGGCAGATAAATGGATTTCTGAGTTTCGGTGCCATAGCCGAGAATGTGCAGCCGCGCACATAATTGTCGGGCCATCCATGCGCCTGCAAGACCGAGATTACCACCGTTCGCCGTGAGCGCTTCGCCTACTAGCGCTATGGTACGGAGATCACCGCCGTCGCCTCCAACTTCAGTCGGCAATCCGATCGTTGTCATGCCGCAGGCGCCAAACGCACGCCAAAGGACCTCCGGCGGTCGGTCGAGTTCGTGCAAGTCGTCGCGCGGCTGGATCTCGCTTAACGCGAAAGCGCGCGCACGCTCACGCAAGTGGAACCGCAAAATTTCCAACTCCGCAGCTGTCGGCTCGTCCGGCATGGATTGAGACATAGATCTTGAGGCGGAGTTGTCCTGCAACGCTATGAAAAGAAGCCTGCCATGGCCATTCGCAAAATCGCCCGAATGGGGCACGACGTTCTAAAAAAAGTCTCAGAGCGGATCGACGATCCGACATCACCTCAGGTCGCTCGCATCGCACAGGATTTGATCGACACCTGCGAGGATATTGGTGGCAACGGCATCGCGGCTCCACAGGTCTATGATCCTATCCGCATGTTCGCGTATCGTGTTCGTCGCGAAATCATGCCAGTCGGCGCCAAGATGTCAGAGATTCCTTGGAGCGTGGTGATCAACCCGACAATTACGCCGCTTACTAAAGAGAAGAAGCTCTATTGGGAACGCTGCCTTTCTCTTCCCGGTCTCTACGGTCAAGTTCCCCGCTACACCAAAATCCGCTTCGAAGCGATAGGCCTCGACGGTAAACCAATCACTTTTAATGCCCATCTCTTCCTTGCCCGCCTGCTGCAGCACGAATGCGACCACCTGGACGGCGTACTCTACCCAATGCGGATGGAGGATATTCGTACGCTGGGTTTCGTCAGCGAACTGGGCCCAGCCGCATACCCGCCGCTCCCACGCGACGCTTCGGATTTCGTCGACCCAACATGACTAGACGCTTCAATCCACAAGTAGACGGCTAGTTTATGTTAAACTCCGCTTCGTAAAACTGGACGCGTTTAGATTAGGTGTTGTCCACTTGTCGCACGCCATAATGAACGAAGCGTTGCAGCGGCTCGGTCACATGCGCACTGGACCGAAGTTAAGACCACCTGCAATTCCGTATTCGCCATCCCGCCGACGTGATCAAGACAGAACGCGCGGTCAAGCTGGACAACAACACCTACGAGATCAGACAGTCGACCCTCCTCAGCACAGACCGGCGGATCGCAGAAGTGGCGGTATATATCAGATAAGGCACCGCGAATGGAACAAATCTGATAAAACGAAACGACCACAGCCGCTGTCATCGCAGGGTGCACCGCAGACCAGAAAAATTAACCTAAACCCTCACTAATGACATTGGTTGCAAGGGATACTCTTAAAAAAAACCACCCCAGCTTTTCTCTTCCCAAAGGCTAGAATAACTAGCGTATTTCATCCTAAAAACGTGACACTCATAAACTTAAATTCTTGGTGCCTTTTCAGTGCAGCCGGTCTCTCGTTCGAAGGCGCGCGCAGCTCGGAATAGAGTAGCTTCATCAAAACTGCGGCCAACAATTTGGTAGCCCGTCGGCAGACCGTTGGAGGTGAACCCAAAAGGCATTCCGAGTGCAGGCAGCCCAAGAAAATTAAATGGCCGGGTACAGCGGCCGAAACCAGCAATCATATCAAGAAAACCCTGATTGGCCCCGACATCAGTATCGGCAATAGTCGGCACCTGAAATGGCACGGCCGGTGTGATCAGTGCGTCAGCAACAGCGAATACAGAGTCCGTGAATTGAGCTAGCAATTGGCCGCGCATGTTCAGCGCTTCAATATAGCGGGTTCCCGGATAATAAAACCCTTGCATCAAACGATTGCGGGTCTGCGTTCCGTAATCTTCAGGGCGTTCGCGCAGCCACGTCGAATGATAAGTAGCTGCCTCGACCCGGCCTAACACCTCACCGAGAGCGAACCCGTGGTCGATACCAGGCACCTCGACATCGACGATCTCCGCCCCAAGCCGGCGGTAGACCTCGACCGCACCCTCGACCGCGGCGCGCACTTCATCATCAATTTCATCGAAAAAATGATTTAACGGTACTGCGATACGAAGGCCCTTTATCCCCTCATCTATTCTCACGAGATAGTCTTCGACGGGTTCGCGGCTGGTGGTCGGATCATTCGGATCATACCCAGAAATTACCTGAGTGACTAAAGCGCAGTCCGTCACGGTCCGGCTAAGCGGGCCAACATGATCAAGGCTAAACGAAAGCGGCATGGCACCATATCGGCTAACACGGCCATAGGTTGCTTTCATGCCAACGAGACCATTGCAATAGGCAGGGATACGAATAGAACCCCCGGTGTCTGACCCGAGCGCTCCGTAGACAAGCCGACCAGCAACCGCACAACCGGAACCACTCGATGATCCTCCCGTAATATGGTTTATGTCCCAAGGATTACGCGGCGTACCGGCCACTTCATTATGTCCGGTCGGACCCGTTGCAAACTCTACCATGTTGAGCCGTGCCACTTCGAGCGCGCCTGCAGCATCCAACTTCTTGAGGGCCGTCGATGTGATGTCGGGCACGAAGTCAGCACGAATTTTAGTCCCGCAAGCACTAACCCGTCCTGCACGGTAGTACATGTCTTTATGAGCCATCGGCACGCCATGCAGGGGACCTTTGGGACCGTTCTTAACGAGGTGTTCGTCAGCAACACGGGCCTGGGTCAACGCGTCATCTTTGTCGACATTGGCAATACAATTAAGAATTTCGCCATGCCGTTCAATCCGATCCAATGAAGCCTGTGTCACTTCGACCGCTGACAACTCTTTTTTTGCGATCTTCCCGGCAACATCAGTCAGGCTCAACGCCGCTATCTCGTCGGCGCTCATAGTTTTTTTCCTTTTGACTGGCCGTCTAGCAAAGTGCGAAAGATCGCCGGCTCGGACTCAAACGGAAGGCTACGCGCTGCCTTACGCACCTGAACCTCATGCAGCTTAACACGTCGGAAGACAGTATCAGCCGAACCAGCATCCGGCTCGACGCCTTGCACAGACTTCGCCCAACCGCGGAGCACCTCATCATCACTCATTATCAATTCTCTCAAATTCGGGTGCCTTATCGCACCAAAGGGTCTCACGTTCGTAAGCATGACCAGCTCGTAATAACGTTTTCTCGTCAAACGGTCTGCCAATTAGTTGAAACCCGGAAGGAAGGCCATTTGCCGTGAACCCACAAGGTACGGAAACAGTCGGGAGGCCAAGATAGTTGATGGCTCGTGTATTATGCGTCATCGAAGCGATAGACTTCATGTATCCAGGTTTGGCACCTACATCTGTCTCGTCAATTCGTGGAACCTCTACCGGTATTACGGGCGCATGCAATATGTCGACTTTGTCAAATACGGCAGCGCAAAAATTCTCCAATATCGCAGAGCGCAGATTGAGCGCCTCGATGTAGCGTGTGCCCGAATAGTAGAGGCCCGGCAGCAACCGGCTCAGCGTTTGAGCTCCATAGTCATTCGGGCGCTCCCTAATCCATTTACTGTGATAGGTCGCCGCCTCCGTCGCCATCACCACATTGGCAAACCTGTTGGCGAGTTCTATCCCTTCAACCTGCAATGGCACGATCTCAGCACCAAGAGTGCGATACACCTCCAGGCTCGCTTCAAGCGATTTCCGCACCACATCTTCAACAGGTTCATAGCAGTGATTTTCAGGCACGCCGATACGTAAGGCCTTAACGCCCTCTTCGATACCGTCAAGGTAATTAGGAATTGCTCGATAACTGGTTGTCGCGTCATTCGGATCGCGTCCAGCAATCGCCTGTAAGATCAACGCACTGTCCTTTACCGTCCGAGTTAAGGGGCCAACATGGTCGAGCGAATACGAAAGCGGCATGGCCCCATATCGACTGACCAGACCATACGTTCCCTTAACTCCTGCAAGGCCGCAGCACTGTGCCGGAAGACGAATTGAACCACCAGTATCCGAGCCAAGTGCACCGTATATCAGCCGCCCGGCAACTGCGGCTCCTGAACCGCTTGACGAGCCGCCGGTTATATAATCCCTATTCCATGGGTTCCGGGGCGTGCCCACCACATCGTTATGCCCAGTCGGGCCGAAAGCAAACTCAACCATGTTAAGCCGTGCAATATCGAGCGCACCCGCTGCATCAAGCCGAGCGATTGCTGTCGAAGTCACATCCGGCACAAATTCTGCGAGAATATTTGAACCGCAAGCAGCCTTCCAACCGGCACGGTAATACATATCCTTGTGCGCCAGCGGTACACCGTGGAGCGGTCCTCGCGCGTCGCCAGTTGCGAGCTCACTATCGGCACGCCTCGCAGCATTCAATGCTGCATCCCCGTCGCAATGAACAATGGCGTGCAGTTTTCCTCCCAGCCGACCGATGCGGTTGAGCGCGGCCTCCGTCACCTCAACAGAGGACAATTCCTTAGAGGCTATTTTTCCGGCAGCTTCCGATAGGCTCATCGCAGCAATTTCATTCGCGTTCATTTTGGCGTCACCTTGTCGGCAATCAGCTCGAGGGCGCGTGTGTAGGATGCAGGTTCAGTCTCGAACGGCAGGGCCATTGCCGCCTCTTTTACCTGCCTGTCCTGACGTAGCACTGCTCCCAGAATTCTGTCTTCCGAACCCGCATCGGGCGCTATTCCTTGAGCAAGCTCCGCCCAGGATTTGAGTCGTGAGATGTCGTCGTCCAAAGTAACTCTCCCCACGTCATTCGCCGCTACCAAGTAGTAGCGTTTTTCCATAATTCGACAGTTTGGGATATAGGGCCAGGTCCCACCATCAAGTAGTCTTTTTCTACAAACCAACCGTATCTGCTGGGATCATCTTAATGGCGTCAATCTTCAATACTTTCGGTCAGGATGATGAACTCTCGCCCTATCCATACCCCAGTAATCGCCAGGACAAGCTTTCGTCTGATGCCAATTTGCGACACGTTCGCGACAAAACACGATCGCTCTTAATCAGGAAACGATGTGGGTAAGGGTGGAGAAAATATCTGATGCCAAAATCATCAATACCAAAAACAGTATCGATCTTCTTATTAATACATTGCCGCTGTAGTGTGGCTCACACATTAGGACAATAGGCTCTAAGTAATTTCAAGTTAAGTTCGCGTCGTTCCGACATCCCACATCAACAAAATTTTCGACAGCTGACCTTCCTAAACATAAAGGCTTGCGGGGAAAAACTATTTCTCTTCCACAGACACCTGGCTTCGTAAATGTCCACACAAATAATTCCATTCTAAGTCAGGCGACCCATTCACTGACTGGAGCTCGCGCCTCTTGTAAAGGTTGTGTGATGATATCTACCAAACTTGGCTCGTCCAATTCGATAGCTGCTTTTAAGGCAGCACCCAATTGCTCTGGTTCTTTTACTGTCCACGATGTAATGCCGTAGGCCTCCCCAATGGCCGCATGATCCGTACGTGTAAAGTCGACAGAGAAGTAGCGTTCATCATAACCGCTACGTTGCCCCGCTTTGATCCAACCGAAAACACTATTTGAGATCACTATCATGGTCACAGGGATACCTAAGCGCCGGATTGTCTCCAACTCGCCAACTGCCATCCCAAAACTACCATCTCCGATAACTGCAACACATTTAGATCCAGAGCGGCCATAATAGGCACCGACGACTGCCGGAAGCGCAAACCCCAGCGCACCGTGTGCGCGATTGCTGATAAAGCTGCGGCCAGTTTCGCGTATTTCATAATAAGCGGAAAGATAAGGACACGGCGTACCCGGATCAGCGACTATAACGGCATCCTGTGGCAACAACTTCTGGAGTTCGTCGATAATCCGTTCCGGACGGATTGGCACCGCAGTGGACTTTGCTAATTCTCGGAATTCCTTATATTTTTGCCGTCGAGCATGGCTCACCAACTGCTGCGCTCCACCCCTTTCACGTTGCGTTACCGCATCAGATATTGCAGCAAGACAAAGCCTTGCATCTCCAACGATCCCAACATCTGGCCGATAGCTCGCACCCATCACGGCCGGATCGACATCGATATGCACGATCTTTACCTTACCCGGTGCCGGATGGCACCACCGCTCGGTAGTGACCGAACCCGCACGGCAACCAACAAAAATCACGAGATCTGCGGCATCAACGACCATCCGTGTAGCATTTGTACCACCATTGCTCCCGACCACACCAAGTGACAGTAAGTGGTCGTCTGTAATGCTGCCCTGACCACTGATGGTAGTAGCAATCGGAGCATCAATTTTCTTTGCCAGCGCCTCCAGTTCGAGTTCTGCACTAGATATCACCACACCGCCACCGCAGATTAACAAAGGTTGTTTAGCCTTCCCTATAAGATCGGCCGCAGCCTCTATCGCATCTGGATCAGGTCCGGTACGACGCGCGGGGTAACGGCCGTACTCCTGTTCAGCCCAAATATCATTCTCGTCCACTGTTTGCCGTTGAACGTCAAACGGTAGTCCAATATGCGCCGCTCCCGGTCGCCCCGTTGTCATTTCTTTGAAGGCGCGCCGCAAGGTTCGGGGCAGATCCACCGCGTTATCGATTACCTGAGTGAACTTGGCAAGAGGCCGAAACATCGCCTCCTGATCCAGCTCAGTCAGCGTGTAGCGCCCGCGTCCAGAAACCGAAATATCGGTCGTAATGGCAAGGATCGGAATCGACGACTCATTCGCTTCGACAACACCCGGAGAAATATAAGTTGCGCCACCACCGGACGGCCCTTCACAAACGCCAACCCGTCCCGTAACTCGAGCATAGGCGTCGGCCATATAGGCAGCGTGTCGTTCATCACGGGTCAACACATGGGTCAAGTCGCCCGCAGTCTGATAAAGAGCATCGTAAAAAGGAAGGCTGGTATCACCACACAGTCCAAATATTACATTTACGCCATGCAGTTTGAGCATCCTTACCAGGGCTTCAGCGCCAGTAATCTGGTTCGTCGCCACGTTCGCCTCCCTCACCAATTACTTCTTCGGTGATGCCATCGATACCGAAGAATCGCAAATACCGCAATTTCCCGTAATTCGACTTGCGGCTATATAGCTTCTCAATTAACCCGAAAATCAGGAATCAGAGCCGATATGTCGCAACCAAGCCTCGCTAATGCCCTTTTCCGACCTCGTTCCGTCGCCCTTGTGGGCGCGGGAGACACGCCGGGTAAGAATAATTCAAAAATCTACGAGTATCTCAAAAAACATGGTTATACGGGTGATATATATCCCGTAAACCCGACACGAGACGAACTCTACGGCGTTCGATGCTATCACCGCGTCGCCGAGATAGAGGCGCCGGTTGATCAAGTCCTCATCATGACACCACCGCGAACAGTTCCAAACATCATTCGTGACTGCGCCGAGGTCGGCGCATCCGTCGCCACTGTGTTCACTGCAAATTTCGCCGAGGTCGGCGTCGAAGGCCGCGCTCTCCAAGAAGAGATCGTCGCCATCGGTCGAGCCGGCCATGTCCGCCTGATAGGTCCTAACTGCATAGGCATCATTGGTGTAAAACCATCACTGGCACTAACCGCAAACAGCATCATGGAGCTCCCCGAACTGCCACAGGGAGGGCTATCGGTCATTTCACAATCAGGCAGCCTTCTCGGAACCTTCATCTCGCGCGGCGAGGACCGAGGTGTCGGTTTCGCGAAGCTCGTCTCCATTGGAAACGAATGCGACCTGACCGTTGCGGAACTCACAGACATACTAGTGGATGACCAGGAAACAGAAGCGATACTGCTGTTCCTGGAAACGATTCGGGACGCGGATCGGCTCGCAGCTGCGGCCCGCCGCGCATTTGACGCCGGCAAGCCGATAATAGTCTACAAACTAGGTCGGTCTGAAACAGCCAATGCAGTAGCCGCTTCACACACCGGTTCAATCACCGGCAGCGATAAGGCTGTCGACGCTTTCTTTCGTAAGAGCGGCATCATTCGGGTCCGGCACTTTGAGGCCCTGTATGAGGCACCCCCGCTCATGAACAACCTAAAACTTCGATCGATGCGGGCCTCGGTTGTCACCACCACCGGTGGTGGGGGCGCGATGGTCGTCGACAATTTGAGCTTGCTCGGCGTAGATTGTCGACCCCTCTGTCAGGAGGCCATGCAGCGTCTTTCAGCAACCCATGGCATTCAACCACAGAACGGACCACTCATCGATGTCACATTTGGCAATGCAAACTCCAGCTCGATTGGCGCCATACTGGACGAGGCATTGGAGGCCAAAGATACCGATCTTGTTATTTTTGCTGTGGGGTCCTCCGCCCGATCAAATCCAAACCTCACAGTAACACCATTGATCGAACGCAGGGGACGCTGCAAGCCGATCTGCGCCTTTCTTGTGCCGGAGGGGGACGACGCTTATCGGCTACTAGCCAAAGCCGGCGTCGCTGCGTTCGGAACGCCTGAAGCCTGCGCGGAAAGTGTGCACGCCGTACTTTCGTGGCGGCCTCCATATAAAGACACTGTGAAGGAACCCCCATCAAGTGCTGTATATAGAGCATTACAGGCTGGCAGAGACCGTGTTTTCAATGAACAGGAAGCAGGTGCCGTTTTTGAAGCGCTTGGAATTCCCCAGGCGCCTATGCGCTTCGTTACTGAAGCTGAAGAAGCGCCTGCTGGCGCGGCCGAAATTGGCTATCCCGTTGCAGTAAAGGTTGTCTCGTCCGATTTGTTGCATAAGACTGATGCCGGTGGCGTAGTTCTCAACGTGAACGATAGCGCTGGCGTGGATACCGCAACGGCATCAATCCAACTTCGTATCGCTAGTACCGATCCCTATGCCTCGATCGAGGGATACTTGCTTCAGCGGATGGAGGCGGGTCTGACAGAGGTGCTACTTGGGTATCGTGTCGATTCTCTGGTGGGTGCTACAGTAGTCTTGGGAATGGGAGGGGTCTTAGCTGAAATTTACAAGGACGCGTCGGTGCGATTGGCTCCTGTAACACTAGAAGAAGCGCATGAGATGATTGAGGAGGTCTCAGGTCTGGCAATCATCCGCGGATATCGCAGTCTGCCGAAAGGTGATATCGACGGATTGGCGACAGCTGTTACAGCAATGTCACGGTTAGCACTGATCGACGACCCCCGGATCGCAGAAGCTGAAGTGAACCCGATTATCGTCAAGCAACAGGCTATCGTCGGCGTCGACGGCCTTCTCATATTGGCGGAGTAATTTAGGGCAAATTGTCGCTCTAGAAGTATTTCCGTTGCCCCCTCAGCTCAGTCGATTTAAGCACATGGCCGATGGAGTACAAACGCGGTCAAGGAATACCCGTTCAACCGATACTCTGGGGTTTACGCAAGAGATGCCCCAGTTGTGGGCAGTCTCATATTTTTTTCGCATATCTCAAGCAGATTGACACGTGTAATGCGTGCGACGCGCGGTTTGGTGAAATCCGAACGGATGATATCGCCCCATATTTTACAATTTTGATCGTTGGTCACATCATCGCTCCTTTATTGTTCTATGTGGAGACGACCTACGCGCCGTCAGTTTGGATACACTGGGCCATCTGGCCGGTACTAACCGTGATACTATCTCTCTGGTTTCTACCGCGAGTAAAAGGAGTAGCGTTAGCAATCATGTGGCATCTCCGCTTACACGGCAACGAAAGCCAATAGACTTCGAGCTAATAATTGCTGTATCTGAGTGGCGAACTGTGCCTTCCAGGCTCAGGCCATAACTTCCGACTTTCAGATCTGATAAGTGGTTATCTAAACCATTCAATGCTGGCTGTTTGTTGGTCCACCGAGCATTATCCACGCTACTCGAACTAGGTAGCAGAGATTAGCTTAAAATATCCGGAATATTCTTCACGCACTCTTGGTCAACACCACTACAACTGATACGCCACTATATTATTGTGCCACAAAACGTCGCTAATTCTTTTAGGCGGAGTGTAACGCGGACATCTAACCGTTTCCGCGCTCACCATAAAAATAGATGCAAATTAGTAAAAATTTCGTCCTTAGATTACACGCTTTGGTTTTGCCGCTTTAATATATCCATTCATTTAAATGTTCATGACGAACTTCAAACGCGGCTATCTCTTCCGCGTATTCGAGGGTTAGGCTAATGTCGTCTAAACCTTTCAAAAGTCTTTTTTTATCAAATGGATCAATTTCGAATTCAAACTCTCGTCCATCGGGTGCTGATACCCTCTGTACTTCGAGATCGATCTTGATTTCAGCGCCTGGGTTTTCATGCAATTGCCGCCGCATGGTAGCGCAAATCTCCTCGCCAAGCATGACAGGTACGACCCCATTCTTCTTACAGTTGTTGTAGTGTATGTCCGCAATCGATGGAGCAATTACCGAACGAATACCGTTGGCGACCATCGCGTATACTGCATTCTCTCGCGATGAGCCGCAGCCCCAGTTTACGTCTGCGACAACAATTTTCGCTTGATCGAAGGGTCTAACATTAAAAATAAAGTTCTTTCCACTACCGTCCGCATTAAACCTCAGGTCGTGCAAAAAATACCTCGCATAATCGGGTTCAGTCCTGGCCATTCTAACAAACCGGACTGGAATGATCTGATCAGTATCGCAATTTGGGATATCAATCGGGACCGCGATAGCCTTAAAGGTTGTAAACGGCTCCATGTTTAAATTCCTTCCGTCAGCTTACGGACATCGAAAATTTTGCCTTTCACCGACGCAGCAACCGCCATTGTCGGACTCACTAAGTGGGTCCGACTGCCAGGTCCTTGACGCCCTTGAAAATTACGATTGTTGGTGGCGGCGACGCGTTCGCCCGGCCCAACGATGTCACCATTCAGTGCACAACACATCGAGCAACCCGGCTGTCGCCACTCCATTCCCGCATCAGTAAATATCTGATCTAATCCTTCCATCTCTGCCTGTTTTTTGACAAGACCCGAACCGGGAACGACCAATGTTTGCACCTGCGCTTTGCGACCTTTCGCGATCTCAGCCGCAGCCCGTAAATCTTCGATCCGCGCATTAGTGCAGGCACCTATAAAAACTTTATCAACCGCAATATCTGTCATTTCCATGCCGGGTTTTAAACCCATGTAGTTGAGGGCATTTTCCATGTCTGCACGTCGATTGGCATCATTCTCTGCTGAGGGGTCAGGCACTCTATCCGTAACTTGAACAACATCCTGAGGGCTAGTTCCCCAACTTACCATCGGCGCGATTTCTGACCCATCAAGAACCACTTCACGATCGAAGATAGCATCGTGATCCGATGGCAGTTGGCGCCACGCCGCAACCGCTTTCTCCCATTTTTTACCTTTCGGCGCGAAAGGCCGACCTTCAACATAGTCGATCGCCGTGTCGTCAGGTGGCATGATACCAAAGCGCGCACCCGCCTCGATCGTCATATTACTCATCGTCATGCGACCTTCCATCGACATCGATGAAATCGTCGAACCTGCATATTCGATGGCGTAACCTGTGCCGCCAGCGGTACCTATCTTTCCAATGATTGCCAACACGACATCTTTTGCGCTAACACCTAACCCAAGCTTACCGTCAATCTTGATGCGCATCTGCTTCGGCATTTCTTGCCAGATCGTCTGTGTCGCCAGTACGTGCTCAACTTCAGAAGTTCCTATACCGAACGCAATGCAGCCGAGCGCACCATTGGTAGAAGTATGAGAATCACCGCAGACAACGATCAATCCAGGCACGGTGATGCCCTGCTCTGGCCCCACAACATGAACGATGCCGTGACGTTCATCGGTCAAATCAAAATGGACAACGCCAAAGTTCTTGGAATGCCGCTCCAATTCCTCGACTGGAATCCGCATCACGTCCTCGACGATCTCATCCACCTTCGTCACGGTGGTCGGCACGCTGTGATCGGGCATCGCAAAATTCTGTTTCGGCTTGCGTACCGTGCGGCCTTGCTCAACTAGGGCGTCATAAGCTCGGTGCTGCCAATCAGGCAGTAATTGTCGGTCCACATAGAGCAGCGTCTTACCATCGTCTCGGGCGACGACCACGTGATTGTCCCACACCTTTTGAAACAGCGTCTTTCTGGCCATGCGTCCTCTCTTTGTCTGCTTGATTCTCAGGTATTATCGTAAAGCCAGTCGTATTCCACTTTATGCCTTGCTTCAAAAGCTTCGAAGTCTTTGTCGTATTCCCGGGTCACACCATAATCGTCAAGACCGTTCAGCATACGGTATTTGTCGAATGGGTCGATTTCGAAGCCGTAGCTTGCACCGTCAGGCCCAGTCACACTCTGCGCATCGAGGTCAAAAGCAATCTGAACGCCTGGGTCGTCATGCAATTGGCGGCGCAACGTATCACAATCTTTACGAGTCAATCGCACCGGCAGGACCCCCCATTTAAGGCAATTGTTATAATGAATGTCGCCAAAACTGGGAGCTACAATGGCGCGGATACCATTGGCATTCAGCGCATAAACGGCACCCTCACGAGATGAACCGCAGCCCCAATTGATGTCAGCGACAACTACTTTGCCTTCGCTAAAAGGCGGCTTATTAAAGATAAAATCAGGATTTTTCCGTAGATCGTGCCAAAGAAAACTCGCCATTTCCGGGTCATTGCGGTCTTTACGAAGAAATCGCGCCGGGATGATCTGGTCTGTATCACAGTTGATGATGTCGATGGGAATGCCTATCCCTTCGAAAGTCGTGAAGGCCTCCATGTTTTAGTCCTCCATCAGTTTGCGAACATCGGTGAACGTGCCGGTAACGGCAGCCGCAGCGGCCATTGCGGGGCTGACAAGATGCGTCCGGCTGCCCTGTCCTTGGCGCCCCCTAAAATTGCGGTTGCTGGTCGAAGCCGAGCGTTCACCCGGTTCCAACAGATCACCATTCATGCCGACGCACATGGAACAACCCGGTAAGCGCCATTCCATACCGGCATCGGTGAAAACTTTATCGAGACCCTCCGCTTCTGCCTGCCGTTTGACCAAGCCAGAACCGGGCGAGATTAGCGTAGAGACAACCGCATGCCGACCTCTAGCAACCTTAGCAGCTGCTCGAAGATCTTCAATCCGCGCGTTGGTGCACGAACCGATGAACACTTTGTCTACTGCGATATCAGAAATCGGTGTGCCGGGTTTGAGATCCATATAATCAAGTGTCGATTCCATTTCCGCACGTCTTTCCGCATCCGCTTCTCCGTAAGGGTCGGGTATTACATCGGTCACTGGCGCTGCCCATTGTGGGGAATTGCCCCACGTCACCATCGGCGCAATCGCGTCACCATCGACAGTGTGTTCGGCATCAAATACAGCATTTTCATCCGAGGGTAGAGATCGCCAGAAATCGACCGCCTTTTCCCATGCAGAGCCCTGTGGCGCATAGGGTCGACCCTCCACATAATTCAATGTGGCATCATCCGGCGCAACCATGCCGATCCGGGACCCAGCCTCGATCGTCATGTTGCAAAGCGTGAGGCGCCCTTCCATCGACAACCCTCGAATAGCCGAGCCAGCGTATTCAATGGCATGACCGGTTCCACCAGCTGCGCTGATTTGTCGGATGATCGCAATTATCACGTCCTTTCCCGAAACTCCGAAGCCTATCTTTCCGTTAACCTTAATTCGCATCGTCTTCGGACGCCGCTGCCAGATGCATTGAGTTGCCATCACATGCGCCACTTCCGAGGCTCCAATGCCAAATGAAATACAGCCCAACGCACCATGCGTCGAGGTATGGCTATCGCCGCAACAAAGCGTAATACCGGGCATCGTAATACCTTGTTCCGGACCGACAACATGGGCAATGCCCTGGCGTTCGTCTCCCCAGGGGAACAGTGTCACTCCGAAATCGCCGCAATTCTTATCAATCGCCGTCGCAATCTCATGCGCACGCGGATCCGGCACGTCACGTAGGTCCGCCGACTTGGTCGGAGTGTAATGGTCTGGTGTCGCGAAGGTCTGAGATGGCCGACGAACTTCCCGGTCGTGCTCCCGTAACTGACCAAATGCATTGAAGGAACCGTCGTGGCAAAGGTGTCGGTCGATATAGACAAGAGACTGCCCACCCTCTCGTTCAGCTATTACATGGCGGTCCCAGATTTTTTCAAATAGCGTCTTGCCGGCCATAATAGCACTCCTCCTAAGATAAACACTTACATGACAGAAAAATCTAGCGTTGCGTTTTGCTATAGCAAACGATCGCGATTACATCGAGGGCGAGCCTATAAAGAATTGCAAAATTTAATTTTGCCAAGATGAAATGGAACAGTTTAACCTGAGGTTAATTTGCGCCGTCCACTGCGTGGTTAAGGGAGGGAATGGTTTTTAATTTGGTAACACGATATGACCCAAGACCAACGAATGACCAAAGCTCTATCCGCAATGGCATCAATAAATCAGCCAACGTTTACAAAGCTTGCTAATAAAGCACTTTCACGACGCAAGTTCCTCGTCACCGGAACTGCTTTCGGATCAATAGCGTCCATTTTCGGAACAACCGCGCCAGGTACGATTAACGCAAAATCAAAAAATCGCCTCTTGTTCGAAACAGTGCCAACAAACCGTCTGGACACAGTGACTGTCCCTCGAGGGTATAATTGGCACGTCGTCGCCAGTTGGGGTGATCCCCTTTGGTCTGACGGTAGCCCCTTCGATTACGAAACACGCGGGACAGGCAGCAGCCAGGAACGCGCCATTGGCGACAACAATGACGGCATGTCGTTCTTCCAGGACGGTGCGCACAGCGTACTGGCGGTAAACAACGAGTCATGCAACCACAGCATAATATATGGTAACCGAACAACGAAATTGCCCCAGAACGCAGACGATATCCGCAAGGGGAAGGCAGCCCATGGCGTCAGTATCTTCGAGATCAAACACCAAGATGACAAATGGCAAATCGTCCTCGATTCTCCTTACAATCGAAAGGTGACCGCCGATACGCCGATCGATATCACCGGCCCGGCACGCGGTCACGATTTATTGAAGACGGCGCAGAATCCGCACGGCGATGTCGCACGTGGTACTTTTAATAATTGTGGCAATGGACGCACACCCTGGGGCACCTACCTAACCTGCGAGGAAAATTTCAACGGCTACTTCTCTGCCAGCAACGCAAATTACCAGCCTTCGATGGAGTTGACACGCTACGGTATCGGCAACAAAGATCGCGGCTATGCCTGGGCAAATATCGATGAACGGTTCGACATCTCATTACATCCAAACGAACCCAATCGACATGGCTACATTGTAGAAATTGATCCGCTAAACCCTAGCTCACGACCCCGGAAACGGACAGCCCTCGGCCGCTTCAAGCACGAGAACGCAGAAGTCACGCTTGCCGCAGATGGTCGCATCGTCGTTTATATGGGCGACGATGAACGAGGTGAATACCTATATAAATTTATTAGCGACAGACGTTACGCTAACGACGAGGATACTGATACTCTGCTCGACAGTGGTTCTCTCTATGCCGCCAAATTCGAGGATGACGGTGAGGGGCGGTGGCTGGAACTCAGTCGAGCGACGACCGGCATGGCAAGTCAGGCAGAGATATGTATTCACACACGCCTAGCGGCCTCTGCAGTAAAGGCAACAACCATGGACCGCCCGGAATGGATTTGCGTCGACCCTCTGAAGGAAGAGGTATATTGTTGTCTCACAAACAATAAGAACCGCGGCATTAAACCGAATAAGGGAGGTGACCCCACGCCAGTCGGAGGCCCAAATCCGCGCACCAGCAACAAGTACGGCCAAATTGTCCGATGGCGACCTACCAGCGGCGATCATGCGTCGGCCAACTTCGACTGGGATTTATTCGCCGTCGCAGGCAATCCAACGGTTCACAAGGACGCCCGTGCCGGATCCGAAAACATCTCGGTCGATAATATGTTCAATTCACCGGATGGCCTTGCGTTCGATAATAATGGCCTGTTGTGGATTCAGACCGACGGAAACTATAGCAACGAAGGCGATTTCGCAGGGCAGGGCAACAACCAAATGCTAGCTGGTGATCCTGCATCAGGCGAAATCAAGCGTTTTCTAGTAGGCCCAAAAGAGTGCGAGGTCACCGGCATAACTTGGAGTGCAAATGGCAAAACAATGTTCGTCGGCATTCAACACCCCGGAGAAAGAGGCGACAGTCATTTCCCCGACGGGGATAACACCGTACCACGCTCTTCAATCGTCGCGATTGCGCGCGACGATGATGGCCTGATAGGTTAGATCTTTTAATCATCTTCATCCCGCTCGAAGTATATAATCGGTTTAAAACTTCTGGAATTAAGCCCTTGGATTAGCGCGGAGCAATGGGTCAATTCATCAAAACCTCCGTATCATCCAGTAATATCCACTGAAGAAAAGAGGCCTTACTACCACGACTAGAAACCTGCAAGAATACCTAAGATCTCCATATCCTTGAACTTAGGATAATCTCTGCCGAAGTTCTAAACCTCTAGCTTTTGATCGATAAAAATTTCGCCCTGCCTTCGCCAGTATGCTTGATGGTTTATCGGGCCTACCGGAATTAAATAGCCGCTGATTTTCTTTAGTTATACAACTGACCGGGACTACCTCGATTGCAACGGCCCCCTTCTACCCACTTGTAAGCCCTTAGATACTGATCGCAGCCTCACCTTTGGACGAAGCACCCTCGGACAACGTTGTGAGCAATGAGCCCGCGTTGGTCCATCTCACAATGACCCTAACAATGAAAGGTTATGACATCAGTGCGGCTGAATTCTGCCGCTCGTCAACAGAAACAAACCTTTTACCTGCTCATCGGCTGGCTCTGTCAATTTTAGCAATATCTTCAGCATCGAGAGCCAATTCTGCAGCCGCCGTCAGTTCCGCCAGTTGATCCATGTCCGTTGCGCTGGCAATGGGCGAAGTGATACTTGGCCGTGCGACGAGCCAGGAGAGTGCAACTTGTCCCATCTTGGCATCGTGCTTACTCGCCACCTCCTCCAAGGCATCGAGCACCCGGAAACCACCTTCGTTAACGTATTTTTCAACCCGTGGGGCGCGAATGCGTCCTTCCATATCCGCTTTGGAGCGGTACTTGCCTGTCAGGAAACCGCTGGCGAGTGAGTAAAACCCAATCACACCAACGTTCTCTGACGCGCATAGGTCCTCCAGCTCACCTTCGTAGGTGTCCCGCTCCACCAGGCTGTAAAGTGGCTGCAGGCTTTGATAACGTGGTAGCCCACTTTCTTTGCTCGCATCCAGCGCTGACTTAAGTCTCCGCGCAGAAAAATTCGAGGCGCCTATCTCACGTACCTTACCCTGCTCAATAAGCTTTGCATAAGCCTCAAGCGTCGCTTCAATGGGTGTGCCTTCGTCATCCTTGTGGGATTGATAAAGATCTATGTAGTCGGTTTTGAGCCGGCGCAGAGAATCCTCAATAGCTCTTATCATGTAGTCTGGTGAAAGGCCTACCTTGTCCTCACCCATGTCCATGCCGAACTTGGAGGCCAGAACAACCCTGTTGCGCTTCCCGCTGCGTTCCAGCCACTTGCCGATAATAGTCTCAGATTCACCACCCACGTTGCCGTCGTGCCATCGGGAATAGACATCCGCCGTGTCGATAAAGTTGAACCCAGCATCAACCCAGCCATCGAGCAGTCTGAAAGACATCTCCTCGTCCGCGGTCCAGCCGAAAACGTTACACCCAAAGCAGAGTGGCGAGACTGATAGTGATGAGTTCCCCAGCATGCGATATTCCATGACCTAATTTCCCTTTTGACAAAATTTTTGTTTGCCAGCGATGTAGCGTAAGCCTTTAACAAGTCACCTCTCGCAGCGAGGCGCGTTGGACGCTTTAGATCGCACCCGTTAACGTCTTAATACACAATTGAGAGGATTTTATCCCATGCTTACTTTCGAAGGTCATATTTCGTTCATCACTGGCGCCGGTTCCGGGATCGGCCAAGCTATGGCCCTGAAACTTGCGGCGGAAGGATCGACCGTAATCTGCTCCGACATCAATGAGCAGACCGCCCAGGCCACAGCCGCACGCGCGGAGGAAAAAGGTGCCACAGCCCTCGCCAATGCACTCGACACAGCTGACGAAAGAGCCGTCGAGGATGCTCTTACCAAGACCCAGCACGATTTCGGACGAATCGACGTTCTGATGAACAATGCGGGTGTCGCCGGAAAAGATTGGGATACAACGACCTCAATTGATCTATCGGGTGTCTATTATGGCTTGCTCCACGCCTGCCCGATCATGGCCGCACAAGGTAAAGGCACTATCGTCAACACGTCATCGGTCGCGGGTCTCGGTGCACTTATGAGACCCGTTGATTATGCTGATAATCGCACCATGCTCGAGGGCGTTAGTTCTTATGTCGCCAGCAAACACGGCGTTGTCGGTCTCACCAAGCAATTTGCCATCGCCTTCGGCAAAAAAGGCGTTAGGGTGAACGCAGTCTGTCCTGGTTATATCGAAACCCCGATCATCGCCGAACGCCTCGCGCATGATAACGGTCGGGAATTTCTCGTTGACCTACATCCTATTGGGCGACTAGGCCGACCCGAAGAAGTCGCGGAAGTTGCAGCGTTTCTCGCGAGCGATGCGTCATCCTTCGTGACTGGTGTCGCCATGCCTGTCGACGGCGGTTATTCCGCACGCTAATCAGAATCGAACATCTATCGAAAGGCAGGTTAGCTCAAAAAATAGGCCGAATTGCGATCGCTGACTTTACATAGGGTTTCGAAAGATTTTCTAATCCCAGGATCGACCCGCCATATTTCGAGGAAACTAATTTCTGGAAGAGTTTGCTGAATGAGGCGCATCAACGGTCGGTCCGGTAGTAGAGGGCAGAGGCTACAATTTCAGCCTTTCCGCCTTGCCCTTTCCATCGGCGGCATCTAAGTCGCAGCAAAAAGCCATCGTGTGCAGACGCGCGAGCAATCCGTCTTCGAGAGTTCCGGTGTCACTCTTTAGGACCTAGACATCATCGTGTCGAAGAGCACCACACACTACCACGAGCATTTCGATCCAACTTCGGAGACCACATTAGTAGCAATCGCACCGGTCCGTTACAGCGCAAACCGATCAATTCTCCGTATAGTACTCTTAGGCCCGGCGTTCACTATTAACCGTTGGGGGCCGCACAGAGGTAGCCAGTGAGCACTCGAACTTGAAATTTTTTCATTCATCCTCGTCATCCCAAAGCAGGTAAAAACCCGGAGCGGAAGTTAGAATTATTTAGGCATCAATAATTTTTCGTGAACGGACGCCATCTAGTTGCGCGCATCCCGTATCGTCCTCCAAACTATCTCGCTCGTCATAGGCATATCAATGTCATCGACGCCCAGCGGCGCAAGAGCGTCGAGCACGGCGTGAACAATCGTCTGCGGCGCACCGATGCACCCGGCCTGTCCAGAGCCCTTCACTCCCAAGGGGTTTGCAGTCGTCGGCGTGTCTTCCTTAAGATGTATTTCAAAATCAGGAAGCTGACTCGCTCTTGGCAGCCAATAGTCCATCATCGAGCCTGCCAAAAGCTGGCCCGATTCCACTTGGTAGGTGCAGATTTCGCCCAGCGCCTGTCCTATACCCTGTGTCAGGCCGCCTTGTACTTGACCGATGGTCAACATCGGATTGATCAAGTTACCATAATCGTCAACTACTATATAACGAATTAGGGCCACCTCGCCGGTCTCGAGGTCAATCTCAACCTCTGCGGCCTGACAACCGTTCGGAAAAGTAAACGGAACATCCTCATTAAAAACGAATGTGTCTAACCTGCCATCGCCCACTTCCTTTACTAAATCGACTAGGCTCATCGATTGCCCACTCGCTGCAACTGAAAATGCGCCATTCGAATATGCTAAATCCTCGGGATCCGTCTGCAGCAAGCGAGCCGCGATCGGTTTCGCTTTCTCCAAAACTCCGTCGATCGCTTGCATCATTGCGCCACCGCCCATATGCATGGAGCGTGCACCGCCGTGCCCAAATCCTATCCGTATCTCACGCGTATCCGCCTGTACATATCGAAATTCATCCATAGTAAGATCGAAACGATCAGCCGCAATTTGCTTGTATGATGTTTCGTGACCCTGCCCATTACTTTCCGTGCCGACGCGAAGTTCAATTTTGCCATCAGCGGCGAAAATTACTTCGGCACCCTCTTGCGGCGCGCCACGCGACGTCTCCAGAAAACATCCAATTCCAAGTCCCCGTAATTTACCATTAGCCTTGGATTCCGCTCGTCGGGCCACAAATCCATCTCGATCTATAAGCTCAACAATATCGTCGATGTTTGGTCCAAAACGACCGCAATCAAACGTCAAACCTTGCGCAGTATCGTAGGGAAAATCAACAACAGCGTTCTTACGGCGCAACTCAACCGGATCGAAACCTAACCGCCGCGCAGCAGCTTCAATTAAACGCTCTGTAATGTAGTTGGCTTCGGGTTTACCAGCGCCCCTGTAGGCGTCGACCGGGGCGGTGTTCGTGAACACTCCACGCGATTCAGTATAAATCTTAGGGACGGCATAACCCCCTCCCATTGCCGTCAACGCGGCACGAGTAGAAGCCCCCGGTGATGCACCTGATAGATAAGCGCCTAAATCAGCTAACATGACAGCGTCCAAGGCCAGGAATTTACCGTCAGCGTCAAGCGCTAGCCTCGCCTGTGCCCGAATACCCCGTCCCTGCGTAGCAGCCGCGAACTCTTCGCCACGCTCTCCTGTCCACTTTACCGGACGGCCAAGTTTTCGAGCGGCCCAGAGCAACAAGACCCATTCGGGATAAACAAAATTCTTGAGCCCGAACCCGCCACCAACATCTGGCGCTATAATCTCAAGTTTTTCCTCTGGCACCTTTAGGATCGTCTTGGCAAGAGGCCCTCGAATTCCATGCAAACCCTGCGCAGAGCACATTAGCGTGTAGGTCTCATTCGATACATCATATTGGGCGATCCCTGAACGCGGCTCCATAGGCACCGCGGAGATCTTGTTATTAACGATATCGAGCTCAACCACATGCACGGCGCCCTCTATCGCCTTTTCTGTCGCGGCTTTATCACCTTTTGGAAATCGAAAAATCAGATTCCCGGGTGCACCCTCCCAGATTTGCGGTGCACCGTCTTCAAGTGCGGCGTACCCGTCTACAACGGCCGGTAAGGTTTCATATTCAATGATAACCTGTTCTGCGGCTTCTGCCGCCGCTTCCTGATTTTCTGCCACTACAAACGCGACCTGGTCACCTACATATCGAACATACTCGCGCGCTAGAGCTGGACGGGGCGGTACATACAGACCTGCTTCTATCGGCAATTCCGCGCTGCACGGCAAATGTCCAATGCCATCATCGGCAAGGTCCGCCTCAGTGTACACGCCGATAATATCCGACATCTCAAGAGCGGGACTTAGATCGATGCTCTTGATTGCCGCGTGCGCATGCGGGGATCGCACCACAACGCCCCAAGCTTGCCCCTCGACGTTTAAATCGTCCGCATATGTTGCTGCTCCAGTTAGAAATCGATGATCTTCCAAACGGGGGACTGAGCGTCCCATTAATGGGTTGTCCACGGCTCTACCTTTCGTTATCGCGAGGACACCGACGCCCACTCAGGCGAACGGCTTAAAATGCTTGCTGAGCGCCAACCCTTGGCGCTGATAGGAGGAACCAATACGGGCACCATATACCTTGTCTGGCACATCTGTCAGCTTGTCGTAGAGCAAGGAACCTACAACTTGATCTTCCTCAACCAGGAATGGAACCTCGTGAGAACGGACCTCGAGAACTGCCCGCGAGCCCGCGCCTCCGCTTTCTGCATATCCGAAACCCGGATCAAAAAAACCCGCATAATGAACCCGAAATTCGCCAATTAACGTGTCGTAGGCAACCATTTCGGCGGCGTATTGCGGCGGCACATTGACTGCTTCCGTCGAAGCAAGAATGTAGAAATCACCCGGATTCAAAATTATGTATTTATGTTCGTTGGCAAAGATTGGCTCCCAATAATCAATCGGCTCATAATAACCGATGTTATCGATGTCTATCAGATCCGCATGTTGCCGCGCGCGAAATCCTAGGAGACCATCTGTCATCGCACCCTGCAAATCTACGGTTAGAGGGATCCCCTTAAACGGCCCTTTTTTGTCAAGATCGCGGTCGACAAGACGGAATTCTTCATGCAAGCGGTGGTGCATGGCGGCACTCAGCGTCTCGGATCCACGGCGCAGACGAAGCTGACTGAGTTTCGCGCCTTTTCGCACTACAACACTGAAGGTACGCGGCGCAATTTCCGCATAGAGACGACCGTGATAACCTTCCTTCACTTTATCGAAGACTTCGGTGTAATCGGTCAGCACACGAGTAAGGACATCGATGCGGCCGGTAGAGCTTTTCGGATTGGCAAGCCCCCAAACCCGTGTTGGTAGGGCCAGATATTCGAGCAACGGAACGATGTAAACACAACCGACCTCCAACACCGCGCCGTCACTGATATCGATAGCGTGCATACCGAAGTCACGGATTTTGTCTTCCACTGTAGCCCGGCTGCCTGGCAGAAAACTGGCCCGCATGCGGTACGCGGTCGAGCCGAGGCGAAGGTCAATGCTCGCTGGTTGAACTTGGTCTGCAGAAACGTCCTCGACGCCCTGAATGGCCTTAGCGCGAACAAGTTCGCGGATGGCGTGTGACGGCAAAATACCTGTACCGAGCGGTTTTACTGCGTCCATCATTTCGTCTTCGTCGGAAATCAATACGCTCGCCTGTTCGCTCATGCACTCGCCCCGGCGGTTGCGATGGGAGTACACAAACTACGCCGGAGGGACCGGGGCGTTCAACTGAAGGAAACGCTATAACGCACCAGACCAATAATAAATCTCCTAAATTTACGTAAATTATTGAAACAAAACACTTAATTTTCTTTCATTCAGATCGCCTTGACAAGTTATTTACCTGAATTCCATCGACGCATTACTCCCATTGGTAGAACGGTTTTGCTAAACTTGCGAATCGCTTAGACTTGGATAGTAATGTCACTTTAACCATACCACGCCATGCCGAACGACGATGGTGGCAAATTGAAGAACAATGCTTGGGTATATTAAATTGTTCTTCGTCAGTTTGACGATATCAATACTTTATCAATGCATCGACCCCAGCCGATAGACGATCCCCACTGCCACAAAATTGTTTAAGCCGAGTGCCATTTCGTTACCATTCAGGGAAGCTGCAACCCTATCAAGGAAGCAGCAACAACATACGTGAAGGAAGCACGTTGATCAGTTTGTAAAATCAAGTAATCACATCGTTATTCAGCTGCGGCAGCGGGCTTTATATCCTGCTCACGGCGGTCTTTAGCGATCTGCTTGTTACGGTCGAATTCAGCCTTCCGTCGAGCGATCTCTTCTTCAGAGAGCTGCTCAATATTACTAAAATCTAGTTTCCATGCTGCGTCATCGGACCATCTCAACGGTGATTGTACAGTAGTGCGCGGACCCACTGCCGTCTCAAGTACCCGCAGCGCAAGTTTCATGGTGAAGGCTTGTGAATTAGTGTCGTTCGGCTTGCCAGCCGGGTTACCCAGTGGGAAATCACTGAACAGAAAGCGCGGCACGCCTACTTGCTCAACTATATCCTTCGCACAGCCCATTACCACAGCAGGGATACCGTTCTCTTCGAGGTGTCTTGCTATCAGACTCACGGTCTGATGGCACACCGGTCAATTGGCGACAATGACGGCGACATCGCCGCCATCCTCTCTAATTCGTTCATAAATTTCTGGACAGTCAACCCCTAAGGTGCGTTTTTGGCTACGATTGGTTGGGGCTCCATAAAAACGATCAGTAATACTACCGATCATGCCTTCGCTGGCGAAGCGTTTCAACTGCTTCAACGGAAACCAGCTGCGCATGTCCTCCGCCGTGGTATGCTTGCGATCAATACCAATATGTGAAACGCGCAAGTCTGGTTCGCTTTCAGTGCTGCCAGAATAAACGGTATAAAATTTCGCAGCTGAGTTGTATGGCGCCCCTGGTCCTTGTTCCCCTTTGTCCGGCTGATAAGGCGCGGCCGTTGTCACTAAAGCAACGCGGCTTTCTGCAAGCGGCTTGCTTAACGCCGTAAAGGGTACATCACTATATTGAGCCCAACGATACGGCTTGCCGTAACCGAGGGTCTTATAAAATGTGCGAATTCGGTGCAGATAAGGGATCGGTAGGTCGAATGGTTCCGCAAACCCAAATTCCTTGTCAGCGTTCGACATGATGCTCTCCCTTAACGCGTGATAATTTACAATTAATCAATAATAGACAAACACGGCTAATCATCCAAATCCGAAACATATGGCTGCTCCGCTCTTCGAGAAATTCATTTCACTAAACGATTTCATCTTCGTCGAGAGGCCTTGTCAAAATTCATATATGATTAAGCACGTAAAACCAGAGCATAGACCCTTATTCAATTTACCAAAACCCAAAGACGCGCGGAATGCGTTGAGGTGAAGGCACGGAATGCTCCACCCTTGCCGAAGCTGGCGCAAACACGACTTCTGTGACGTGGATAAAGTAAATACTTTAATTGACGAACCGACAAATTGAACGCCAACACGACAAAAATTAAGCTAACTAATAGTGACGGGCTAGCGGTCACTCCTCTCTCGAGCCACATGGCGGCAGAGGTGACAGGCCTTAACCTCTCTCATCCATTGGATGCGGCGCTGCGCGACCGCATTTATGCAGCGTTTCTCAAATATCGCCTACTGGTATTTCGCTGCCAAAAACTAACGAAGCAACAGCAGGTTACCTTTACGGAACAATTCGGTCCGCTCGAGCGGCATACCGCTCGAAATCGTGGGACTGACGATCTCCCGTTGGTCCACATTGTCAGTAACCTCGGTGACGATGGTAAGCCTATAGGCCGATTGCGTTCCGACCAATGGCATACTGACAAATCGTTCCGACCGGCACCATCGATGGCGACGATCCTGCACGCGGTTACGCTGCCACCAAAAGGAGGCGATACGGTCTTCAGTGACATGTATGCCGCTTATGAAGGACTGGACGACGCAACAAAAGCAGAGATATCCGACCTTCGAGTTGTGCACAGCTGGAAGCTTTCGCGCGAGAATACAGGTCGTGTAATGTCGAGGGAAGAGCTCTCCGACGCACCAGAGAACGCCCATCCACTCGCCCGCATCCATCCGGAGACGGGTCGGACCGCCATTTTCGTGGGCATGCACGCCTCACATATCGAAGGGATGCCATTCGAGCTAGGCCGGGCGCTTGTCCTCCGCCTTGAGGAACATGCGACGCAAACGCACTACCAGTACCGGCACTCCTGGCGCTTGGGCGACATGCTGATGTGGGATAACAGATGTCTTCTGCATCGGGCAGAAGCGAACTTCAATGCGGAAATCTATCCGCGCATCCTGCATCGCACCTGCTTAAGGGGAACTCCAACTAACCAAGATTAACAGCCGGAACAAGAAATGGGAAAGGCGGCCCCGAGAGGGACCGCCTTTCTGAATGGGCCGTGCGACAAGGCCCAAAACTTTTGATCGGCAAATTCAGCGAGAAACGGAGAGGTTGCTCATCCGTCCTTGCAGTACACCTAAACCCATCGCACGGACACACATTCGAGACATCAGATCACCTCCTTTCGATTGTTTCACCACTGCATAAAGTCTGCACTAAATACGTCACGAAAGATAGTGCCAAAAATTCGATTATTTCCGGCTAAGTTCAGGAGTAAATTTAGGCCGCCCCACATCGCCCGTTTCCTGATGCCGCCGCTGGTTTAGATTTAGTTGTCCATTACTCGGTGCATACCGGAGAACCGCCATGATTGAGGAAACCTTCAACCTTAAGACCCGCGACGGTGAGATGGAGACCTTCCTCTGTCGGCCAGAACGATGCGGCCCGCATCCTGTTGTCTTGTTCCTTATGGATGCCCCTGGCATCCGTGATGAACTATATCACATGGTGAGGCGGCTCGCGTCAGTCGGCTATTACGTGGTCCTGCCCAACCTATACTATCGTGCTGGGCTCGATACTAAATTTGGAGCTGATGTTCTCGAGAAGGATAGTGCGGAGAACGTCCGCATGCGTGCGGTGCGAACAAAGATGACAATCCCGCCAATGATGACGGATTTTGAAGACATTTTGGCTTATGTCGATGCAGACACGGCGGCAAAACCTGGACCCATCGGTACCCACGGTTACTGCATGAGCGGGCCCTATTCGCTAGCGGCTGCCGCTCGCTTTCCTGACCGGGTCGCCGCCGCCGCGTCCTTCTACGGCACCTGGCTAGTTAGTGACGCAGAAGAAAGCCCACATCTCAACCTCGGCCAAACTAGGGGAGAACTCTACATCTCCTGCGCCGAGCACGATGATCTCGCGCCGCCCGAGATGGTCGCAGAACTAAAAAAGCTGTTCGATGCGTCTGGAAGCAAGGGTGAGTTAGAGATCTATCCAGGTGTCCATCACGGCTTCGCCTTCCCTGAGCGCTGGTGTTATGACAATCAAGCTGCCGAACGCCATTGGGAGCGCTTGATCGCACTCTACCGCCGCAATCTCGGTTAACCCCGCAAGGAGTATTTTTATGACTATTAGCCCTGCCCTTGAGAAGATCCTCGCCACGAAGCGCGCCAATCCATATTCCGACGAGAAGTCAATCCAGGAGCTGCGCGACGAGCATCGTGCTGGAGGCGCTGCTATCCCGCTTTTAGAGGGCGCGGAATGGAAAAACATCAATGCGGACGGCGTACCTGCGGAATGGATATCCTGCGGTGAAACAACCTCAGGCAGGGTGTTTTTGTTCATACACGGTGGCGGTTACTATCGTGGTTCAGCTAAAGCAACCCGCTCGACCGGGGCCCGAATATCGGATGTCTCCGGCATGCGTTGTTTGTCTATCGACTACAGACTAGCGCCGGAGCATGCCTTCCCAGCCGCGATAGACGATACCTACACCGCTTATAAATGGCTGCTTGGCCAAGGTATTGCCCCTGAGGATATTGTGATTGGCGGAATATCGGCGGGGGGCGGCCTCACACTCGCCCTACTCCTTAAGCTGAAGGAGAAAGGAGAGCCTTATCCGGCGGGAGCAGTGCCGATAAGCGCGTGGACCGACATGACGCAATCCGGTGAAACAATGCATACTAATGCCGACAGCGACCCAGTGATCTGCAAGGCCTATCTAGACCGTATGGCTAAATTGTATCTCGCTGGAGCATCCGCGAAAACGCAACTCGCCTCCCCCCTATTCGGCAACCTCGCAGGGCTGCCACCGATGCTCGTTCAGGTCGGTTCGGCTGAAAGCATGCTCGACGACAGCCGACGCTTCGCTGAGAAAGCGCGAACCGCCGGAGTTGACGTCGAATATGAGGTCTGGGAGGACATGTTCCACGGCTGGCACGGCAGCGCACATATTTTAAAAGAGGCTGAGCAGGCCATCGAAAGCATCGGACGATTTTGCGGAAAGGTGTTAGTTTCGTAACTACAACCCAGTAAGAGGTTAGGCGACGTTAACAACCGAATTATCTGAGCTCGTCAAGATCGCGCTGTAGGATACTCTGAGTTTGACGTGCCTTAAGTAGGTCTACGGCCGTATGTCCGCACTGCAGATAGCTGGCGACGCCATTCCGCCCTCCTTTCCCCCAAGAAAAATTTATTCCACAATTTCTCCGAGAGATATCACGAATTATTGCCAACATATTTCGCTATTTCTTATTCCGAAGCTTATACGCCCGCCCAAGATACCAAGCAGGAATGATACCAACAGCATAGGACACTGCGAGAACCCAAAACCCGTCTTGAAAGGCGAAAGCATTGGCCTGCGCCTCAATGATCTGTCCAAGGTAGTGAAGCCCGCCAGCCTGTTGAACCGCTTCCGGTACGCCAGCCTCACGATAGATTTGTCCGACACTGCGCAGCAGTTCCACACTAGTCGCGTTCGAAGCGCTTTGTGTGGCTGTCAGGTTGACCGCGTGATATTCGATCCGCCGGTCAACGAAGACGACCCAAATATTAGTGCCGAGGGAACCAACCAGCTGGCGCGCAAAGTTCAGCGTGCCGCCACCGGCGTTAAGCTTTTCCGGCGGCAACGACTGCAGCGCCGTATTCATAATGAAAGGCTGCACGAATGCAGTCGCCCAGCGGCCGATAAGGCCATAGAGCATGATCATCATGAAGGATGTGTTTGCGTCGGCAAAGGCGAACGGAACTATGCCTGCGGACAAGAATACAAATCCGGTAATTATGGCAGTATGTGGCGGGATTTTATCGGATAGGCGGCCGCTAATCGGCATTATTAACATGGCCAACATCATAGACGGCATAAGTGCCATACCGGCCTCAAAGGGTGTCATATTCTGCACGATCTGCGCAGCGACGGGAACTGCGTAGACTGATGCAAAATTACCGACCGCAGAGAAACACGTTACGATAACAGCCATCAAAAACATGCGGTTACGGAAGAGCGATAAGTCAAGCATCGATGCAGCTTCACGACGTTGCGACTGGATGAAAGCAAAAAGTGCCACTACGCCGCCGACCAGCAGCGAAACGATGTTGTCAGAACTCCATCCCTCGCGCGGCCCGTTCGAGACACCGGTCATCAAGCAGTAAAGCGCAATACCAATCAGAATATAACCCAACCAGTCGAACCTCGGCGGGTTCTCGCTGCGTTCGTTCGGCATGAAGAGTGCGCCCAGCGGAGCCGCTGCCGCGACGAGGACCAGCGGCGCATAGTAAATGTACCGCCAATTGAAAAGCTCGATAGCAATACCGCCGAGTGGCGGACCGACCGAAGCGGCACCAACCAAACCCATAACGTATACACCGAGTGCTCCGCCTCGTTTGCCCTCAGGATAGGCCTGAAAGATCGTTACCATGATCAGCGGCTGGATCACCCCAGCCGCTGTCCCCTGCAGCACACGGCCGAACACCACCATGTCAAAATTTTCCGCCGCCCCAGAGATAAAACTGCCAAAAGTAAAAAGAATTAAGGTACCAAGAAATCCCCAACGCTGGCCCACCACGGCGACGAGCCAGGCGTTCAGCAGTTGCCCAGTCGTCATCGCAATCATGAAGGCAGTCACCATGAGCTGAACCTCGCTCTGGCCGACCCCGAACGCCCCCATCACGTCGGGCACTGCAACGTTGACAATGGTTCCAGACAAAACCATAGTAAAAGAGGCTAACATTCCTGTAATAATGACGAAAATTCTGTACTTCTCGCCATATATTTTAAATAATACTTCTATTTTATTTTCCTTTTTTAATATTACATGTTTTTATGGACATATTTTAATAAAACTACATAGATTAGCCTTGGCTGCCATTCTGGAATAACAATGCACCTCCCTAATATTCCGGGACAAGATAGGTGCCTCCCATAATTTTATCACAACAACCCGACTAACTCTTTTTCTACTTGTTACATCTAATAATCTGGCGTCGCACCCGCGCAATGGTATCAGAAAATTCAGACAACAGCCCTGTCGAATCGGAACTAGCATGTTATCTACATTTCGACCATTCGAAAGGAGCCCGAGACATGAGCGAACAGCCCGACATGAACGGAGCGGAAAGCCTGGTACGCACGCTGCTCGCCGGAGGCGTCAATATCTGCTTCACTAATCCGGGCACCTCGGAAATGCATTTCGTCGCCGCGCTCGACAAGGTGCCAGGTATGCGCTGCGTGCTGGGCCTGTTCGAGGGTGTGCTGACAGGGGCGGCCGATGGCTACTACCGGATGTCAGGCAAACCGGCATCAACTCTACTACACCTCGGCCCCGGCCTCGCCAACGGCCTCGCCAACCTACACAACGCCAAAAAGGCGAATTCAGGGGTCGTTAACGTCGTAGGAGAACACACTACCTATCACATCAAGCATGACGCGCCGCTGACCTCTGACATCGAGGGGGTAGCGCGGCCGATGTCGCATTGGGTGCGTACTTCGCTCTCCTCGATGGACGTGGCAGGCGACGGAGCCGCTGCCATAGAGGCGGCAACCCAGGCACCCGGCCAAATCGCGACCCTGATCCTGCCAGCCGACACCGCTTGGGGACCGGCAGAAAACGTCGTGGCGGCACGCCCGCCAGCATCGCGCACAAATGTCACAAAAAGCGCCGTCATCGCCGCTGCCCAAATGCTGACCAATGGTAAGCCAGCGACCTTACTACTCGCGGGTGCATCGCTCACAGAAGAAGGTTTGAAGATCGCCGGCCGCATTGCAGGAAAGACTGGCTGCGGCCTTCTCAGCGAAGGTGCCAACGCTCGCCTCGCACGGGGTGCCGGTCTACCGCAAGTATTGCGCATCCCTTTTGTAGTCGATCTCGCTGTCGAAATGTTGAAGAATGCAGGCCAGCTTGTACTCGTTGGCGCAAAACCGCCGGTCGCCTTCTTTGGCTATCCAGGTAAGCCAAGCATACTCTACCAAGAAGGTACACCTATGACCCGCCTATCAAATGCAGAGGACGACATCATCGCGGCACTCAAAGCGTTGGAGACAGAACTCGGCGCGCAGAATTCGGAGATGGCCCATGTTGCACCGACGGAAAAGCCCGGCCGTCCCTCGGGGGAACCGACGCTCGACAACCTCGCCGCCGTAATGGGCAATATGCTGCCAGAGAACGCCATCGTTGTCGACGAATCAGTAACTACCGGCCGCGGTTTCTTCCCAGCGACAGCAGGGGCAGCCCGTCACGATTGGCTGAACAATCGGGGCGGCTCCATCGGTTTCGGCATGCCAGTAGCCTTAGGCGCAGCCATCGCCGCCCCCGAACGTAAGGTTATCCTCCTGGAAGGCGATGGTAGCGGGATGTACACAGTACAATCGCTTTGGACCATGGCACGCGAACAACTCAATATCACTACGATCGTCTTCTCGAACCGCAGTTACAAGATCCTTCGCGGCGAACTCTCCAATGTCGGAGTTCAAAACCCCGGTCCCCGCGCCATCGACATGCTAACCCTCGACCGTCCTGACCTCGGTTGGGTCGACATGGCCCGGGGCATGGGCGTGGACGGCGAACAGGTCAGCGACTGCGAGGGACTGATGCGCGCGATTGAAGCAGGCCTACAGACAGACGGACCGTATCTCATAGACCTTGTAATGTAGGCGCTTATTCTCACCATTAGCCGCCAGGGAAACTCCCATGCCCTACCATATAATGACTAACGCCGAACTCGATCCATGGATCATGGAGATGGTCGAAGCTGTCGATTGCAAAATTCATCTCTGGCGCGAAGATGGTTCCAACGAACCGGATGTGCTCAACGACGCTGACGGCTTTTTCGTTTATGGTCACCCCATCATCGATGGTGCGGTTATGGACACAATGCCAAACCTGCGAGTGATCAGCAATCAAGGCGTTGGGATTGACCACATCAACCTAGACGATGCCAAATCGCGAGGCATCCCAGTCGGTAATACTCCGGGCTTCGTAGACGGGGCTACGGCCGACATGACTTTCGCACTGCTCCTGGCCGCGGCACGGTATGTCGTGGCCGGCGACCATTTCGCGCGCAGTCCCAATTTCACCCACTACGATCCAAACATCTGGCATGGGCAGGAAGTCTACGGTTCAACCCTGGGTATTGTTGGCATGGGTGGCGTGGGCCAGCAAGTTGCACGTCGCGCCATCGGTTTTGATATGGACGTGCTGTACCACAACCGCCACGAAATTCCGGATATAGCAGCGAAGCTCGGGGCCACTTATGCAAGCTTGCCAGACCTTTTAGCAAAGTCCGACTTCGTAGCTCTCAATCTACCGATGAAACCCGATACCCGCCACATCATTGGCCAAGCCGAGTTGGCGATGATGAAGTCAACCGCCATACTCATCAATGCGGCGCGTGGTGGGGTACTTGACCACAACGCCCTGGTTGACGCTTTGCGGAATGGAACTATTTGGGCCGCCGGGCTAGACGTCACCGAACCGGAACCTCTTCCCCGCGACCACCCACTACTAAGCTTGGAGAATGTCGTCATCGCCCCACACCTCGGCAGTGCCACCCGTAAGACGCGGGTCGGCATGGTCCAACGCACGATCGATAATTTAATCGCAGCATTAACCAGCCAGCCAATGCCGAGCCGCGTCGCTTAAATCTCGAACTGTTTGTTAGCACTTACTTGATTACATTGGGCTTTGACGCACGTTGGATAAAGGTCAACCCACAAAGGCTATGCCCATCCATAACTTAGAGCACGACATGCCCGACAAAAGCGAAGTGGCCATCCAAAAGAGTACTGATTACTACAACAGCTCTGACACCGACACCTACTACCGCAAGATCTGGGGCGGCGAGAGTATCCACGTCGGTATCTTTGACAAGCCAGACATCAGCATTCGCGATGCCGCCCGACGCGCAGTGACTTACCTAGCGCAGCGGCTCGACACTTTGGGGGCGGAATCAACCCTTGTAGACCTAGGATGTGGGTTCGGTGGCCCAATCCGCCAGCTGGT
>JAYZET010000007.1:0-61373 GCA_036337155.1 Pseudomonadota bacterium | reverse complement strand
CTTTGACAAGCCAGACATCAGCATTCGCGATGCCGCCCGACGCGCAGTGACTTACCTAGCGCAGCGGCTCGACACTTTGGGGGCGGAATCAACCCTTGTAGACCTAGGATGTGGGTTCGGTGGCCCAATCCGCCAGCTGGTCAGCGAATACGGCTGCCGGGGCATCGCCCTGAACGCGAGCTCGCTCGAACTCGAAGCTATGGTCAAGACCAACGAGGCTGAAGGGCTCGGTGACAAGATCAGGCCACTCAAAGGCAATTACGAGGATATTCCACTCAGTGACACCGAGGTCGATATCGCTTGGTCGCAGGAAGCCTTCTTACATTGCGGTGATCGTGCACAGCTGATGAGAGAGGTATTTCGCATCCTAAAGCCCGGCGGGGAGTTCGTCTTCGTCGACCCAATGGCGACACCGACGGCACCCCAGGAAATCCTCCAACCAATGCTAGACCGCGCTAACCTTGTCTCCTTCGGCACTGTGGATGGTTATCTCGCGGACGCCGCAGCCGCTGGCTTTGTGGACAAGGGATACGAAGACCGGACGAAGGACTTCCTAACCAACTACCGCACCATAGTCGCCGAGACCCGAGCGCGCCACGACGAGCTGAAGCAGGAGATAAGTGAGGCCTTCCTGAAGAAAATCGGTGATGGCATGCAATACTGGGTAGATGGCGGCGAGGCGGGTCATATGGTCTGGGGCAGCTTTCATTTCGTTAAGCCGTTCTGAAGACAAGGGATTTTTTGACTAACCATGGGTAATGCTAACATCGAAGTTCGGCCGGTCACACCAGCCATCGGCGCGGAAATTTTCGGTGCCGACATTGGCCAGGAGCTCGGCAACCAGACATATCAGGAACTCCACGACGCCTTGATGAAGTACCAGGTCCTATTCTTCCGCGATCAGGAACTGGAACTCGACCAACACAAAGAGTTTGGCAAACGCTTTGGCGAGCTCGCCATCCACCCAGCCTCCCCCGGCCCCGAGGGACACCCAGAGATTGTTATCGTCCACGCCGACGCCAAGACCAACCGTAATATGGGGAGAATCTGGCAGGCGAGCCATTGGCACGCCGACGTGTCCTGTGTTGAAGAGCCACCGATGGGTAGCGTCTTGCACATGCATACCGTGCCGCCATGCGGCGGCGATACGCTTTTTGCAAGCATGTCCGCCGCATACGATGCTTTGTCGGACCGCATGAAGGCCTATCTTGACGGACTAACCGCAACCCACGACGGTGAACGCGTGTGGCGTGGTCGCTACAGAGACCAAGGTATCGACGACACAAGCAAGACATATCCTCGGGCGGTGCACCCGGTAGTCCGCACCCACCCCATAACAGGCCGTAAAGGCCTCTTTGTAAACGCCGTTTTCACGACGCAGATCAACGAGTTACCGAAGAACGAAAGCGAAAACGTCTTGGAGTTTCTCTATAAGCACTGCACCCAACCCGCCTTCCAAGTTCGCTTCCAATGGGAACCAAATAGCATTGCCTTCTGGGATAACCGTTGCGTGCAGCATCTCGCCGTTTGGGACTACTTCCCTCAGACGCGTTCAGGCTACCGTGTGACGATTGAGGGCGATAGACCCATTTAAGAGAAGTGGTAAAGCTGGGGGCAGTAAATTTAAGCAATCCCACCATCATTCCCGCAGCCTACATTCTAAGATGGCAAAGAGCCTCCTCTCGGAAAGACCAACCAAACCATTTGAACAGAATACTTATTGCCCAGCAACCGTCTGATAGTTGCTAAAGATCCACTGCGGGAAATAGCTTTAATAGGGGATGGGCTAAAATTCGACCCTATGCTTCAGTTCACCCCGTAAAAACCAAGGGCGCCACCCGCCATCACCTGATCTGCCGACTCCTTGGAGATGGACGCAAGCCGATTACGCAACATCTCAGGAGCCCCCGGGAAAAAACCATCTTGGTGCGGATAGTCGGTCGCCCACATGACCTTATGCGGACCAATATAGTCGGCCAGCACACCAATGCTGTTCTCCACCGGCTCGAATGATATCCAGCAATTGCGTTCGAATAATTCACTTGGCCGCATCGACGGCGCCGTCTCACTAAACCCCTTATCGTCAAAATGCCGATCCATCCGATCTAACCAAGGCGCGATCCAACCACCGCCCGATTCAAGAAAAGCGATACGCAGCTTCGGATGACGATCAACGACGCCACCCCATATGACGCTCAACGCCGCTAGCATCATCTCCATTGTGTGGGAGACCATGTGCCGCGCCGCACGATCATTCTCAAATCGATCGACGCCAACTGTCGGCATCGCATTGGTCGACCCTTCGTGAAAACCGATGGAAAAATCAAGTGCCTCGGCAAGTGACCAAAACGGCTCATACATCGGATCACTCAACATTTTTTTACCGTGATAAGGATTCGGCCTTAAAAAGCCGCTACGCATCCCCAGGGTCTCACGAACAAAGCGCATTTCAGCCATCGCATTCTCGACCGATTGCATCGGCAGCATAGCAACTCCAAAGAGCCTGTTGGGATATGGTTTGCAATAATCTGCCAACCATCGGTTGTAGGCACGGCTCATCGCTGCCGAGAGGTCAGGATCCTCGACCGCACCAGTGAAGAGCCCCAAGCTCGGATAAAGAAACGCCGCGTCGATACCGTCTGCATCCATATCGACGATACGGACATGAGGATCGAAACCGCCCCTGCGCCCCTCTTCGTATTTTAGCGTGTCGACCGAGACGTCTCCCTGCCGAACTCCAATGGAACCGAGACTACCTATACCCCTCGGATTTCCAAGAAGGAGACCCTCAACGGAAATACGCTCCGCGCCGTTGTCGTCTATGACGAGCTGCGGCCGACGGTCCCAAAATGCCGGATCGATATAATCATCCCATAAGCTAAGTGGTTCGAGAATGTGACCATCGGCGTCTACAACTTTGTATGTATTGGTCATTGTTAGCATCCTAGAACTTGTAGACAGTATAATAAGTTTATATCGATTGGCGGCGCTCGGCGAATAAGCTATGCGGCCAATCTCAGTTCAATGCTCACGAGCTATGATTGGTGATTAGGCCTCGCTCACGTAACTTGGCGCGCATATAGGCATCCAGACCGCCAGCCATCAGAATGTCATATGGGGGCGTGCCCTCCTCCCAGGCTTCGGCCTGCATGGATCCACCGACGTCCAAATTCTTGACAGTTCCACTAACAATGTCTACTTCAAGACGCTGTCCTTCCATCACGAAATCCGTGATGCCAGGAGCCACAAGAGTTGGCAATCCCGTGTTAACGGCATTGCGAAGGTGAATTCTCGAAACCGATTCAGCCAATACGACGGCAATTCCCAAAGCTTTCAACGACTGTGAACCATTGCGGCTGGACCCGCACCCAAAATTGATTCCTGCTACAATGATATCTCCGGGTTGAACTTCGTTCTCTGCCCAGCCTGGACGATTGGCCTCCATACAGAACTGGGCGGCTTCCTCCGCAGAAAGATCAGGATTTGCGAGCACACGGTGTCCGGGCATCATGAAGTCTGTGCTGATACGATTACCAAACTTCCACACCCGACCATTTCTAACTGTCTCCATGACCACTTTCCTAAAGATAATTGCGTGGATCGACAATTTTTCCGGCGAGCGCGGAGGCCGCTACGGTCGCGGGGCTCGCAAGCCAAACATGCGACAATGGGCTTCCCATGCGGCCGGTGAAATTGCGGTTGCTACTGGAAATGCATGTTTCACCATCACCAAGAATGCCGAGGTGACCACCGTAGCACGGTCCGCAGGTAGAATGCTCAACAAGCGCACCAGCATTAAACAAAGTCTCAAGATAGCCGGCCTTCAGGGCCTCACCGAACACGGCTTGAGAGGACGGGCTGACGAGCAACCGAACATCGGGATGAATTTTTTTCCCCTCTACGATCTTCGCTGCGACTTCCAAGTCCTCCAACCGCGCATTCGTACAAGATCCAAGGAATGCCTGGTCTATTTTTACGTTCTCCCCTCGAACGCTATCGACCGGTACGCCATTTCCAGGGTCTCCCGGCCGCGCAACCATAGGTGTCAGATCGGTTAGATCAAACTCGTACTCCGCCGAATAGTGGGCATCGGGATCGGATGTCACATGCTGATAAGGGCGATCAACTCGGCCTTCCAGAAAGGCCGCGGTCTTTTCGTCGGCCTCAAAGAGGGCAAATTTCGCTCCAACTTCTACACCCATGTTAGAGATAGTCCATCGTTGCGCCATCGTCATCTGACTGGCGACGGGCCCGACATACTCGACCGATTTATAGAGCCCAAAATCGGTGCCAAGTTCGCTCGCCACCTTAAGAATAACATCCTTACCAACGCACCAACTCGGCAGCGTTCCGTTCAGGACAACGCGCACTGATTCAGGCACCCGGAACCATAATTCACCGAAGGCCAGCACATGAACTGCGTCCAAATTTGCATTAGTGACACAGGCATTGAACACACCCCCCGCAGTCGAGTGGGAGTCACATTGAGCTATCAACTCACCAGGCGCATACATCCCGTTTTCGGCAAAGACTTGATGCAGGATGCCACCCCGGCCGTATTCAAAGAAATTGCTGATTCCAAATTTTTTGATCAGACGTCGGACTTCCTTGACTTTGTTTGCAGCGGCGATAGTCGGTGGCGGTGCCTGATGATCGTCCACCATAAAAACCTTATCCTTATCCCAGACACTATCGACCCCGAATGCCTCCAGTTCCGCTAGTCTGTGGCCACTCGTCGCATCGACTTTACACCAAATGTACTGGCCGGGATTAACCGTTTCTTTGCCAGCATGGGCAGCCAGAATTTTCTCCGCAATTGTCATTCCCATTTCGGCCTCCTAGGCATCCTTGACGGCATACCGCTTTTCTAAATCATAAATCTCAGGCAAGCCTAGCAAGTTCGTTGTCGCGTTGAACCGCTCGTCGTCACGTGGCTCGCCGATACCATCGCCCTTCTTTAGATCGATCAAGGCCTGACGCACAGCGGCGTAGGATAGCGCGTGCCCGCCGCCTGTAATCATGATCTTGAAACCGCGTTCTGCTATTTCAGCAGCTGGCGAAAGCTGGCCGTTGTAAAGGCAGGGGATCTCTTGCTCGACGAGCCGCGTCGTATATGTATCAAGATCTTCAAGCGTCTTGATACCGTCGACAAAGACAAGGTCCGCCCCGGCCTCGCGATAGGCCTCAGCCCGTCGTGTCGCATCATCCCACCCATTCGGTGCAACGGCATCTGTTCGCGCGATGATCAGCATGTCCGGATCGCTCCGGGCTTCGAGGGCCGCGCGTATTTTGTGTACATGCTCCACCATCGGAATGCATTCCTTGCCCTCAAAGAAGCCGCAACGCTTTGGAAAGACCTGATCTTCAAGATGCATCGCCGCCGCCCCAGCGATCTCATATTCGCGCACAGTTCGCTGCACGTTAATTGCATTCCCGTAACCGGTATCCGCGTCCGCAATAACTGGTATATCGACGGCATTCGCAATATAGCCGAGATTGGCTACCATCTCGGCCATACTAGTCAATCCAACATCCGGCAACCCGATTTGGGCAGATGTACCATGTCCCGTCATGTAAACAGCGCGAGCACCGTTGCCGGCTGCTATCAGGGCCGTAAACCCGTCATACACAAAGGGAGCGACTACCAAACCCTGGCTCATTCCTACCCGCAGTAGTCTACTGGAACTACTCATATGGAATCCCCTGATTTCAGGTTATAGCGCCGTTCTTGTTCGTAGACCTCGGGAACTCCGAGAAGATCGTTCACCGTCTCGCCTTCTCCGGGAATACCGTATTGCGCCACAGTTTGCCGGGTCGTTCCGCTGGAGTTCAACTCCTTCATCGCCGCGGTCGCGCTGTTGAATACCGCGGCCAGCGATAGGCCAGCGAGAATCTGAACCTTGAAACCCATGCGTTCTGCAACTTCAGCCGTGACCAAGCCTCCGTTGTACAGGCAAGGAACATCCTTTCGCGCAAGCTCCTTGCTGTAAATTTCTAGATCGGCGAGCGTGCGGATACCATCGACGAAAATCAGATCAGCTCCGGCTTCTCGATAGGAGCGGGCCCGGGCAATCGCATCTTCCCAGCCGTTTGGCGCCAAGGCATCGGTCCGGGCAATGACCACCGTGTCGGCGTCACGCCTAGCATCGAGCGCTGCCTTTATCTTCTGGACATGCTCTTCGAGCGCGATTACCGCCTTCCCTTCCATAAATCCGCATTTCTTCGGGAAGACTTGATCTTCGATGTGGAAGCCGGCAACGCCAGCCTGTTCGTATTCGCGTACCGTGCGCTGGACGTTGACAATATTTCCGTATCCCGTGTCGGCATCCGCGAGGACGGGCAGAGTAGTCGCCCGGCAGATGTGCCTCAGGTTTTGAACCATCTCAGTCTGCGTGATCAGTCCAACATCGGGGTAACCGTAGCGAGCGGCCGTACCGAACCCAGTCACGTACACTACTTCAAATCCGGTGCTTTCGACCGTCTTCGCGAACAACGCATTGTATACGCCGGGCGCCAGAATTATTCCCTTGTCTAAAAGTTGCCGCAACCGTCTCGCCGAACTCATTAGCGTTCTCCTTTTAGTAGGTTCTTTATAAAGAAACTTATATCAATAAAGAACGTTGGTAATCCGGGCGACGGAACTCGTTGTGCCAAACCCATTGGGGAAGATTAAACATGGTTTATAGGCTTATAGGTTATAAGTTCTGATGAAAGAGGTATGTCGATGCTTGAAAGAGACGCAAAAACATCCAGTGCAGCCGATAATATTGCTGAAATTTACGATTGCGACGGCTTTGTATTTCCCATCGAAATCGTCAGCGAAGCGGAAGCCAGAGAACTGCGGGCTGACCTGGAATTGGCAGAACGCGAATTAGTAGGCGAACCAGAAAATCTATCGTTACTGCTAAACTATCCCGTCCACCTCCTGCCATCCTTTGCGAAATTAATTCGTCATCCAAGATTGCTTGCAGCTGCAGAAAAAATACTTGGTCCGGACTTAATGGTCTGGGGTAGTCACTTGTTCATTAAAGAAGCCAAAACGGAAAGTTTCGTCTCCTGGCACCAGGACCTTACCTATTGGGGTTTGGACGACACAGAAGAGGTGACCGCCTGGTTCGCCTTGTCGCATTCAAATGTTGCTAATGGTTGCATGCGCTTCGTACCTGGCAGCCAACATAAAAAACTCCTCCCACATCGGGATACCGCAGATGAAAACAACCTCTTGTCCCGTGGCCAGGAACTCTCTGTAGAAGTCGATGATTCCAAAGCGGTGCCTATTATTTTAAAACCGGGGCAAATTTCTCTGCATCACGGACACCTATTCCACGCCTCCGGTCCAAATACGACAAACGACCGCCGTATTGGCGCAGCTATCCGCTACATAAAACCATCGATGAAGCAATGCTCTGGCGACAAGTCGCTGGTCGCTCACGTCAGCGGGCAGGACCAGTACGGTCATTTCATTGTCGGCGCGCCACCCAAGGAGAGACTGCCCATCTCTAACTTTGAATTATGCCGTGCGGACATAGAGATCAAGAGTCGCGTGCTCTATGAAGGGTCGCAATTGGGTGGAAAAAGCTATTGGCAGAACCGCTTGCCGTCGGACATCAAAGAACTTTATGCCACCGGTCCGGCTTCTTAAACTGCGCTATATCTCAAAAGTAACGCCCTTAATTTTTTCATCTATTGCGCCGTAACTTGGGGTCTCACGCTCTAAAGGTATCGCTGGAAACCCGTCGTCTACGTGACTGGCCTGACAAAAAACAATTAGTGTTGAAGGCTCTTCTTTTGAACGGTACCGAGGTATTTTCTTGGCTTTTGAGCGGACATTTGAGAATACTGCCTACACCGTCAACGTAATATCAAACGCCTAATCCGATGCATCACTCCGAGGTTCGCGCCAACAGCGCCGGGTAGAAGTAATAAAATTTGCGAAGATTATTGCCACTAAAAAAATATTGCGCACATCCTTGAGGATTTCGAATTACAGGTTGCCGAACGGTCCGCCTTCACCACTAAAGCAAGCCACCCTTGCTATCGCCAATTGCGGTAGCAAAATTAATAAAGCGGATGACGGATCAAGACGCGAGCCGGAACTAACTGCCCCTAATTCACTCCCTTCACCCTATGTCGCCACGCCTTACCTCTTTTTCCAGCCAAAACCCACCCGCGAGGATGCCGTAACATGATCGACGATCCGGTATTACTGAACGATTGGTATATCGTTGCGGCGGCGCACGATCTTGATGAAGAAACACCATTAGCCGTGCGGGTGTGGGAAGAGGAGCTGGTACTCTGGCGGTTCGGCGAAAAAGTTATGGCGTGGCGCGACTACTGCATCCATCGTGGCGCAAAGCTTTCCCCCGGCTGTATCAAAGATGGAAACTTGATCTGCCCCTATCACGGCTGGCGCTATGACCCCTCCGGCGCTTGCAGCTTGATACCAGCACATCCCGCGATAACACCACCGGCAAAGGCGAGGGCAGTCGCGTACAAAGCACTCGAGAGTGACGGCTATATTTGGGTCTCGCTCGGTGAACCGCAAAAAGAACCGCCGCGCTTTCCCGAGCACACCGACGCGGCTTACCGCAAAATCTTGGTTGGACCATACAACTATCACGGCAACCCTTTCCGCACAGTGGAAAACTTCCTCGACGTGGCTCACTTCCCTTTCGTCCACGCCAATATCAACGGCGACCCGGATGACCCGGAGCCAATCGACGAGTACGAAGTCTTTTCCGACGATAACGGCGTACGCACCGGACCAATTCCGCGCTTCCAACCCTTTGGTGACCATCGTGGAATTCCAGTGACAGCCCACTACCAGTACAATTGCCCTCGACCCCTCTCTGCATATTTTTCCAAAGACACGGGTGGAGGGCATCGTTTCTGCACCTTTATGGCAGTCACCCCGCTCGCCGAAGATGACTGCCTTCTCTGGGTACAGATTGCGATCAATTATGGCCATGACCTGCCTGAGCCGCAGATCCTTGAGCGTCAAGACGCGGTTTACAATCAAGACAAGCCGATCATTGAAAGCCAACGCCCACATCCCTTGCCACTCGACCTGAAGGAGGAGTTGCACCTGCGCTCCGACAAATACTGCGTCGCCTATCGGCGTTGGCTGAAACAGCTAGGCGTCACGTGGGGTGTGTCACAATGACCACCCATAAGGGGCATTCACTAATTTCTAACTTGAATGGATTGATGGGAGAAGTAGCCCACCGTAAAATAAATGATTTTGCTAATTCCCCCCATACTCCCTTAGCACGTATTCGCGGCTGCTGTCGATGGGGTCCACGGAACGGCCGGGGCCGACTTCACGATTCTTAAAGCGTGTCGGAGTGCTAACGATAAGATAGGGTCCCGTGCCCTCATCGATTTCGATCAAGCCACCTGTTTCCCGTAGGCTCTCATCCTCAACCACTTCGTTAACCGTGCGAAACCGCGTTGCAGGGCAACCAGCCTCAAGCAGCAATTTTTCTGCTTCCGCAGCGGTATGTCCAAGCGACCATTCTTCCAATTCCGCAAGAAGGTCGTCCCAATGTTTCCAGCGTTCGCCCACGGTGTTGTAGCGTGGATCCTTATCCCAGTTTCGACTGGCCGCCTTGGCCATAGCGCGGAGGTTGGCATCACTAACCGGGACAACCATCAAAAACCCGTCTTTAGCGCGCACTGGCGTATAAACCAACGGCTCAACAGGGTCCTCAAGCTGTGCATTCTGGATTTCAACATAGAGCAGATTATGCATCACGCCTTCGAGGGTGACGTCTATACGGTCGCCCCGACCAGTCTTTTCACGCCCAAAGAGAGCAGCCGAGATCGCCCCAAAACTGTGCGCTGAAGCAAGGATGTCGGCCGCCGTACTACGGTTGCTGAGCGGCTGATCAACGACCCGGGCATATTCGAACACCGCCATGTCGTACCCCGCATGTGCATGCACGATGGGTGCGAAAGCAGGGCGTGTCGAATTCGGACCAGTCGGCCCATACCCGGAAATTGCGCAATAGATCAAGCGTGGATTGATCTCCGACAACGCTTCATAGCCGAGACCCAGGCGCTCCATGACGCCAGGTCGGAAATTTTCTAACACCACATCAGCTTTAAGAGCGAGCCGGCGTACGATCTCCTTTCCATCTTCCGTCTTGAGATCTAGGACAATACATTTCTTACCGGCATTAAGCTGTGCGAAGTAACGGCTTTTGCCACCGATTACTGGATGGGCGCGACGGATCGTCTCGCCACCGGGGGGTTCAATCTTAATTACCTCAGCGCCATGATCCGAGAGCAAGCGACCCCCGTAAGGACCGGCCAGGAACATTGAGAAATCCAGTACCTTGACCCCGTCGAGCGGACCTGGGTCTTTATCAAGATTGGACATGAGTATCCATCTCCTCTTACGAATAATATCGGGGAAGCTATGACGATTTTTCGGTTCGGCTACTTTTCACTTTAATGGCTTTTGGTCGGCGCAAGAATTCCCGATGTAAGATATAAAAACCGCTCGCAATCACTATACCCGTTCCGACCACAGACCAGCCATCAGGCACATCACCCCAAAGGAAGTAACCAAAGAGCCCCGCCCAAACGATAGCAGAATATCGAAAGGGCGAGACGAGACCCGCCTCAGCAAAGCGAAAGGCCTCAATCATTGTATAGTGGCCGATAAATACGAGAGGTACGCAAGCCGCTAGAAGCCAAAAGGACCGGAGATCGGGCACCTGCCAACCAAACGGTAGCGAAAGGAGACCAAAACAAATCTGAAATAAATTTGCAGTCATCAAAATTGCAAGGGAGGTTTCAGTTGCCGTCATACTGCGTGTCGCTATGTCGCGCCCGGCGCTAGCGAGCGCGCATACGAGCGGCAACAACGCCGCTAATTGGAATACGTCGCTACCAGGTCGAGTTATCACGACGACCCCGAGAAACCCAACGCCAACAGCCGCCCAACGCCGCCATCCCACCTCCTCGTTGAGCAGAGGACCAGCCATTGCTGTGATGAGCAACGGTGCCGCAAAGGTCAAGGCCACTGTCATCCCGAGCGGCAAGTGCTCGACACTTAAAAGAAAAAAATATGCGCTAAAGCCAAGGCAGACCCCACGAGCTAAATGCCCACGCCAGTAGTTGACCCGCAGCACAGCGAGGCCGCCACGGCAGGCGGCATAGAGGAAAACCAAAGGCAGTATCATAGCGGCCCGGAGGAACATGATTTCGCCGACTGGCAGACCTTCTGTCAGCAATTTCAAGATGGCGTTATTAACGTTCATGAAGAATGCGCTCGCGACCATCAATGCGATGCCCCGCAATGGTGCGGATTGCTGCGTCGTTGCTACCATAGGAATGTTTTCCTCCAGAACGAGGTACCCTATATGGCTAGACATTGCGCTGCCAGCCGGAGGAAACGAACTTGAAACTGAAACGGGTTGAACATGTCGCCATCGCAGTCAGCGACATGGCAGAATCGATGAAGATGCTAGAGAACACGCTCGGCATCGAGATGGAATACGAGGAGCAAATCGGCTCGACAAGGCTAGCCATGTATCCTGTTGGCGAGACCTATCTGGAACTGCTGAGCTCAGATGCAGAACCGAAGAATTCACGGGTCTCCGAATGGATTGAACAGAATGGACAGAGCCTTTTCCATCTTTGTTTCGAGGTCGAAGACATTGACAGTGCGCTTGACGAGTTAAAGGCGAAAGGCGTCAAATTGTTAGACGAAGAACCGCGCACTGGCCACGGCGGTAGCCGGATCGCCTTCATCAACCCCGAATCGACTGGCAATATACTGATCGAGTTGGCGGAGATCCCGGCGGGGCATTGAGGCAATGACCTACCGCAAGCCAGACAAGTCAAAACGACCCTACGGATGGCGCGCCCGGATCGGGTTGATCGTTCCATCTCCAAACACGGTAACCGAGACAGAGTTCTGGCGCATGGCGCCAGACGGGGTCTCGGTGCATACAACCCGTCTCCTCTACCGAGCGGACGAGGTCGACGACCCAGTATCCGATATGGAGCAATTCCTGCCTAAGGCGCTTGAGGAGTTGCGCAGCCTTGAAGTCGACGTCGTCGCCTACGCCTGCACGGCAAGCGCGCTCAAGAAGCCGCACGAGCAGACCAAAGCCGAAGTTACGGACGGTGTTGGCAAGCCGACCGTCACGACAATGGGCGCTATCCTGGATGCGTTCGAAGAGCTAGGCGTCACGAAGGTCGCGGTTGGTTCACCCTACACTGACGACGTCAACGAGGCGGAGCGAAAGTATTTTGAAAGCCAAGGCTTGAGGGTTACGGCCGATGAAGGCCTGATTATATTCGAGGCACAACAGCGTCTGCGACACATGAACCTTGTGACAGAGCTCGATGTCGAGGAACTCGCTACTCGGATAGACAGCTCGGAAGCGGAAGCGATCTTTCTCTCTTGCGGCGACATGGCAACCCTTGGCGTGGTCGATAAGCTCGAGAAGAAACTCGGTAAGCCAGTCGTTACCAGCGTCCAGGCCACGTTTTGGGGCACGCTCCGCGCCACGGGAATCAACGATCAGATTCAGGGCTGCGGCCTCCTATTGGCAGAGCACTAAGTGCATTTTACTGCGCAGACCAGCACGCTAAGATACGGCAACACGAGAAAACCATCGTCATCCATATAGCGCTCCGCAATCTCAGTCAGCTCGGCGACGCCATCGTCCCAGCCAGCATTGTGCAGCGCCCGGGTGACCTTGCTGGAAGATTGAGCCATGCCAAGAAAACTGACGGCCTTCATTGGCCGGATCCATTCCTCCTCAAAAGTTTTCGTACGGCTGACCCAGCCCAATTTGATAAACTCTGTGGCAGCGTCGAGTTCTCTCTCGTCACGAGAAAATCCCGGTAGGTACTTCTCATGGAAGCCCTCATACTCCGAGACAAATTCGCTCTTCCGCCAATTACGAGTGTTACGGGCGATCGCAACAACGCCATTGGGCTTTAGCACACGGCCCGCCTCGGCATAGAAACGGGGCCTGTCAAACCAGTGGAGCGCCTGTCCAACGAAGATCAAATCGAGCGACGCATCGTCGAAGATGAGTGCCTCTGCCGTGCCTTCCTGATAATGAATTGACGCATCAATCGAAGTGTCGTCGATTGCCCGGCGGCGCATATCCTCGTTCGGCTCAATGCCGATGATCGTGGCGCGAGCCCCTAATGTCTTAGCGATGGCGCGCGTTGAAATTCCAGTGCCCGATGCAATATCAGCGACGCTAAGCGCACCCTCTGCAATGAAGTTGTTCAGTTCACCAAGCAAGCGTTGGGGGTATTGGGGACGATTACGGCTGTAATTGTCTGCCAGCCCATTGAAATTTGGCTTCATGTCCAACACAGCGCTATCAGTCAACCTCGATGGCGTCGACCTTATCCGGATAGAATGCCAGCGCACCGGCAATTTCGGCAACTTCGTCAAAGGGATTTTCGTAAGACCAGACCGCGTTTTTCACGTTACTCCCACCCACTTCGATTGACCAATAGGATGCGTCGCCCTTGAATGGACAATGGGTCGAATGGTCTGACCGCCGCAACATATCAAGTCGAACGTCTTCACTTGGGACATAGTAGACAGGATCGTACTGGCCTTCATGCATGACTACGGCGCGGTCGCTTGTGGCAATTATCTCGCCAGCGAAAATCACACGCACCAACTTGCCCGCTGGTTCCATCGTCAAAGCGTAATCAGGTTTCCGCTCGAACCCCGGTGATTTTCCCGCACACATGTAACTTTCCTCCAAATATCATTTAAAGATTGCGGTAACGGCTTTGCGTCGCACGTTTCCATTTAGTGTCATGCTCGTGGTCGAGGACAATATCTCGATCCAAAGGGGCCGTCACCCAATCGTTTCTGCGCAACTCAGATTCAAGCTGTCCCGCCGCCCACCCAGTGTAACCCACAACAAAGGCGTATCGTCTGGGGCCCACACCAGCGGCTAGCGCTTCAACAATGGATTTCTGATCGCTGACGGACAAACCGATTCCTACCTGCCGCGTCGCCAAGCCTTTCAAAGTGCTATCGTGGATTACGAAACCCATATTTGGTGCAACCGGTCCCCCGTAGAATATTGTGAATGTGCCTTGGGGATCCTCACCCGAAATTCCGAGCTCCGTATATACCCGCTTCTTAGGCGCGATACCGAGCGGCTTGTTGACTATCAAGCCGAAAGCACCCGATTCATTATGTTCGATCATCAATACGACGCTTTGTTTAAACACATTGCTCATCAAACGGGGGGACGCAACAAGCAACTTACCCTCGAGAGAATAAGTGAAGCCGTTATCCGACTGCCCCTCAACCGGCGCAGAATGTGCACTCCTGAGAACAATTGCCGCAGCCAAAAGCATGACAAAATTTAGCCATTGGGGGCCCCGCAATTACGTCACCTCCACCATTTCATATAAGCCAGACACGCCACTGTAGATGTATAGAGCAGGAAAACAGACAACTAATCGGATCAGTTTGATCATGTCAGTAATCACCGTTTCTGTCGCTCAACTCTCTCATTGGCATATCGCTCCGCCGCCTCGTCAATTTTACCGGACGTCATAAGGAGCGAATTCAATTGTTTAGCTGTGATTAACGCCTCTTCCATCGACGCCCGACGAACGGCGCGGTGAGTTTCCTTTGTGAGTTTAACCGCAAGCGGATCGAGCATTTTTAAGGCTTCAACGAAATCCTTTTCTAATACAGCAAGGTCACCCTCATTCTCAGCAAGCCGATTGATGAGACCCATGCTGTTGAGTTGTTCAGCCGTGAAAGTATCGGCCGATAGGAGGAGTTCCAGTGATTGCCTGGGCCCGACAAGATGCGACAGCACAGCCGTATTAACCGCCGCAGGAAATCCTCCCTTCATTTCCAGCGCGCCGAAACGAGAAGAGCGATCAGCCAAAACAAAGTCGCATGCCATCGACAGCGTGAATCCGCCTGCAACCGCAAAACCCCGCACAACGGCAACCGATGGGACACTCATCGACCTAATATTTCCAATGACCGTTGCCCATAGATCATCATATTCCATGACTTGTGCCAAAGGCCACGATTTGTCGGATTCTCCAAGGTCGCGGCCAGCACAGAAATGATCACCCTGCCCCTTTACCACGAGGCAGCGGCATTCCTTATCACGCATCGCCTCATCCGTAGCTTCCGCAAGGCGGTGAATGACTTCCTTATTGAGGGCATTCCGTTGCCTTGGTCGATTTAGGGTGATCGTAATTATCCGGTCACGATTTAAAACCAACGCCATCTCACGCTCCCTGCTTTAACAATTCACGCGAGATGATCATTTTATGCACTTCCGACGCCCCTTCAAAAATCCGGAATAAACGGACGTCGCGATAAAATCTCTCTACGTCGAAAGCCACCATATAACCGGACCCTCCATGGATTTGCAGCATTCGATCCGCAACACGGCAAACCATTTCTGACGCAAAGAGTTTACAACTCGACATATCAGCAAGAGGTCGTTCGCCCGAGTCAATGCGTCTAGCAGTCTCCAGCACCATAGATCGTGCCGCCAGTGTTTCGGCATAACTATCCGCCAACATATGTTGGACTGCCTGAAATTCGGAAATTGGATGTCCAAACTGGATGCGGCCGGTGGCATAGTTACGCCCCATGTCTAAAAGTCTGTCCGCCTGACCGACGCAGGTCGCTGACACGTGCATTCGCGCGACATTGATGCCCGCCATGGCATTTTTAAACCCGTGTCCTTCAATACCTCCGAGTAGATTCGCTCCGGACACTCGGCATTCATCGAAGAAAATTTCAGCCGTATGTGAACCGTGATTGCCGAGTTTTTCATCCCAAGGAGCCACTTCAATCCCCGGCCTATCCGCCGGAACGATAAAAGCGGAGATACCTTTCGCGGTCGTTGTCGTGGGATCGGTTCGCGCCATAACGACAAAGACATCGGCTTCTGGCGCATTTGTGATGTAGCATTTTTGGCCACTGATAACATAATCAGCGCCATCCTTTACTGCCTTAGTCTTAATAGCACCAGCATCTGAACCAGCCTGCGGTTCAGTCAGTGCAAATGAAGCAGTGGCATCTCCTGTAGCAAGTTTGGGCAGCCACTCCGATTTTTGATCTTCGGTTCCATTAAACAGAATTGCCTGGCTGCATAGTCCTAGCGTCGTCGAAAACCTCGCACGATAAACACACGATGCGCGAGTAAATTCGAAAGTTGCGCGGACCTGCTGTTCCATCGACAGCCCGAGACCGCCATATACTTCAGGAATCGTCATGCCGAATAGGCCAAGGCTGCGCATTTGCGCTACAATATCCTCGGGGACCGCATCTTCCTCCTCAACCTGCCGCTCCGCAGGTATCAGTTTTTCATCTGTAAATCGGCGTATACTGTCGAGATAAAGTTCGAAATCCTCAGCTCCAACAGCTTTTTCATCCGGCATTCTGGACCCCCAGGTCACTGCTAATACCTTGATTTCAGAGAACAATGCGTAGCGATGCGAAACGCGTCAAGTCTTTGGGAATAGCACCGGAAATTTTCAAAACTTTTACGAGAACGTTTGTAGCGCTAATCCATTTAGTTCAACCGGACGCACCATGCATATCACCACAAGAATAGTCGCTTAACTTGATCACCGGCCAACCTTGAGGTAGTCACCATTCTTGCGTATGAGGATTGCAAACAAGTGCTATTTTATTTGCTTACATTTCCTTTTGTTTTAGCGCTTCTTGTAATGTGGGGAGCGATCACTCTTCAATCGATTTTAGGCGAAAGTGTTTCGAAACTGGCGAAGAGCAATCGCGGCTTAGACATTTTTTTCTGCTCTGCATGGCTCGGCATTTCGGTTGTAGCAGGATTGATGACCGTTACGTCTCAGATGCTACCAGTCACACTTTTTGTCGGGATTGGCATTCTTACATTGCCGGCAGTATTGCTAATTTTCCCCCGTTACCGCCGCGAAGTGTCTACCCTCCTTATTATGTTTTATCGATCGAGAAGCAATTGGCTCCGCTTTCTGTTGACCCTCATATTGCTAGTAATCCCAGTAGCATACATCGGTAGTCAGCTAATCGTTTATTTCGATACGGCATTCTATCACCTTCCGGTAGCGCGCCTCATAGAGAAATACGGCGCGATAAAGGGCATAGTGCTGATATTTTTAAACTTCGGCCAAATTTCCTCTTGGTTTGTTCTCTCCGCGCCCGGGACCACGGGAGGAGAGAACGGTTGGGGTGCACAATCAGCCAGCGTATACTTAACGATGCTTGCCGCTACACAAGCTGCATTCGCCATCACCTATTTTGCTACAGGTTCCAAGAGACTTTCAGATACCATAGCAGGCGTTGGCTTCGTTCTGGTAATACTAATGGCAACGCGATGGGGAATGGTAGCGTCGCTCAGCCCAGACCTACCAGCAATGTTTCTGGTTGTCGTTGTAGCTTGGTTCTTAAGTCTGGAAAATACCAAATTTTCAACTCCAGCCATTCTGCCGGTCGCCGCCTTTGCGGTCACAATTAAACTGTCTGTCGTACCAATAGCGATCATAGTTGTAATTGTGGCATTCAGAGAGTGGTCTCAAAACCAGCGTAGCTTAATATTCAGCATTTCAATTGCGTCAGCAATCATCTGCCCATATATCTCCCTGAGCGTTTTAACGAACGGATGTATTGCCTTTCCAGTCGCTGCAACCTGTTTGGACCTTCCATGGACCCCATCCATTGAACAATTGACTGGCCAAGCAAATTTGATAATGGATGCAGCTCGCGGTGGAGGACACGTACTTCCTCCTGAAACATCCATCTCCGATGGTCTTCTGCGTTGGGTCTTTCGCGATACCAGCGGAGCAATAATTGTCGTAGGCGGTTTAATCTTGGTTGCATCAATCTTGGCAATGAAATTCACTAGAGGAAAAATTATTGCCATCAGTCTATGGCCTTTATTACTCGCCGCTACCGGCATTGTCTATGTCGCCATCCTAGCCCCTTCCGGACGCTTCGGGGGAGGCTATACTGCGGTTCTCGCTTCGATTTTTGTATTTTCTGTCATCCAATTTAGTGCTCGAACGAGCAACTATTTCCGCTCCCCTCTCCTTCCTTCCGGTTGCGCCGCAGCCTTTCTTATTGTCCATATGACGAACCCAGGAAATTCCGTTCGAGACATAATATCAGAGCGTGTGAGGGAAGGAATTTATCAGTCCGCCAGCTCGGGTTATTTAACGCCAAAAAATCTAATCCAATTCGACATCCACCAACCAACCTCTCAACAGGCACCAAGATGGGTGACTAAAATTGTTGATGGGGTGCTAATTACGATACCGACCCATAACAACGAATGCTGGGCAACACGCCCCCCATGCTTCCCCCACGAAAGCGACGCCAACAATATAAAATTCGAGTTATCAGAAGGTGGGGTTCTGCATGGCATGTCGCCCAAATCCAACGAATAGAGCTAATTTTAAACAACACCGCTTTCGGCATGGCTCATTCTATCGAGTTACTAACATAAAGATAACGAAGATATGAGGAACCAAAGAGAATCGTTAATTTGCGTTCAAGGATCACAGTTAACAAAGAGTTTACTTCGGCATTAAACTCAGGCGGCCAATTACAACTTCCAGATTTTTCAGGCAATCTGATATTACCTTGGTGGCAACCGCTATCCTTCTTCCTAGCTGCCTTTCCCATGTCCACCGCGCTTGAAAAGCGCCGTTATATGGCCAGTTTACTTAGCGCCGCACTTATGGCTTAAACCGGTCGCAACTCAAAATACACGTGAACCTGTCTTAAACATGGGGTTGCTGCAATCAAGACAATGCAAAACGGGACTCCAATGACGATCAATCTCGATAGCGACGACTTCATCCTAGGTGTAATCGGTGCTGGTGCGATGGGACGCGGTATCGTGCAAGTGGCGGCGGCTGGCGGTTTGCAGGTCAAATTGTTCGATGTCAATAAAGAACAGTCGAAGGATGCAATTACATTCATCGGAAAAATGTTTGCTCGCGCTGCCGAAAAGGGCCAAATGACGAGAAACGATGCCGACACTGCAAACGCACGCATCGAAATAATTAACACCACCCAGGGCTTAAATGATTGTCAAATAGTTATCGAGGCGGCGACCGAGAACCCGGAAATCAAGCACAAGATTTATCAGGACTTGGAAGAAACGTTAACAGAAAACGCCATCATCGCCACAAACACCTCCTCACTCTCGATTACAACGCTGGCTTCCCCATTGAAGCATCCGGAACGCTTCGTCGGCATGCATTTCTTTAACCCGGTCCCACTCATGCGTTTGGTTGAAGTTATCGACGGTGTGCGGTCCGATACCAGCGCTGGTGATACACTTATGGAGCTTGGCCGACGCATGACACGCGAGCCGGTTCGATGTCAGGACGCACCAGGCTTTCTCGTAAATCAGGTCGGTCGCGGCTACAATATCGAAGCGGCACACATCTACTCAGAACAGATCGCCGACATTCCCGATATGGACCGTATCTTATCAGAAGCAGGCGGCTTTCGGATGGGGCCATTTACACTACTCGATCTGACAGGTCTCGACGTGACGCATCCAGCGACAGAGCTCATCTACAAGCAATTTTACGAGGAGCCTCGCTTTCGGCCTAATGTGATGCTACGGGCAAGGATGGAAGCGGGTATGCTCGGGCGGAAGAGCGGCCGCGGATTTTACGATTATTCGAGCGGCAAGCAAGATTTTCCGGCAGAAACGCCCTATCCTGAGTATGACGGGCGCCCGGTCTGGATTTCAAAGACAGAGACTGAAGGTCATGCAGTACTGACAGAGATCGTCTCAAAAATCGGCGGAAATATTGAAGCTAATGATGTTCCAAGTAATGGCGCACTCATACTTGTTACACCGGTCGGTGATGACGTAACGACCACAGCAGTTGCGCAAGGCCTTGATCCAAAGCGCACACTAGGTGTTGACACACTAGTAGGCCTTGCCACGCGGCGCACAATCATGACCAATCCAGCAACAGATATCTCTTATCGCGACGCCGCGCACGGCCTTCTGACAGATGACGGCGTAAAGGCGAGCGTCATCCGCGACTGTCCAGGTTTTGTCTGTCAGCGCATCATTTCGACTATTTGTAACATTGGTTGCCAGATTGCACAGTTTGGGACCGCCGAACCAGAGGATATCGATAAGGCAGTCGTTCTAGGATTGAATTATCCTAATGGGCCATTGACCTTCGGCGACAAACTCGGCCCGAAGAACGTGTTGCGAATTTTAGAAGCTTGCCAACGTATATACGGCGACCCGCGGTATCGACCGAGTCCCTGGCTGCGGCGACGGGCAGAACTTGGCCTCTCTTTATTCGACAAAGAAATCTGACAATCAAATCCAGAGGAATTAAACAATGCTTGACGCTTATCTTTATCTTGGTAAACGCTCACCCTTCGGCCGCTACGGAGGGGTGCTTTCCGGTATACGCCCAGATGATTTACTAGGCGACGTTATTAAGTCCGTTGTCGATGATGGACCTTTTCAGGCGGAAGACATAGACGACGTAATTGTCGGTTGCGGAAATCAGGGCGGCGAAGACGCGCGATGTGTGGCTCGTCACGCGCTTTTATCGGCCGGCTTGCCCGAAACGGTCCCTGGTCAGGTCCTGCAAAGGAATTGCGCCAGCGGACTTTCAGCGGTGGTATCCGCCGCACACGCGATCACCGTCGGAGAAGGGGACCTGTTTGTCGCCGGCGGTGTTGAAAGCATGAGCCGCGCACCCTTCGTAGTTGGCAAGAATGAAACACCATTTGCGCGTAATTTTGATGTCTACGACTCAACTATTGGTTCCCGCTTCCCAAACAAGAAAATTAAGGAAGAATACGGTGACTGGGCGATGCCCCAGACCGCAGACAACTTAGCACAAGACTACCAGATCAGTCGCGAGGAAGCGGACACCTTCGCGCTCGCTAGTCAAGAGAAATATCAGGCAGGAAAGGACAGGGGCTTCTTTGAAGGCGAGATCACCCCGATCACGGTACCAGGCGGACGAAAGCAGCCGGACGTCAATGTAGACACTGACGAGCATCCACGCGCCGGCACCACAATGGAAATGCTAACCAAGCTCCGCGTATTGAATCCGGATGGTGTGACGACAGCTGGAAATGCTTCCGGTGTCAACGACGGTGCGGTTGCGATGTTCATCGGTAGCCGCGAGATAGGCGAAAAGCACGGCATTAAGCCAATTGCCAAAATCTTGTCCTCGGCTTCCGCCGGCGTGCCACCGCGAATTATGGGCATCGGCCCTGTCCCAGCCTCACAAAAGGCCCTGGAGCGTGCCGGGCTATCGATAGACGACATGGACGTAATCGAGATCAACGAGGCATTCGCGGCACAAGTCCTGTCCTGTATGAAGGGTCTGGGCCAGTCATTCGACGATACGCGTGTAAACATGAACGGCGGCGCGATCGCGCTCGGTCATCCCTTAGGCGCTAGCGGCCCTCGCATCTTCTTAACAGCGGCACGTCAGCTTGAGAAGACCGGCGGCCATTATGCCCTCGCCACACTCTGTGTTGGCGTTGGACAAGGCACCGCCGTTGTAATGGAGCGGGTCGAAGGTTAATACATGGTTGGGTAGTGCGGTCTGAAGCCATCTACTAACCGCGCAACCCTTTTCCCAGACATCCCCTGCAGGGTGTAGCCCGGGATCTATTTCTAGGAATTGCAATTGGACGAGTTTCAATCGGCAAGACTTAGGAACGGATCCCGGACAAAGTTATGCACGCAAGGGATTATTAAAAGTCAATTGTTTAAGGAGCGCCCATTATGCCCGAATTTTCTTGGGAAGATCCGCTACTGCTGGAAGACCAACTCACCGAGGAAGAACGACAGATTAGGGACGCCGCCCGCGACTTCGCGCAGGGCGAACTGGCGCCACTGATTGTTGACTGGAACCGTCGCGAATTCTTCGACCCGGAAATCATGAAAGAGTTCGGCAAACTCGGGTTTCTCGGCGCCACACTGCCCGACTACGGCTGCCCCGGTATTTCGAACGTCTCTTACGGTTTAATTGCGCGCGAGATGGAACGCGTGGATACCTGTTTTCGCTCCGCCATGGGCGTGCAGTCGGGCCTCGTCATGGCACCAATCCACATGTACGGCTCAGACGAGCAGAAAGAACGCTTTCTGCCTGGTATGCGAGAAGGTGAAATCATCGGCTGCATGGGATTGACTGAACCGAACCACGGTTCAGATGCTGGCAGCATGCAGACCCGAGCTAAGAAGGTCGACGGCGGCTACAACCTGACTGGCACCAAACAGTGGATTACCAACTCCCCCCTAGCGCATATTGCTCTTATCTGGGCCAAGAACGAAGAAGGCCAGGTAGGCGGATATATATTGGAACGCGATGCAGAAGGCCTTCAAATGCCAAAGATCGAAGGCAAGATGGCAGTCCGAGCCTCCTCGACTGGTTTCGTATACATGGATGAGGTTTTCTGCCCAGAGGAGAACAAGTTGCCTGGTGTAACTTCAATGCGGGGTCCTCTATCCGCACTTTCAAATGCCCGGTTCGGCATTTGCTGGGGCGGCATGGGAGCCGCGGAAGACTGTTGGATTAAGACGCGTGACTACGTGGTAGATCGCATTCAATTCAGTCGCCCATTAGCTGCAAACCAACTCATCCAAAAAAAACTCGTAGAAATGCAAACAGAGATTGCGCTCGGCCTGCAATCTTGCCTTCGAATTTCGAGGCTGCGCGATGAGAACCGCGTAACACCGGAGATGATTAGCCTCGTCAAGCGGAATTCTACTGGCAAAGCACTCGATATCGCGCGCCTATGTCGCGACATGCATGGAGCTAACGGCGTCTCAGACGAGTATCATGTGATTCGTCACATGGTAAACATGGAGGTCATCAATACTTTAGAAGGCACCCATGACATCCACACCCTAATCCTAGGGCGTGCGATGACCGGCATACAAGCGTTCCATTGAGAAAAAAGTCTTAATTGTCGCCACAATTGCACCGGAGATCACTAAAACGAACATCCAATTCAACTTTTAAAACTAGGCCTCAATCACCCAATCACCGCCACACGATCCAACTGATTGCCCGAAATAGCGACCATACTCATATTTAATGAGTTATGAAATGTGTTAGCTAATATAGAGAACAAGATAGTGATCGAATTAAGGCCGAAGTGCATCGCCAGTTGGATAGAGATTTAAAACCCAAACAAATATTGGCTAGCATACACCCGCTGAAAGAATAGCCTCATTTTAGTCAACATTGATTTGCATCTCTCTGGTTAGTAGTAGCGATTATTTCTACACACGCGCAATTCAGTTAATCCGATGCGAAACAATCTTCCACCTAAACCTAGTAAATCGGCACCCAATTCTGGACACGTCTTTCTCACCATATTTCCAAATTCCTGAGAAGGCTATGCGATGCAATTATTTTGCGTTCAAATTAAAACCGATAAAAATAAATACTGCATCAGCAAAGAAGATCGAAAATGTCGAGGGCCGTGATGCAAAGTTAATTGACATCCATCCTTTTGCGCTCACCTTCGCATGGTAACGCGGAAATTCAGTAAACTTTAGCTACTATGATTTATTGGAGTGCAAATCGATAGACAGTTGAGAGACAACCTTATCAATTCAAAACAAAATCCATCATCCAATCCGAAATTGCATCTGAAAATAATTTAAATGCCTTGCCATTTGGATGAGCATCCTCAGGGGAAACCCAAAGCGTTTCAGGCCTCTGATCGACAACGCTTGCCAACAAATCCAAATAAGGCAATCGGTGTTTATTCGCAAGATTTGCAATTTGTGCACTTACACCGCCAAACGGATAAGGGGAAAGTTCGCGTATTTCCGGATAATTAACAACGAGGAGCGGGATCGCCCGTCGGTTTGCGTATTCTGACAATTTAGCGAATGCACGTTCAGTATCTCGCCAACCTTCTGCTTTCTTCGCATAGAGACTACGATAATACTGGCGCCAGTCTGGTTTTCCCAAATACCTCCGCTGTAAAATGTCTATGCGACCCCAAAAATAGACAAAAGCTGCAGAATATTCACGGAATACGCCGCCTTGCCGTACCGGCGTTATCTCTGCATCATTAATGAAGTAATTGAGGATCACCATGTCAGGCTCGTACTTGTCTCCCTCCGCAAGAAGCCAAGCGGTCTGCATCTTCGCGTTATAGTTCCCAACGCCCGCGTTCACGACCGACACGCGCCTGTCACCGCGGAGGGCCTTACTAAGGGTTCGTTCGAGACGCCGGGACAAAGTCTTATACTCTGGAACACCCCATCCAAATGTTAACGAATCACCCAGCATTAAAATTCGAAAAGTGTCGTCTGGCTTCGGCATCGAAACTTCGGGATTGCGCTGACCGGTACTGTTAATTTGAACATCTACACCCATCAGCCGAGCCGTGACGCCTGGGATATGCTCGTGTCCTGCCTCAGCGACCGAACTAACCCGCTTCATCTGGCGGGCGTATTTCCACATTTCTAAGTCATATTGCATCCCGTCATCCAACATCAGGCGTACACAAGTCTCTAGGAAAACGAGCACAAGAATTGTCGAAACAAGAACTGTCAAAATGGGTTTAAACATATCAGACACTGCGTATCCGGTGCTTGTTTTAAATTATTGACGCAACTTGGTTTTATACGAATCTCAATCGAGCTCGAAAGAGCTGGCATAATCTTGCTTTAGATCCGGGTCCTGTTCTTGTTTTTTCAAGAGGCAATTTCCAATTGCCAAAAAATCGAGCCCGGTTCCCATGAAGCAGCGGAAAGCGTCTTCGGGCGTTGATACGATCGGTTCTCCACGAATATTAAAGCTTGTGTTCACCAGCACCGAACAGCCTGTGCGCTCTTTAAATGCCGTCAACAACTCATAATACAATGCATTCGTGTCGGAATGCACAGTCTGCACGCGTGCGGAATAATCAATATGAGTAACCGCCGGTATGTCCGAACGCGGGACATTTAGTTTGTCGATGCCGAAAAGTACTTCCTCATCCTCTGTCATATGCCTCTTTCGATCTTCTTTCACATCACTAACTAACAACATGTAGGGGCTATCAGTGTCCATCTCGAACCATTCCGCAACATCTTCACGTAATACGGATGGGGCGAAGGGCCGGAAACTCTCCCGGAATTTTATTTTTAAATTAAGATGCTTCTGCATATCTGGCGACCTTGGATCACCGAGGATGGAACGCCCGCCGAGGGCGCGGGGACCGAATTCCATTCGTCCTTGAAACCAACCTACCGCCTCGCCAACGGCCAAGCTATCGGCCGTAGCCGCAATCATTTCTTTTTCGTTAACACTCTGCCAAACAGCACCGGCGTTGGTCAGTCGAGCCTCAATATTTGATTGCACGAATTCGGGTCCAAGATAACTTCCCTTCATACGATCCCGCCCACCACTCGGCCTGCGGGGTACTCGATTAAGGAGATGACTCCCCGCTAATGCGCTACCGAGAGCACCGCCGGCGTCTCCAGCCGCCGGCTGGATCCATATTTGATCCGCGGCGCCATCTCTCAACACCTTGCCGTTAGCAACACAGTTGAGCGCAACACCACCCGCTAGGCAGACGTTTTTGACGCCAGTCTCTTCAACAATTGACCTCACCAAGCGAAGCACGGCTTCTTCCACAACGGATTGAACCGAAGCAGCAAGGTCCATATCGCGTTGTTCAAGATGAGATTCTGGATTTCGCGGCGGCCCACCGAACAGCTCCTCGAAGCGGGAGTTCGTCATCGTCAAGCCTGTACAGTAATCAAAGTAATTCATGTTTAAGCGGAACGAACCATCCTGCTTTAGATCAATCAAATTATCGAAAATTAAATCGCGATAGACGGGCCGACCGTAGGGTGCTAGTCCCATCAGCTTGTATTCACCCGAATTCACTCGGAAGCCTGTGTAATAGGTGAAGGCTGAGTAAAGCAACCCGAGAGAATGAGGGAAATGTATCTCCTTAATCATTTCTAGGTTGTTTCCAGAGCCGAGCGCCATCGAGGTTGTCGCCCACTCACCAACTCCGTCCATCGTGAGCACCACCGCCTCTTCGAAAGGAGAGGGAAAAAATGCACTGGCCGCGTGACTTTGATGATGCTCGGTGAAGAGCAACTTTTTTTCCCAATCGCAAGCCGACCCAAATTCCCGGAGATGGTTGCGTAACAAATTTTTCTGGAACAATTTCTCTTTCAGCCAAAGCGGCATTGCCATCGCAAAGCTACGAAACCCGCGAGGAGCGAAGGCTACATAAGTCTCCAATAGCCTCTCGAACTTCAGAAATGGCTTGTCGTAAAATACCACGTACTCGACCGAATCGAGTGAAATGCCAGCGCGATCAAGACAAAATTTTAAAGCATTTTTAGGAAACGAGGCATCGTGCTTCTTTCGTGTAAAACGCTCTTCCTGAGCGGCTGCTATAATCTCGCCATCGTCAACCAACGCGGCTGCGCTGTCGTGATAGAAGGCAGAGATGCCAATGATGTGCAATTATTACTCCAAATCGTTCTGAATAAGAGGCCTAGAAAATTGTATAAATGAACGGTGCAACAGCGCTTCCTTGTGTTAGGACAATTAGGCCACCAAATATTGTCATGAGCAACAATATCGGCAAGAGCCAAAACTTCTTTCTGACCCTCATAAAGGCCCACAATTCTTTAAGAAATGACATCTATTCGACCCTAAAATTGGTTTTTTAACGATTCCGGCAACGGTCTATCTGGATCTCGTTTTACCCAATAACTTTTTGCTTCGGGATCCCACTTCATGCTCAAAAGATCTTTACCTAAGAGCCGCATTACGAGACCTGTAGGGAGGACCCCGAAGAAAAAAATTAACCCCATTAGCACGGGATTCATGATTCGGTGCAACAATAACCCAAACCTAAACCACAACCTGTTCAAAGGGCCAAGTACCGACGGGCGTGTCAACGCGCAAATTAAGAACGCTAATGCGATGCATAATGCCCACCAGCGCGTCTCACCACCGGAGGGTAATGGCCAGCATCCTACTATACCGAAAACCACGGCAAATGTGACGCCAAAAGCACGGTCGCTAGACGTCGCGATTTTGTGGGCGCGATGCAAATTCTCATGAAACAGAGTATCTCGTGCCAATCGCCATTTCTCCTTATCGGAGGGTGATATACTGCTTTTCGAAGGCCGTTTCTAGGTCAAATTATAGTATCTTTCGATTATGCTAATCATTAAATCTTCACCATCCTTATATTCGTATTGCCGCCATTTCCGGCGAATATGACTTCCTGCGTTGGTCATACCGCGAGGAGCGTCAGTTCTTGAAGCATTAAGAATGCTGTAACAAACCGACCGACTGTATCGACGAGTGTAAAATTAACTTAGTTGGCGGGTATCGGCCCACCCGCCACGTCTTCCATCGAGAGATCTCTGCGAGATGGCCAATCTCCGAGAGGCTCTACATCACAGTACGATCTCTTCCGTTCCAACTGGACGGCGGACATTAAGCCAATACCCGATGAAATGTTCAATCGGTTAACTTTTCGATCATTCCACAGCCGAATAACTGATTTACCAATAGCTTGCCAGCAATGGCCTGCCCGCAGCCTAAAGGAAGAGCGGTGCCTTCCCAGAAATTACCTTCAATTCTATCATAAAGAGAAAGGCGAAAACAGCTCTCATACTAATTGCAAACACTATCGCTATGGCTACCTGGTTGAAGTCTAGTTCGTGCGAAATTAATCCAGCTATGGGAGGTCGGCAAACTAGAGAAAGGAATATCGGTTAAAAATTTTCGAATTCGGGATATGCCTAAGCCGCCTGTCGACGATCGTCATGGTGAATTTCAACGCTTTTACAAAACTAGCCTGGACGAGTTTTTTTCCACAATGACAAAATATGGATAACGACATTTGGGGATGGCAAACTACAGTTGCTTAATACAAGCAGGCACGGTTTCAGTCCCGATTTATTTTATTTATTTCTCGGGCAATGAACGTCCCAACTTTCTGGTAACCTAGAGTGTTAAAGTGCAAATCCACCGGCATGAATAATTTGGTGGGATCTTCAAGTGCATCGAAAATAGGTGAAGTATCTATTAAAGGAACTTCCATGCGCGCGGCGATTCGTTTGAATTTATCACGAATTTCAATTTGATATTGCTTGGTGCGGCTTAACCCACGAAATTGAGTGATGACTGGAATGAAAGCTAATACGAAACTGCCCCCCCAAGTCTCGGTCTCGGCCTTTGCCTTACCGATGAGCTTTTCGAACCAAGCATAGTTGTGCTTACCACCCCCCATATCTAGACCGATGTTAAGTCGAAGACGTCGCAAGAGTAATACGTCGGTGTATGAGAATGGTTGTCGTCCGATTGCAGTGTTTCTAGTCAAATTATCTTTGGATTTTTGATCGTAGAAGGCTTTCAATATTAGATCAATCTTACTCTTATTCTCGTAGAGACTCTGAAGCCTCGATTGTTTGCTCGTCATATAGCGGTCAAGTAATGGTACCGGAAAAAACGGCTCCAACTTCGACAGCGCGTTGGAGTTTATGACCCATAAAACAGTTTTAGGCCGAACAACGGAGGCGAATTCACGCGTCAGCGCCAGCATGTCGTATGCGAATATTGCTGGCAAACCGGCGTTGATCGTTTTTGGAATGTATTTACGAATGGTGTCGACCATGTTTTTGCCACGAGGCTCGCAGGTCCCGTGTGTAAATGAAGAACCAACAACCATTAAGTCGACATCATTTGGTCGCCAAAGGCCTGGGGGATTGTTGAAACCTTGTTCATCCGACCAATACCAAACCCACTGGCCATTCGTGTTGCAAAAAAGGATCGGCGCGTTCGCAACACTGGAGAGCGGTATCAATTCGCGACCTTCAATTTTCAGCGGCGAATGTCGATTACCATCCTCCTGCAAGACCGTCAGTTGGCTGCCTACGCCGGGCGGAAAAACCTGACCATAATCGCGCCTTAGATCAGCCGCAACTTCTTTACGCGAGCGCGAATCGAACGGTAGGCCATTTTCTTTGGCATATTCCTCAGGCGTCGGTGCAACGGCCGGCGGACGCATTTGTAAATAAATTTCAGCTGCAAAAACTGCGCAAACTGCACACAACCCAGACACCGTAATCGCTAAGCGAAGTTCTTGGCCCGTACGTAAAACGATAATTGCCACCATGATCACGATTAGGGGTCCACCAATAAAAATCGCACCCCTTATGTTCGATAGATCACTGAACTCAAATCGGGCGAACAGGTAGACCAGCATCGATAAACTTCCCGTTATCACTAAGAAGATAACGGCTGTCGCGAATGTATCGCTAAAACGAAAAGAAACGGGGTCATTCATTCGATTGACTATCTATTCTTTAACCTTCATGTATCACGGATCCAAGGCCCCAAAATCGTGCCGTTGTAGTTGGACCTCTTTCGTATAAAAATTTACAGAGCAGAACTGGAGAATATCCTACCGATAGGCTACCAAACAAATATTCACTGACGTGAGAACTGAACTATTTGTTGGGGGATTAAATTATTACTCGAATTTGATATGCGCATTTCCAATTCAAATTTCTAAAATCGAAAATAAATGAAATCCTGCGAACGGTCGAAAAAGAGCAACGTTAATAAGAAGAGGCCAGCGAAGGCAAGAGGTCGGAGAACCGTAGTCTGCCTCGCAGGCTCAGTCGCCGAAATAATTTTGTCAAAGCGAACGGCAAAACAGATTACTGCTGAGATGGCTAGTATGCCCCAGTGTTCCGGTGTCGTTGTACCCACGATACTTCCGTTATTATTCAACAACGCTCCGATAAAAGATTGGAACTGAATGAAATCGAACAAGAAAAATAACCAACCGACACTAACGAAAAGAAAATTACACGCAATTTGAATGAGATTGGGCATACGGTCCCAGCCTTGATGAAGAGCTCGGTACCCGGCGACGAGCGCCGCGTGATAAACACCCCATATAACAAAATTCCATCCCGCGCCGTGCCACAGTCCGCAAAGTGCAAATATAATTAGAATATTTCGCATGTAACGCCGATTGCCACCGAGTGGCACATAAAGATAATCACGCAACCAATACGAAAGCGTCATATGCCAACGACGCCAAAAATCCTGCGGATTTAACGCTGAGTACGGCCGATTAAAATTCACCGGCAGATGAAAACCGAATAGACGGCCAAGGCCAATCGCTATTAAAGAGTAACCGTAGAAATCAAAGTAGATTTGAAAACTGTATCCAAAAATGATGTAAAATGCATCCGTTTTGGTCACATCGCCGGGTGCTGCCGCCATGGGAGATATCAAATTCGATAGAGTATCCGCGAGTAATACCTTCGCTGCCAACCCGAGTGTTATGTAGGCAATCGCTGCCGATGCGTCCTCGGTTCGCAAACGGTATTGAACGAGCTGTGCAATAGCTTCGGAGACCTGGGAAAACCGAACGATTGGCCCTGCTACCAATTGCGGAAAAAAACTGATGTAAAGCGCGAACTGGGAGAAATTTGGAACATTTATGTGTTGCCCGCGATACCGATCAATTGCAAACCCAATCATCTGAAATGTAAAAAAGGAGATACCGGCAGGCAGTAAAATATCGTCAAATAGATCGAACTTTACATCTGCCGAACCACTCCACCCGGATACGCTATTCAAAAAAAATCCAAGGTATTTAAAGTAGAAAAGAAGGCTGAGCGGTATGGCAATTGCCACAACCAACACCCTTCTGTTGCCAACGATGTTTGTCCCCCTGGTCCAAACGTATACCCAAGCAATGCCAATCAAAAGGCAAAGCAAATGTTGCATTCCCGAAGCGCCATAAAAAACAAAGGACGAGATAAGTAATGTCCAATGACGATGTTGCGATAGCACTGGCAAGAAAAAGAAGGCGCATACCACCGGCAGAAATAGAAAAGCAAAATGGAAATCGTTAAAAATCATCTCGCCAATCGGGTTTCACTCGATATGTTTTTTGCCGCCGAGATGACCTTTTTGAGGTAACTTGCGAGGACGTCTGGCGGTGGATGGGACGCATCCGGCCAACCATAATCGGAACTTATAAGCCAGCTCGGCTCATAAGGAATACAGGTCAGTTGAAGTCGCTTACACGCAGAGAGCCAGCGTTGCCGCATTACAGAAACGCGCGCCGATGGCGATTTTGTATAGTGTGCCCCATTCAACGGGTCCAACAGGGATTCGTATACGATTATATCAACACCGGTTGCAGTGATAGCAGCGAGCCGTTCCATATCCCATTGCAGATAACCAGGCAGGATCGTTGCGGGTTCGGGCTGCATCAATGTAAAAATTTGGGTCGCGCGGTTGTGACGTCGTTGTCTATAGCTGCCGTCTGTTTGCCAGCCTAACTGTCCTCGAACGTTTACGAATTCACTCCAAGCGTTACCCCTGAGAAGTTGGCGTGTCCACCACGCCAGACCGTTAGTGAGGCGCACGAAGTTAAACAACAGACTTAGATCTTGCCCTGCGACATAAATCTGTCGCCATCCCGCCTTCGCAAGTTCCTTGATACCTATATAATCTTTAGTTATTCCAGCTTTGACCTCCCGAGCGGCAAGAGCCAGGCGCACAGCTATGTTGTTAACGCTGGGATTAAAAAATTGTTCCAGTTCAAAATGGTCGAAGCTGAACAACACACGCTTTGGTAACTTGCCGATTGCATTTAATTCTTCGATTAACAAAATGTTGGCGCGGGGGGATGCGCCAAGAATTGAAAAATTAAAATACCTCTCAGACGCATTACCGAGATTAAATCCCTCTACCTCGAGTTTTGAAAGCGAGACGGTGCGACTATTGCCGAACAGACCGAGTTGATAGCGTGGCTGTGCATTTGCATGCGCGAGCTTTGCAGCGTAAATCTCGGAAAAATATAGACTTCTCCGCAGCGTCTTTTCCTCTTCAGACTTAACATGAAATAAATCCACACGCGGCAAGGGTCTCTGAATTGCGATAATACAAAGTAATAGCGCCGCTGCAAAAATCAGAAATAATCTGGGAAGTGACATGAGTAAATATTATGTCAGCATAAGAACTACGAAAAGCTTATGTAACCTCAGATGACAGGAATGCGGAGAGCAAATTGAATTTAAACTTCGGTAGCCGTCGTCTATCGCGTCGCACTCTCCTTCAGGTATGAGGTACAGTTGCTCTTAACAGACGCTAAAGGCACCAACCAAAACTGGCATTCGGACAAGTCTTATAACTGAAACCTCCGATGATGGCGCTGATCTATTTGCTCGCCGAGCCGAATGAAGGGGTGAGATCCAGATTTCGGGCACCACAGCAGGAAACAAGACATTACCAGATACTACAAAACAGCAAATCTCCGAGCTCCAGTTTTGTAATTACTGAGAAATAACCCATGTCGGCAATCCTGGATTTAGCTAAAAGATCGAGGACAAGAAGTTCGTTTATCCACCGGCGTCTTACTTGCGCGTATTCCGCGTCCGGACGGAGGACCCGATGCCTCTCCTATTTTGCTATCGATATTGTCAACTGGACGTCGTCAGACGGCCGCACCTTACTCGATGAGTTGACAGCAGACGTGAGCCACAGGACCGTGTCGTCACTGCGCACCATTGGGGCAAAAGCGATTTAGTGAAGTGTGACAATCGTTGTCTAATGCAGCGTCGACACCCTTTAAGACCCAACTATCCAGCAATATACATCCATGCGCGCTGTCGTTCAGGAGGAGGTTCCAGTTGAGTAGAGCGACATTTTCAACTTTCTAACTCGTCGATATAATCGGTGCATTCCCTGAAATAGGAATTGAGTTAATGCACTCCACCCCTCTTCCCAATCTCTCTATCAACTCCGACCGTCTCTGGTCGACGCTCGACCGATCCGCAGAGATTGGCATCGGCAAATCAGGCGGCCTACGGCGTGTCGCCCTCTCAGACGACGACAAGGTCATGCGGGATCAGTTCGTAGAATGGTGCGAGTGCGCCGGATGCACCGTAACGGTAGACGCCGCCGGGAACATCTTCGCGCGGCGCGCCGGAAGGGAGGATGAATTGCCGCCAGTCTTAGTAGGATCACACCTCGACACGCAAGCAGCGGGCGGGCGTTTTGATGGCATTCTCGGTGTACTTTCTGGCCTCGAAATTCTGCAGACCCTCGAAGATCATAATATTACGACGCGACGGCCCATCGAAGTCGTTAACTGGACAAACGAGGAAGGTGCCCGTTTTGCTCCGCCGATGGCAGCCTCTTGTGTTTTTGCCGGCATTCAAACAATCGACTGGCTGCATAACCTCCAAGACGATGACGGCACCCTGTTGGGCGATGAGCTGGCCCGGATTGGTTATCTGGGCACGGCTCCCGTTGGTGGGCGCGAGTTGGATTCCTACTTCGAGCTGCACATCGAACAAGATTCGCTGATGGAGGTGGCCAATAAGTCGGTTGGTATCGTCACTGGCGGCTACTACAGCCATGCGCTGACTTGTGTCTTTCATGGGGAATGCGCCCATACTGGGCCAACAGAAATGAAACTTCGCAAGAATGCGATGATCGGCGCATCTTATTTCCTGGCTGCCGTAAACGACATTGGCTGGCAATATGAGCCAATTGGACGCACTTCCGCCTCGCGAATGCAGATCTGGCCAAACAAGTTCGGCATCCTTCCGGAATACACCGAGGTCACCGTCGACATGCGTCACAAGGAGCGTGCCATCACCGATGAGATGGTAGACAAGACCCGCGTTGCCCTCGCCGAGGCGGCTAAGAAGGCAAATGTAGAAACGGAAATCACTGCAGAATGGACGTTTGGTGACGAGATCTTCGACACAGACTGTGCGCAGCTTGTGCGCGACGCAGCTGAAGCCCGTGGCGTCAGCCAAATGGACATCACTTCTATTGCAGGACACGACGCGTATTACATATCCCGCATCGCGCCAACCGCTCTTGTCTTCAGCCCCTGCATTGACGGCATCACCCACAACGAAGCCGAAGATGTGCCGCGCGAGGCGACCAACCAAGCCGTCAATGTGTTCTTCGATGCCGTAGTGGCGCGAGCCGATCGATAATGTCGTTCCCTACATACAGGCCGTCGCTAGGTTCCCCTATTAAGTCTCTGGCCGCATTGATCAGCTATCAAAATAGAGCCAAAGCTAAAATTAACGCCATCTATCGCATAGTTGTGCTGTAGCATGCCGCGGGTCACGTTCTAACTCATTTAACATAACGCGAGTTCTTGGAGCCCTTGATGCTAAACCTGCCAAACAAAGTCACCATCGTAGAAGTGGGTCCACGCGACGGTCTGCAGAGCTTTCCGGATTGGGTCGATACCGAAACGAAGGTGCGTATGATTGACCGCCTCTCAGAGGCGGGATATCCCGTTATTGAGGCGACCAACTTCGCACATCCCAAGGTAATCCCAAATCTCAAAGACGCAGAAGAGGTGATGGAGAGAATCACTCGGCGGCCGGGTACTGTTTACCGCGCGCTAGTGCCGAACGCGCGCGGCGCCGAGCGCGCCGCGAAGACTGAATGCAACGAGATGTTAGGCCTAATCACTGTCTCACGCACCTACCTTTCAAAAAATCAAAATATGGATAGAGACGAAGCTATTGAGCAAGGCATCAGGGCATATGAAATATCAGAAAATGCAGGTGCGCGCTTTGTGATGGCGCTCGGCATGGCCTTCTGGTGTCCCTACGAAGGCCGTGTCGACGAAGCGGATTCATTAGAAGTTACACAAAGCTATTACGATGCGGGTATCCGCCGTTTCTATTTTGCAGGATCGGTTGGAATGGAAGATCCGCGCCACGTAAATTCGCTCTTCCAGCAGGCAACCGAGCGGTTTGGCGACGCGGAATTTGGGTGGCACGTACACAACCTCTCAGGCATGGGTCCGGCTAACATTCTGGCTGCGCTCGACGGTGGCGCCAGTTTCGTGGAAGGAGCAATCTGTGGCCTCGGTGGCGGCATCGTTATGCCAACTACAATGGGCTCCGTTGGTAATTTTCCGAGCGAGGATATCGTGCATATGCTAAACGAAATGGGGATCGATACCGGCATCGATACTCAAGCCGCGATTGAAGCTGCACGAGACATCGCGACGATGATTGGCGTCACGCCACGAAGTCACGTTACAAATTGCGGAACACGCGCCGACGTACAGAATAAGGGTCGGACAAACCCCCGCGCCCACCCAGTTTAAGCTTTATCCGTCAGCCCCCGCGACCCCATCGATTAGCACAAAAGCGATGAAACAGCTCTCCGTACCCCGGTTTGACCAAGCGTGATTGGTACCACGTTGCACCACCATATCGCCTTCCTTTAGATGCACTTCGCTGTCGTCGAGCAGCATGTCAATCTCACCCTGCAAAACGATCGCATAATCCACGCTGTCGGTCCGATGCATGAAGGGGTGGCGTGCGCCCTGCACGATCGCATTTGCGGCGCCCATATCGCCAAAGGCGTCCTTACCGTCTAGCGTTGCGAGAACCTTGGGGTCCTCCGGTTCGAATTCAATAACTCGAAAAACAGTACCATTTTCTGGCGGATGAAGAACAAATGGCTCGTCGACCGTTTCCTCCGGACCATCAAACTCCGCCGGAGTCGTCGTGGTCCGCCAAAGATTTGTCAGCGTCACTCCGGGTCGTGACGGCCGCTGTAATGTCGCAATTGCGATTTCGTCTGAGACGCGAATAGCTTTACCGTCCTTATCGTGACCGGTGACTACCCGTCGAAATTGCCGCGCCATATTCTTAACGCTGCTTCGCCGCGCCCGATGCGGTCAGCGCGGCCACTTCATCCAATCCGAATCCCCAATCAGCAAGCGCTTCTTCAGTATGTTGCCCGGCATAGGCGGCTCCCATCGGCGTTCGGCTCTCAGTGCGAGAGAACTTCGGCGCAGGGCCAGGTTGTGCAAACCCATCAACATCAATGAAAGTATTCCGGGCCATATTGTGATGATGTTTTATGGCCTCCGATGGCCGCAGGACCGGCGCATAGCAGATCTCCTTCTGCTCCATGATCTCGGTCCATTCCTCTCGCGTCTTGGTCTTGAAGATAGCTGCTAGGCGCTCAGTCATCTCTGGCCAGTGATCCTGGTCAGTCTGCGCTGGCAGTTTGGTCTGGTCGAGGCCAACAGTCTTCAACATTTCCGCATAAAATTGTGGCTCGTTGGAACCGATGCAAATGTGTTCCCCGTCGCTGGTCGCGTAGACATTGTAGTGATGGCATCCCCCGTCAAGCCGGTTGGCCTCTCGCTCCTCAATGTAACGGCCATCGGCGAGCATTCCATAAACCGATGACATGAGAGATGCCGCACCCTCCACCATCGAGCAATCGACTATCTGACCAGTGCCCGATTTTTGCGCCTCGATATAGGCGGCGAGCGCTCCCATTGCCATGTAGAGCGCGCCTCCGCCAAAGTCACCCACGAGGTTTAAAGGTGGTACCGGTCCGCTCTTCTTGCTCCCGATGGCATAAAGAGCTCCAGTCAAAGCAATGTAGTTAATGTCGTGACCAGGTGTCTTGGCTATTGGCCCATCCTGACCCCAACCGGTCATTCGGCCGTAGACAATTTTCTTATTGCGGGCGAACACAACATCAGGTCCAAGGTCGAGTCGTTCCATTACACCAGGGCGAAATCCTTCGATTAGAATATCAGCCTGATCGCATAGCTTAAGCGCCGTCTCGACCCCATCTGGATGCTTTAGGTCGAGCGCTACGTTCTTTCGGCCCCGGAGTAGGTTGTTAAACCTCGGCTCATAAGGCTCTTTTCCTACATTCATTGCACGATCGACGCGGATCACTTCTGCCCCCATATCCGCCAACAGCATACAGCAAAACGGCCCCGGCCCGATCCCCGCGAACTCGACAATCTTTACACCCGATAATACACCCATGATGAACCTCTTTCTGTCACTTTGAGAAGGAGATAACGCGAGAACATTCTTAGGCGAGCGCATAGGTCGTTCCATGATAGGTTTTTGAACTATGTTTAATGGCGGAGGCACGAAATGGCCGCACAACGAGTCAATATCCATCCGATTTCGGGCGCACTCGGCGCGGAAGTCGAAGGTGTCAACTTGGCCAATCCGATGACGGAAGAGACCTTTGCCGATATTCGGCAGGCACTATTGGGTCACCTGGTTATCTTCTTTCGTGATCAGATCATCACACCGGAACAGCAACTCTCCTTCGCCCGCCAATTTGGCGAGATCGAGGCGCATGCCTACGCCAAAGGCCTTAAAGGTAACCCGGAGGTCTTGCCAGTGGTCAAGGAAGCTGAAGACCACGCCGCCAACTTTGGCGGCATATGGCATAGTGACGTGTCGTTCCATGAAGCACCACCTATGGGACAGGTCATGTATGCCCTGGAGGTTCCACAGGCAGGGGGCGACACAATATTTGCCAACATGTACCTTGCCTATGAAAGCCTATCGGACGGAATGAAGGGTTTTCTCTCCGGTTTGAAGGTGATCCATACAGGCGAACGCTCCTACGGCGCCAGCGACAGTCAAGTCACGCTTCGGCAGTCACAATTCAGCCAATCTATGGATGTGAAGGTCAAGGAAGATGCCGGGGCCGAGACTGCGCACCCTATTGTACGAATGCATCCGGAAACACGCCGCAAGTCACTCTTTATAAGTGCTATCTCGATGCAGCGGTTTGAAGGTATGACACGCGACGAGAGCCAGCCCTTATTAGACTTTTTAATTGAGCACGCGCGTCGTCCGGAGTTTACTTGCCGTTTCCGCTGGCGACGCAATTCCATTGCTTTTTGGGACAATAGATGCACACAGCATTATGCGCTGAACGACTACCACGGCCATCGGCGGGTAATGCATCGCGTCACGATAGCCGGCGATAGACCGGTCTAAATGCTCATTAATCACTGGCCGCCGGAATACGAAAATCACCGTGCAGCGGTGGCACGACGGCGCGTTCCGTCGGTTGCTCCAACTGCGGGACCCAATCGTAGGGATAGCGATACCCGCGGAAAACATCACTGAAGAAAAGGCCCTCAGTCGTGGCGAGATTGTAGGGGCTGATATATTCCCAGACCACCTCGCATTCCGACGTCACCTCGAAGATGCGGCCACAATGGGATTCCGTTATCAGCGTATTGCCATTCGGTAGGCGCTGAGCCGCACTCTTGTATCGGCTATAGAAGCGGCTCATGTCCTCACCTTCGCAAGGATAGCCCTGGGTTAAGGCAGTAAACTCCCAGACCAATTCGAGCGTAACAGGGTTGATCTCCAAAACGCGGGAACAGTCTCGGAGGGCATTCCACGTACCATCCGGCGCGCCTGGATTAGGATCGCCAAATCCTCCTGCTCCGCCGTTATCAAATACAAGTACATTGCCTTCCCCCGGCAGGCCTTTCGGTATGATATGCGCATGATGCGGCCCGATGATCACACCTAGTGCCTTCAGTGCTGGATCCATGGAATAGTCAGGTCCCACTTTCCAAACAATTTCACCAGTTTTCTTGGAGATGATGTAAAGCATGGTACCACGGTCGTCGGTGATAATGTTCTCCGGATCGAAGCGCGCATCCCCCCCGTCAAACCATTTGTTCGGCCCGACATATGAGCAGGTATTCTGGAATACGCCGTGCGACGCGCGGCAGCGACGCATCATGGCATTTCGAGCCCCTTCTGAATGCCCAAACTGCTCTATATTCTCGGCTGGCATCCAATCCCAGATGATCTTACCGTCCCAAGCCACCTCAATCATCCGGGTCGCACGAACCAGATAATCGCGCGTCACTTCCAACCAGTTCCCGCTACGATAGCTCAGCATCAGGGTCCTGCCACCCTCGGCCCTGGGCATCATGCCTGGAACGAAATAGCCGACCGGACAACCTTCCCGCACCAAGTCATGGTTTTGCCTCGCCGACCACGCTAAGCCGTCGCCAATATCGATTTTGTCCGCCTTATCAAAACGCCATTCTACCTCCCCATCCCAAGTCTGTTGCACTACGTCGTCAGCACCCCAATTGTGATCGTAGACCTTCGTAACCCGACCAATTTGCCCACCGAGGATCGTGCCACCCGGCATAAGGTTGATCATGAAGCTCATGTATTCAGGCCAAGTACGCACTACATTACCGTTCATATCGACCAGTACTGCGCCAACACCTGGCTTCTTGGACGGAAATAGGGTGTAGCCGTTGTAACATTTTCCAGGCTTGTAAATGGTAGTCCCCGTCGGAAATACTGTATACACCTCGCTCGTCCTCCTAATGTGAAGTGCCAACCATCAGTTGGCGCCATTACTTAAGCGCTCACAACTGCTTTCCCTTGCGAAAGGCCGATATAATCGTCTTACGACTTGAGTTATTTGGCAAGAACGCTGTTAAAAAAGACGATATCATCTCTCGAAATGCAGATCGTACTGCTACAGCCGGCAGGTTTTTACCTTACCGCCTCGCAACAGTCTTTAGGCACAGCAGCTATTAAGTTTTCTCTCGAAAATAACTTAGCGAACTAGTTAAGCCGATCAGCTACCGCGCGGCAAAACTCATCCGTCGTAGCGGCCCCACCTTGATCAGGCGTCAAACGATCCTCTGCGAGGTAAACGGCATCAATTGCAGTTTCAAGTCGGTCTGCCGACGCTGCGTATCCAAGATACCGCAGCATCATTGCGGCGGTTCTCATCGTTGCGGTGGGGTTTATAATGTTCTGACCGGCAATATCGGGAGCTGTGCCATGGATCGGTTCAAAGTAGGCATAGTTCTCACCGTAACAGCCGCTTGGGCAGAGCCCAAGGCCGCCTATCAATCCGCCCGCCGCATCGGAGAAGATATCACCGTAGAGGCTGGGAAGGACCACTACGTCCATCTCTTCAGGTTCGACAATGAGGCGACGTGCAAAATCGTCGATCAGCCAGTTCTCGTACTCAATATCCGGGTACTCCTCCGAAACCCGGGCGCTAACATCCCGGAAGAGGCCATCCGGCTCCGGAATCAGATTATGCTTCGTGCCACAGGTCACTTTCCCCCGTTTGCCAGCCGCACGTCGCTGTCGCGCCAACTCGAAGGCATAACGAACGATCCGCTCGGCGCCACCCTCCGTGATGACCTTAAGGGCGTATTTACCTGCACCAAATTCATCTACAAGTTCCTCCAGTGATCGGCCAGCCCTCTGGCTCGTCAGCTTTAACGGGAAAAGTTCCTGAAGGTCACCACCTATTCCAAGTGCAAGGTCCTCAAGGTTTTCACGTAAAATTAGGAGGTCCACATTCTCCGGGTTTGCTAAAGGGCTCTTGCATCCGGGCACCCACTTGGCCGGACGCACATTGGCGTAGGTTTCCTTACCCCACCGAAGATACCGAACAATCTCCGCAGATGAAGTACTCCCCGCACCATAAAGAGTTGCATCCGCACCATCTATCGCTAAGCGGGTCTCTTCAGGAAAACCCGTTCCATGCGTTTTCTCAGCCTTGCTGCCGGAAGGCGGAAATTCGAAATCGATATCCAACTCCAAACATTTTAACACATCGACAGTCGGATATACGGCTTCGGGTGCGGCGTCGTCACCTGGAATAACGACGACCTTCTTTCTGTTGGACATCGCTATTCAACTACAAGATTGTGCCCGATACATTCTTTAAAAGAAGATGTAGGAACGTACGACGACGTTCTTCCGGCAGGGTGCGTCTAACGGAACGTTAGGATCGACGCTGGCGGTATGAAACGACCAGCGCGACACCGAACCATCTGTCACACTATCATAACACTTCAACATCGAGACTTCGTTCGGCTCCTGCCGTGGAATCCAATACCACTCATGCTCCTTGCGATAGGTGAAACGCGTCGTCTCACCCACACGGTCGTCATAAATCCGATAATTGTTGATATACGCTTGATCAGCGAAAGACGGCCAGGCACAGAGTACAAAGGGGAACTGCTGCACCGTCTCCATCGGCTTCGCAAGGTTAATCGACATGAAACGTCGCGACATCTTCGCGTCAGCTTCGGCTTCAGTGTACTCCTGATGACGACCGAAATTTCTCAAATTTTGAGTCAACAACTCGCGGCAGCGCACACGTCCACTATTGTCGTTTAGGTCGTTGTGTACGAGGTTCGCATAACGCGCATTCACACCCGGGTTCTTGGCATCCTGATTTTCCGTTCGATCGCCCTCATAGTCTTTATCAAAAACGTCATGATTATAAACGAGAGCATCCGTCGCACCCGGAAAGAAGTCGAGCAGTAGCTTTTCAATTTCCGGATAGAAAACTCGCTCAACCTCTGCGGAATCATAAAAATTTTTGCATTTAGAATCGAGGTGCGCCAGGGAAACACCAAGCCTGTCCATGCACTCAGGGCTGCTCGGGGAAAGACCAGGATAATATTCTTCAATCCGTCGGGCATCGCGCATCACCTGCGGGAAATACAAGTTGAGGTGGCGATTGTCCTCCTCCGCTTTCCGAAGTCTATCGGCATCCGATGCGCGAGTTGGATCATGCCAAATCGCGTTAGACGGCACGACCGAATAGGTTGGACGCTCACAGATCGTATAGGGAAGCGGCAGTGCAAGCCCGCCTTCCGGCGCCTCAATCCCTTGTTCACGGATATGTGAAACGCATTCGTCGTAAGTGCGGAAGCCAATTCCCCACTTGGTCTCGATCGGCCCACTGGGACCATTTTCTATCAAGTCAACGACCTTCGCCCTTTCCTCATTATCGAGTTCGGCAAATGCAGCCTCGAGGGCCTTACCTGTTCCCGAATCCCCATCGCGGTCGAACGAGTAATATGACAGGCCTCCATTCGCGGCGATCGGCGCAGGCTGGCCCGCTGTCAACTGAAGTGCCGGCACATAAGTCGATGAATTCTTTTCTCCGTCCTTGCCAGAGAGATTGAGATCGTTCATTTCGATACTCCGTTGAACACCTTTCCAATAACATAATACAGAAATGTGGGTAGGGCGAGTGCCAGCGAAATTCACTATTGGAGGTTTGCAGTCATATGGTTAGATAACTGACTAAAAACGCCGGAGACAAAGCTTGAACAATAAACTCCTTAGATCGTCGAATTAAGGTCGGCGATTCCATCTAAGTGGACCCTGAAACCATGGCAACAAATAGCCCACGCCACACCAAACCGGCAAATTGGCAAAGGTTTTCTGGTCAGGCCTACGGCGTCTACGCCGTGCTTTGTGCCGCTTTTCTTGCCAGCCAATTCTATCGTGTTTCTAATGCCGTGATCGCTCCAGAGCTCATGCGAGAACTCGCGATCAGCCCCGAGGAAATAGGCTTCGTCACCGGCGTCTTCTTTCTTGCATTCGCGGCCGCTCAATTGCCGGTCGGTGTGGTCTTGGATAAGTACGGCTTGCGCAGAACAATGTCCGCCTTATTCCTCATCGCCGTCATTGGGTCGATCGTCTTTGCCATGGCCGACGATGTTTTCGGCCTTGCCACCGGTCGCGCGCTCATGGGACTGGGGTGCGCAGCGGGGCTAATGGGGTCATTGGTGGCGATTTCCCGATGGTTTCCACCGGAACGCTTTACCCAATTGAGTTCGCTTCTCTACACACTCGGTGGAATGGGTTTTCTTCTGGCCACGACCCCGCTCGCTTGGGTTACGGAGGAATTCGGTTGGCGCAGCGCCTTCTGGATCATGGCCGGCGTAACTGGATTACTGGCGATCCTGCTGTTTGCGATAGTACGCGATCACCCACCTTCCAATGAAAAGCACGTTGCAGCCAAAACGGAGACGCTTCTCCAGACGCTCGTGGGTATGCGCGAGGTATTTCGAAATAAGCAGCTCTGGCTGATTTGCGCCATCCAATTCGTAAATTACGGAACTGTCTTGTCAGTCACGGGCTTATGGGCAGGGCCATATCTGAAAGATATTCATGCCCTGGACGGTGTCACGCGCGGAAACTTCCTTTTAAGTCTGAATATCGCGATGTTGGTCGGCGTGATGGCCTTCAGCGTCGTTGAACGATGGCTTAAAACTCGCAAATGGACAGTCTTTGGCGGCGGTTGCGCGTCGGCCGTCATACTAATCTGTCTCACTCTATTCCCACAGCCGGGGTTGTGGACCGCGAACATGCTACTCGTCCTCTTCGCTTTAACGAGCGCATACATCATGCTAATCCACGCTCACGCCCGCGCCATACTCCCCGATCACATCGTCGGTCGCGGTCTCACGTTACAAAACCTTGCGGTTTTTCTTGGCGTCTTCGTTATTCAATGGGCAACAGGCTTCATTGTCGGCGGATATGACATGACGGACGGGACGGCTCCGGTGGCCGCCTATCAGGCTGTCTTCGGTTTTCTGGCAGTAATCACTGTTCTGGCGCTGTCGGTCTATGTCTGGATCGACGACGTCCAAACAGAGGACATGGCGTAATTCTTCACAATTATATCTTTGGTTTACGTTCCCAAACCTTCTATTTTTTTGATATCCCTATAATGAAAGCCACCGCAGAAACGGGGTAAATGTCCATCCGTCGATGGCAAAAAAAGCGTTTTTAATATAACCTTAAAATGAATCCGGCGTGGATCCTTACAAGACGCAACGGGTGTGACCTAGGATCCCGGTAATTGCATTTCACCGAATTCTTCCACAAGCGTGACCTGTTCATTGTAGTTGGCCCGATAACGCCCATAATAATCAGCATGGGCACGTTTCGCCTCGACCTCGAACCCCAAGCGCGGTGCCGTTTCTAGGTCAAAGTTTCCAAATGTATCCGACCCCCTCACCAACATCGCCGGCGCGCGGCGGTTCTTGCCGATATGATGGCACCGTGTCGGGATATAGCTTACCGCGAAACCAATCCGACGATCATCAGATGTATTTGCGGGTGAGTAGTGGACCGCTAGAGTGTGATGCAGCGAAAATTCACCGGCGTTCAGCGGTGCCGCTACAGCCGACCGCTGATCGAACGAACCAACCAATTGCTGCCCGCCAGTGTTAATTATTTTTTGGTTGGTATGGGCTCGATGATCGAGCTGGCCAGCGTGATGACTACCCGGCAAAAATAACATACAGCCACTTTCTTCCGTCGCAGGCGACAACGCAATCCAGGCGGAAACATGCTCGTAAGGCCGCAGGCCAAAATAGGTGGCGTCTTGATGCCAACCAGTAATCGCCTCAGCATCCGGTTCTTTTATAAAAAAGGTCGTCATATAAATCAGGATATCCTGACCAATTAAGACCTCGACTGCATCAAGCACGCTCGGCAGCGTGGCAAGCTCGTACGCCCAGGGCAACAGCGTATGCAGACGATAACGATACTTGCCGTCCACCTCATCAGATGATATCGGCCCACCGAGCTCTCTCTCAAAATTTTCCAAGCGCGCCCTGTATCCAACCGCCTCGTCGATGGATAAAGCCTTTAAAGGCGACAAATACCCATTGCGATGATACTGTTCACAATCGACTGTGGATGTCGTCAGGCGGCACACCATTGTCATGATCCATCCTTCATTAAGTTATAATGACCACCGAGGCTCGTCGAGGAGAGAACTTCACCAAAACCTATAAGACCCGCGGCGCCAGCAAAAAGCCAAGAACAAGAACCGCGAGCAAAACAGTCTCAGCGCAGATCAGGATGATGGCCTGGCCGCCGACTTCCTTCATCGACCTTAGCGCTGTCTTCATTCCAATCGCCGCGATAGCGATTACAAGGCACCAACGAGAGAAGTCCAGCATTGTCGCCTTCAACACAACGGGGAACCAGTCCGTGCTTCCCGCGAATACTAGAAGAACGAAACCAATCACGAAGAGCGGTATTGGCGTGCGACGTCCTCCCCCACCTTCTGAATTAGCGCGGAATATTAAAGACAGCACGACGACGATTGGCACTAACATCGCGACCCTCAACAGCTTGACGAAAGTCGCGGTATCACCCGCGTCGTCGGAAATGCTATATCCAGCACCAACGACCTGGGCTACGTCATGGATGGTTGCACCAATGAACACCCCGGCCGAGAAATCGTCAAATGCCAGAAAAGCCGCTATCATTGGATAGAGTACCATCGCGATGGTACTCAATGTCGTAACCGAAATAACGGTGAAAATTGTGTCCCGCTCCGCGTCCTTAGTTTTGGGTAAGACTGTCGCCAACGCCAGAGCCGCCGAGGCGCCGCAGATCGCTACCGCGCCACCCGTCAGCAGACCGAGCCGCCAGCCCCGCTTCACAAAACGGGCAATCACGGGTCCCGAGAGCAATGTCACAAGAATTCCGGCAACAACAACTCCAGCGACACCCCAGCCGTATGCGTGGATCTGCTCGACCGTAATGCCTAACCCCAGCAGCGCGACACCCACCTGCAAAACGGTTCGCGATGCGAATTGAATGCCGGGTCCACATTTTCCCTCCTCTGCAAGGAAATGAAATGCCATGCCTAAAAGCAGGGCGAATAACATGGTTGGACCACCGTAATGTTCGGATAGAAAACGTGACGCGATAGCCACTGTTACAACGGCCAAAAGGCCAGGGAACAACTCTTTTCCCTTAAGCGTCAGCCTATAAAGGAAATTATGTTCAATCGAATTTTCTGGTTTTTTTGTCGCCACGCCCTGATCCCAAATGTTATATGTACCGCTATAGGCGGGCCAGGCCCACGCATAGCTGAATAATTCCGGATATGGCATTGCAACGCTCCTAGCAAATCCTGTCACGGCCAGCACTGCAAGAAATTTAAAACCGTTCAATTAGATTGGGTGGCCCGCAGTTCGCCGGCGCGTTTTACCGCATCAATTATCTCCGGATAGGCGGCACAGCGGCAGAGATTGCCGGACAGGTAATGACGTACGTCATCGTCACTCGGATTTGGTTTTTCATCGAGTAATTTTTTTGCCATCAGAAGCATGCCAGGCGTGCAATACCCGCACTGAAATCCGCCGGTCTCAATAAAAGCTTGCTGCTCAGCGCTAAGTTTCCCGTCAACTTCAAGGCTCTCAACAGTCTCAACCGATTTGCCGTTGACTAACGCTGCGAGCTGCAGACAGCCGGTCACCGCCTCGTTATCAATCAGAATGGTGCAGCAACCGCAGAGACCCTGGCCGCAGCTTTCTCTAGCGCCGGTCAACCCAAAGGCACCCTGCAGCATCTCGACCATGTTCCAGTGGGGCTGAATATCAGCTGAAACCGTCCGGCCGTTCAAAGTGAATTCGATGGTGCGTTTATTCGTGCTCATCTCACGCGTCCTCCAGAGGCTGGCCAGTCAACGTCCGCAGCGCGCGAAAAACTTTCTCCGGCGTCAACGGCATATCAGTGATCCGTACCCCGGTAGCGTCATCCACAGCATTGGCTATCGCGGGAGAAACACCGAAAGTACCCGATTCGCCAACCCCCTTGGCACCGAACGGCCCACTGTTCTGCACGGCCTCGACAACGGCATTCTCCATATGAACCGGAATATCGAAGAAGCCCGGTATTTTGTAATCTGCAAGGTTGGCGTTGGTTACCTGCCCTCCGTCGTAGACCATATCCTCGGTCATCGTAAATCCCAGTTGCATGATTGCGGCGCCCGATAGCTGGGTCGCCACGATCTCTGGGTTAAGCGCATTACCAAGGTCTGCGACGTTAATCATGCGATCCACCGTTACGTGGCCCGTTTCGGTATCGACCGAAACCTCGACCCCCGTCGCACCAATCATCCAATAGGGCGTGGCATTCGTCGACAGTCCAGTCTCATGATCGGTCGGCTTATATGGAGGTTTGTAGCTTCCACTACTAACGATATTGCCCGCCTGCATCCCATATTTCTGGATAAACAACTCCTTGACGGGAACGTTCGACCCCTCCGGAAGGCCTAGCTCATCTTGCATCTCTGCAAGCTTATCGCGTGCCTCAGTCGCAGCGAGGCGCACAGCGTGCCCCATGTGATATGTCGACCGCGAGCCGAGGGTCGACATATCGTAGGGCGTTACGTCGGTATCCGGATGGACTACGATCACTGTTTCGATTGGCACATCTAGCACTTCTGCCGCAATCTGCGCCATCACAGTGTCAGAACCCTGCCCCATGTCGGTTGTGCTGCAATGGACGACAACGCTACCATCTGCATTCACATTGACGATGGCGACCGACGTCGTCGGAGAAATCGACGCCTTGAAACCCACCGCGATCCCGCGCCCGCGCCGGACGGCGCCTTCGCCCTTATCGAAAGGCGACGACCAATTCATTCTCCGACCCAACTCTTCAAGAACGCCGTCAATTTCAGTATCGACGAGTTCAGTGCCGACCGCCTGGGGACGTCCGTTCTTCAATATGTTCTTTCGACGAAACGCCAGCGGATCGAGACCAAGCTCTCTTGCAATCAAGTCGGTATGGCTTTCATAGGCCCAGACCAATTGCGGTATGCCGAAACCACGCAATGCTCCAGCCGGCGGCCGGTTCGTATAAAGTGCGTACGAATCAATAGAAACGTGGTCAATGTCATAGGGACCCGCCGCAGTGAAGCCCGATTTTTGGGTCACCCGTGGCCCAATATCGGCATACGCACCACCGTTCCACCACACTTCGCATTCCCGCGCCATGATCTTGCCATTCGCATCGATACCACTCTTGATGCGAAAGGTGCAGGGATGCTTTGTAATGGTATAAAACTGCTCCTCCATCGTCTGAGCGTATTTGACGGGCCGTCCCGATAGTAGCGCCATGGCCGCCGCCAGTGCCTCCGTCTTGATATATACTTTCGCCCCAAACCCACCGCCGAGGAAAGGCACTCGGACCCGGACTTTGTTCTCCGGCCAACCCAGTAGTCGTGAAATTTCAATTCGCACAAAGGACGGGCTCTGCGTCGAGCTGTGAAGAATGAGCCGACCCTCGCGTTGCTCCGCTACCGTCGCCATTGGCTCCATCGGCGTGTGCATGGTCTGCTGCGTGAAAAATGTATGCTCGAAGACATGCGCGGCACTTTCGAGCGCACTCCCCGCCTCACCCCGGCGCAGATGGTAATCGAGCGCGATGTTGGTGTCGCGCCGCCCAGCGAGGTGTTTCAAGTCTGGAAACGTACCGGCAGGTTTCAGTTCCTCATGCACTATGGCTTCGGAATCGACGGCCTCGATCTCGTTGTAGACGGCTGGCAGTTCCTCATAATCGGCAAAGATCGATTGCGCCGCCTGCTCGGCTACATGCGGATCATCAGCAAGAACAACCGCGACCGGCTCTCCAACATAGCGGACTTTCTCAAGCGCCAGAATTGGCTGATCGTGGAAAGCCGGGCCGTAGTATGGTTCCGGGATCACTTTCTTAATGTCCTCGCCGGTAAAAACACCAAAGACCCCTGGCATCGCGGCCGCATCCGCCGTGTCGATTAATTTTATGAGGCCATGCGGAATATCGCTGCGGAACACCTTGGCATGCAGCATACCTGGCAGGCAAAGTGTGTGAATGTACTCGGCGCGGCCCGTAACTTTATCCTTCGATTCAAGGCGAGGGATGGATTGCCCAATGATTGTCGTCTGCATCGCCATCAGTCCGCTTCCCCATCGAGTGCCGCTCGCACCGCGCGACCGACTGTCACACGCAATAATTCCCGTTTATAAGCGGCGCTGCCCTGTGGGTCAGATATAAGATCCGCCTCATCCGCCGCCGCATCGCCTACCTGCTTCAGCAATGCATCCCCCGCCGTGGCGCCCGCGAGCAAGGTTTCAGCACCAGCCATTCGCATTGGCTTCTCCGTCGCGGCGCTAATAACTACACTCGCATTCAAAATATCGTCTCCTTCAACAATCAATGAAATGGCAACGCCAAGTGCCGGCCAATCGTCGGATGAACGAGTTGTCACCTTTTTGTAGGTGGCCTTCAGGTCCGATACCGCCGGAATGTTTACCGTCGCAATGAGTTCGTTGGACGCAAGCGACGTTTCGTAATAGCCTTCGTACAAATCCTCGACCCTTATTTCGCGTTCGCCCTCCGGACCAACCACCGTCACCGATGCACCGAGCATCATCATTACCGGCGGCAGATCCAAATGCGGATCGCCATGTGCAAGGCATCCACCAACAGTCGCCACATTACGCACACGAACATTCGAAAGCGTCGTCATGGTACGCCGCACTACAGCGGGCACGATCTCCGATAGCTCCAGTGCGCGGAGTGGGGTCAACGCGCCGATCAAAAGCGAACCATCAGCACCTAATGAAATATGGCGGTGGCCGTCTTCGACCTTCTGAAGACTGACTAATACGCTCGGTGAGTAAAGCCCCGCTTTCATCATGAGCATCAGCGCCGTGCCGCCGCCTAGTGGCCTGATTGTTGGGTCGTCGGGATCGAGCAGTCCCGCCGCCTCCTTCAGCGTCTTCGGTTCCACAAGTTCGAATGGCGTCATGCGCCAACCTTTCCCCCGCCCAACGCCTCTTGCAGGCGTATGGCAAATGTCTTTTCCATTTCCTTAGCCTTCGCGGTAAGCACAGGCCGACCCAGACTACCGAGCTTCCCAGTCAGCGACAATTCTGTCTCATATGTAATTTTTGTGCCGCCCTTTACTTCTTCCAGACACGTCACGGAAGTCGCAGAGAGCCGGCCCGATATTTTAAGCGGCCGGCCCTCCACTTTGGCTTCAATCATAACCGGCGCCTTTTCGCGCACCAGCTCGACAGAAACATCAAATGCCACTTTGATATAAGCGACCCGACTTTCCATAACAGCAGTAAAATTTGTCGCATCAATCTCTTGGAGGTCCCGTACTCCCTCGATACAAGAGACAAAAAACTGCGCATCCCTAATTTTTTCGTAGACCGCATCGCGCAGCGCGCCGACTTCAATCTCACCCTTGAATTTCACGTGCCTGCCCTATCACGATTTTATCTGCCAGATCGCGTAGACGCCGAGCGATCGCTCTATGTTGAGGCAAGATCACCCTTCCGTCCACTTTGCGCGACACGGCCTCCGCCCTATTCGTTCCCTGGTTCGATGCAAGCACTTTGTCCGCCCAGTCCAACTCTTCATCCGACGACGTAAATACCTCGTTGGCAATCTCGATATAAGCCGGATGGTAGAAATCGAGACCGCCGAAGCCGAGCCAGGGCGAATATTCCGCATCAGCTCGGAAGGTGGATAGGTCGGTCAACTCGCCGGGACGCATTGCATCGATGGCCGAAAGATCACACGCCCGCGCCACGGCAAGAACTTTCTGACGCATGAACAGTAAGTCATCGTCAAGGCGGCTAGCTGCACCGCTCTTCGCCATCGGCAAAATCGAAAGCGAGTGTGTGGTCATCGCATAGTCTAGGCCACCGGCAATCAAACCATTGGTGCGTAGGCTCGCTTCCACCGTATCGGGCACCCCGTCCTCTATATCCAGCATAGTATATCGACTGGAAAGGCTTCCGCCTTCATCAATTTTGTCGCGACGTTACCCGGCGTCACAATGAGGGATCGGCGGATCATGAACGCCCCTTTTCGAATTGTTCTCCGAGATAGATATAAGAGATATGGAGCGCGGCCATCGGGACATACATTTTGTGCCCGATAATTCAAATGGAGAAGTAGGTATGACGGCAACAATCGCACAAATTCATCCGGTATTCGCAGGCGAGGTGAGCGACATTGATCTTCGCAATCCACTGAGTGCCGAGGACGTGGCTATCATCGAGCGAGGAATGGACCAATACGCCGTACTTGTTTTCCGCAACCAGAACATCTCCGATGAGCAGCAGACCACATTCAGTCGCAACTTTGGTGAACTGGAGCTACCCGGCAAGATTTCGAACATTACCAAAGATACAGAACGTCGCCTGCGCCCGGAGATGGCGGACGTCTCCAACCTGAATAAAGATCACAAGCCGTTTGGTCGGGACGACCGCGCGCGGATGTTCAACCTCGGCAACCGACTTTGGCACTCAGACAGTTCCTACAAAATAGTGCCAGCGAAATACTCGTTACTATCCGGCCGGATTGTCACCAAGGAAGGTGGAGAAACGCAGTTCGCCGATATGCGTGCTGCCTACGACGCTCTCGACAAAAAGACCAAAAAGCTTATCGAGAATATGGTCTGCGAGCATTCGCTAATTTATTCGCGCGGTTCGCTGGGTTTTGACGAACTAACCGATGAAGAAAAAAAGAACTTCACGCCGGTCCTGCAGAGCCTCGTACGCACCCATCCGGTTTCGGGACGCAAGTCTATCTACCTGTCAGCCCATATCGGGCGTATTATCGGCGCGCCACGGCCCGAAGGGCTCTGCCTTATTCGGGACCTTACGGAAGGGGCTACCCGCCCTGAGTTCGTCTACACCCATGTTTGGCGGCAATACGACCTCGTAGTTTGGGATAACCGTCAGACCATGCATCGGGCGCGCGCCTTCGACGATGTAAACGAGATCCGGGATATGCGCCGAACGACGATCGCCGGCGACGCACCTACTGTGGAACAGAAGGCCGCCTAAAGGCCTGCGCTTTGAAAAATTACGTCAAAAACTTACGGGTGATACAATCGCTGAGGGTCGTCTATGACGCCCTAACGGCCTTAGCAATTTCTCCCCATTTCCCGAGATTTAATGGGTTCTCCAAAATTGAGGCTTTTGCAAGGTACATTACGACCCGGCTGGCGACGTTCTTATAGCGACTAATTAGTGCATCGGCCATATCGTCCCATTTTGCTACGAGCCCAAATTGGTCAAGTAACTCATCTGACACGAGTTCCGCAACCGCGTCCCGCCCCCCGGCGCGAAGCGCCTCCGCTAATTTCACCCGCGTGCCTTCGTAGCCGAGATCATCAAACTGGAAGGCGTATCCCGGCGTCGCCCCGTAGAAACCGATCGCCATTTTCGCTTCCCTCGCCAGGTTTGCCCGTTCTTCCGACGTGTCGCCCGCAACCGCTAGAACCGGGACGATCAAATCGATGTCATCTAGTTTCTTTCCGGCTTTTTCTGCCCCTTCCGTTACGGCTGGAAGGAGCCGGTTCTGGATATAAGACATCGAATGCATTGGATGGACATGCAATCCATCGGCAACTTCACCCGTCACCCTGAGCATCAACGGATTGACCGCTGACATATCGATCTTGATGTCCTCATAGTCATGTCTCGACGGCGTCCATTGTGGGGTCAATAGCGTTAGACGATAGAACGGTCCCTCGTGCTCCAAACGGCTCTCACCCCGAAACGCGCAGAGCGCAGCCTTCACCGCCAACACGTAATCCCGCATCCGTTTAGCGGGTTGTTCGAAATCACAACCATAACGCCTTTCGATGTGCGGTTTCACCTGGCTGCCTAACCCCAAACGAAATTGCCCCTTGGTGTTGGCCGCAAGTTCCCAAGCAACTTGCGCGGAAACCATCGGACTGCGCGGAAACGCAACGGCGATCCCCGTGCAATGATGCAATGATGGCGCGGCCATCGCAGCGGCAGTGATGGTCATCCAAGGCACTTGCGTCGCCTCCGTATGCAACATACCCGAGACGCCGACGCTCTCGACTTTGGACGCCAACTTCGCCGTATTCTCCCAGGTATCAGCCCGACTCATTACGTCGAATTCCATGCCGCTTCTCTCCTTCGCTAAATTTTCTTTCTCGCTCCCTTCTACTCGGAAAGCAAGATAGCCATTCGGCGAACTCTTCTCATGCTCACACATTGTGTGTGAGGTGCTTTAGGTTGGAGTGGGAATGAACCTCAGTTCATCCGCAGGTCTAGGATGTGTTTTTTATCCGGCTCTAGTTCGCCCTTGTAGACCCGCTTAACGATGTCCGTCAGCGCCGCGTTGGCGGGCGTATCCAGGCCAATTTCTTTCGCTTTATCGCAGATGAAGCCATTTATAAATTCGATCTCCGTCCGACGGCCCTTAACCATATCCTGACCCATTGACGGACGGTGCGCACCCCCGCCCGGCTTATTGGCTTCTGCTAAACGAAGCTCATCCCACTTTGCCTTGGCCTCAGGGTCACCCTCCCCTGCCTTGGCGATCAACTCAGGGTCGATATGGTGGATCTCTTCAAGTTGATATCCCAACGCCTGACCGACGCGGATACCTTCGCCACCCAGCTTCGCTGAGAAATGCCTGAGCCCATCGTCCATCAGGATTTCCTTACTGACTAGGCCGGTCGAGGCCGACATGCCGTTTGCCATTCCGTTTGTAACAAGCTTCGACCAGCGTTCTCCCCAGATATTTTCCGTCGTATATGCGGAATCGGCATAAGCGACGAGCTTACATATCTCTTCTGCTCGTTCAGTGATGCGGCCATGCACCTCGCCAACCCGAAAGACGGTGTGGTTGGCCGCGCTCTTCCCGGCCGCGCGCCGAACATGACCCGGTTCGCACAGATCAACAGTAATGGAACTCGCGATGCAGCCAAGCACCCGTCCCCAGCCAACAATGCCCGCGATAGTCTCTTCATTAATGCAGTTCTGCAGCGACACGATATAACCGTTAGGCGAAAGATACTGCTGGATCATCATCGTCGCCCACGCGGTATCATACGACTTCACGCAAACGAAGGCGATGTCAAAGGGGTCAGACTTAGCTGTCGCCTGAAGTTCCGTCATATGAATTGCGTTGACCGGCACGGTGAATTCTGGGACATCGCGAATGTGGCTAATCTTTAGCCCGTCCGCGCGCATTTTCTCAATATTTTCCGGCCAAAAATCGATAAAAGTGACGTCCTCACCGGCCTGAGCCATATATGCACCGGCATATCCACCGACGGCCCCGGTACCTACGATCGCGATTTTCTTACCCATTTCCCGCTTCTCCTAAGTTTAATACTTCTATTTCGGGCTTTGGGGAGAATTTAGGGCGCACAGGAAGAAGGGCGACTGCAGGCAGCCGAACCGAATTAGCCCCCTATTTTAGATCATGACTGATATGTCGTACATTCTATGACAGGGTCAGCTTCGCCCCTTCCGGACTGTTTGAAGGCAAAAGATCAAAATGCTTCCTGCACCCAAACAAATTCCATGTCCGGCTTTGTTTGTATCATAACAAAACGGTCAAACTTACGAGAAGGCTTTGAACTACAGAGCCTTCATTCGGCCGCCACAGCAGAGTGACGCCAGGCACCAATTTTCGGATGCGGAAGGCCCAAATGATCCCGTAAAGTCGAACCACTATAATCCGTCCGGTAAATACCACGCCTTTGTAATTCGGGGATGACGAATTTAACAAATTCCTCAAAACAACCCGGTTGGTGCGTTGGGCCGACAACAAAACCGTCACACGCACGACCGTCCCACCATTCCTCAATCCGATCTGCAATTTCCTTTGGCCCACCAACCCAATGGTTCCGCAGCAGACCACGCCCAGTCACCTGCATGAAGTCTCGGGGCGTCGGGTTCTTTATACCCTCTTGGATCACGACCCGGTCACGCATCGCCTGCATACCCGTAATGCCCGAGATTTCTTCATCGGTGAAAGGCTCATCTAAACCCTTGGTAGCAAAATCAAAATTGAGCGCTTCCGATAGCAATAGTAATTGATCCATTTCATTCGGCAGCTTGTCATAGGCGGCTACCTTGTCTTCCGCCTCCATGAGTGTCTCGGCACAAACCGGATAGAACAGACTACAAATCTTCATGCTTTCCGGATCCCGGCCCACCGCAGCCGTCATTTCCTTCTGCTTTTTGTAGCGTTTCTGTGCCTCCGCCAAATCGTGATACACAACAAAAAGCAGTTCCCCCCAACGGGCGGCGAATTCTTGCCCGCGACCGCTCATACCCGCTTGTATGACGACCGGGTGGCCCTGCGGCGTGCGCGGCACGGTGAACGGGCCACGGGACGACATGAATTCTCCTTGGAAGTCGATCCGCCGGACCTTGTCCGGATGGGCATACAAATTGTTCTCCTTATCAACCACGATGGCGTCATCATCCCAGCTATCCCAATGACCCAGCACGACCTCCATAAATTCATCGGCCTCATCGTAGCGACGGTCGTGGGCGGTATGAATTTCCCTGCCCATGTTTTTTGCTTCATTATCATTGACTGAAGTCACAACATTCCAAGCCGCACGGCCTCTTGTCATTAAGTCTAGAGTTTGAAACAGACGAGCTACATGAAACGGCTCATAATATGTTGTCGAATAAGTTGCACCTAATCCAAGATATTTGGTTACCGCAGCCATGCTCATCAGGCAGGTGACAGCATCCAGCTTCACACAGCGGATGCCGTTTTTAACGGTCTCTGCATGGTCTCCACCGTACATATCTGGCATTGCCAAACGGTCATCAAAAAAACCAACGTCGAACTTACCCGCCTCAAGAACTCGAGCGATGTGTTGATAATAATCCGGGGAGTATGTGTCTGTCCGAGCGTCTGGATGACGCCAGGATGCCGGCAGTGTAGTGCAATTTTGAGCCTGTAAGAAGGCAACAAAATGAATTTGACGCATAATCATTTCCCTGCGGTCTTAGTGTAAAGCGGACGGCGTTATGCCTGCGAATGATATTGTCCGAGGGCCCAGAGGGACAAATGGAATGCCACGAATTCTTTAATTCACCTTTACAAAACCAACGGCAAAACTTGCCTTAAATATCGTAAGATAAATGAAATAAACTACCTTAATTTTTTGCACCTCTCCGATGCCCCTCTAATTTTTCCCGCACTAAACTGGGAATAGGCCGCGCCACCTGCACGCTATAATCGAAATAAACATAAGTAGCGGTACCCTTTGCACAAAGACTTTCGCCTTGCCACAACTCCTCATCAAGCGTGAAGCTTTTATTCCCGACCCTATCGACCCAAGTACGCACGAGTGCCAGCTCCTGAAAATATGTTTGTGCCAAATAATCGATGTTCATATTGACGAGAGCCACGCGCCAGCCGCTAAACTGCAAATCCGGTGTCAGCAAGCGGAATATCTCTTTGCGGCCTCCCTCAAACCAAATTGGAACCACTGTGTTGTTAATGTGGCCCGCGCCATCCGTTTCAGAAACGCGCGGAGTAATCGGCGTCTCAATCATAAATACTCCATCAACTCGATGCTAACACCGTCAGGCGCAGCGATATAACAAAGGACGCTTCCATTCACGCCCTCTTTTGGCTCAACCGGGAATGTAACTCCCCTCTGCCGCAAGTCATTGCAAAATGCGCGCAGGTCTCCACGGTAGAGAAACCCAAAGTGATCAGTCCCCCATTCACCATGGCTTGAAAAATCATCATACTGATGAACAGCCTTAGGCGGCGTTGGATTCTCGTCCGGACGCTTACCTCGAACGATAATAATCTTTCCACCAATTTCGAGAAAAATTTGTGGAGCACCTCGCGCTATCGTATCGGCTGTAACTTCAGCTCCAAGAATATCAACATACCAGGCCACGGTAGCTTGAGGGTCTTCGGCGATGAGATGAATGTGATCGAATTCCAAAGGCGGTCTATTCATGAGCTTTTCTTCTACCCCCTACGTAAACGTATTCGTGCGATTATTGCCTTCCTCGAGGCGATAGGCCGTGCATTAGCCGATGAGATCGTCCTGACGAAATAAACGTGCAGCAGACGCGAAGTTAAACCAACAAAGTTTTGTTACCCTGCACAAAGGTAAACACGCAATAAAAGAACCATTCAATCTCACCGGCAGCTTGAGAACTTTTTACCGCATTAGATCCTTAATTTTACATTACATGACATAGACGGAGAGCGTCATACGTAGCGGCGGCAATGTTTCGACTCGCAACGGCATCACCAATGCGATGCAGTTCGAAACTTTCACACGCCGGCTGCGCCCGGCCGCTAATCAGGGCGTCGAGATCGGTTACACCATTATTTCCCGACCCCACACGAAGCGATTGATAAAGGTCGTCCACGGGCAGCGTGCCATGCTCGACGACAATTCGATCTGCCACCATTTTGACCAAACCTCCCGTCAACTCATTAGAAAAGGTCGCAGCTAACTGGTTCCCTGATTTTGCCACCCGCACGATCCTATGATCGTTGATCATGGTAACGCCCGCCTCGTAGGTCTTCTGTTTCCATATCGCTCGTTCAGCGTAGGTCAGCTCGGCGGCGACCTCTCCGTCGATGCAAATCAGCTGCGTCTCCGCACCGTGCGCTGACGCCCGTTCGGCGCACTGTAATGCGGGATGGCGGCCGGTACCGTCGTAGACCAAAACCCGTCCGCCAACCGGACCAGTACCGGTGAGAAAATCCCACGCGCTCGTCACGTGCTCGACCCCATCGAGCCAGTCGATATCCGGTAAGCCGCCAGTCGCAATTATAACTATTTCCGCATCTTCAGTTAGCACGTCGTCCGGCTCGACATAACGGTTGGTTCTGACGTCGACACCAAGGCGTTCTAGTTCATTTACCCGCCAATCGATTACACCAGAGAGATCAGACCGCCAGCTCGCCTCAGCGCCAAGCAAGACCTGCCCACCTAGCCGAGGAGCAGCCTCAAATAGGACCACGTCATGTCCACGCTCGCCGAGTACCCGTGCCGCTTCAAGTCCGGCCGGTCCGCCACCTACGACGACGGCCCGGCGACCAGGACTGTCCGCGCGTCCGACGATCTGCGGCATCGTTGTCTCACGACCAGTTGCAGCGTTGTGCAGGCAAACCGGGCGCTGAGGCGACATGCAATGGGTGGCGCCGACACACGGCCGAATTTCTGCCTCGCGCCCTTCGGCCAACTTGTTAGCAAGATGCGGGTCGGCGATATGGGCACGTGTCATTGCCACCATGTCTAAGAGCCCCTCTTGGATCGCATATCGGGCCGTCGAGATATCCGTAATACGCGCCGCGTGAAATACGGGTAAACCGACCTCGCGTTTAAAGGCGCCAACAGACTGCAGCCACGGCGCTATTGGGGAAGCCATACCAGGCATGTTATCTACCGCCAGGCCAAGCAATGTATCCATGCGACCATAATTGCCGTTGAAGAAATCAATAAAACCAGAGCGCTCAAAAACGTGCGCGATCTCTATGCATTCCTCCTGCGAAAGACCATCGTTCATCGCCTCGTCGACCGCACACCTAAATCCGACTAAAAAATCATCTCCTGCGCGAAGCCTGATTTCCTCAAACACCATCAACCCGAAGCGGCAACGGTTCTCCAAGGAACCCCCATAGCCATCAGTCCGTTTGTTTGTTGCTAACGAGAGGAATTGTCCGATCAAATGAGAGTTGCCGAGCGTCTCAAGTCCATCAAGCCCTCCCTCCTTGCAGCGACGTGCGGCTTCCCCATAGGCATTCACCACACGAGCAATATCGTCGTAGTCCATTTCCTTCGGGAAGCTGCGGTGTAACGTCTCACGGATCGGCGAGGGGCCAATGGTAGGCAGCCAATGCCCGGCATAGGGCTCGCCCCGGCGTCCGAGATGAGTGATCTGGCACATGATCGCCGCACCGTGTCGATGCACCCTTTCGGAAAACTCCTGCAAATAGGGTATGACTTCGTCGTCGCCAACATAGAGCTGCTGGAAGACGGAAGGGGAATCCGGCGCAACGTTTGAAGAACCGCCAAACATCGTGAGGCCGATCCCGCCTTTAGCCTTTTCTTCGTGATAACGCTGATAGCGTTCCTTCGGCATGCCACCTTCCTCCAACCCGCAGGCATGGCTTGTACTCATGATACGGTTCTTGAAGGTGACGTTGCGAACTGTCAGCGGCTGGAATAGCGGGTCGGTCATTGCGACTTTCGTCCAGGTTTGGGTAAAGTATACTCTAGATACATATGGCTCGACGATTGTGATTGTGGAAAATCGTGGGCATTAGCGAAAATAGGAAACCAAACCGATGGCGCGGTTAGAGACAATCCCCTCCGGTGAACAAAAAATGATGATAGAGCTGGACTGTTCCGGTTTCGAGGGGCGCACGCCCTTTGTTCCTCCCAAACCGTTGAAAGAGCGTCGAATTTCTATGATATCGACCGCGGCCCTGAATATGCGCGATGACGAAATTTACGAACGCGACGCGACCGACTACCGGATCATTCCAGGCGACGTAAATCCGGCCGATGTCGTTATGAGCCACGTCTCCGTCAATTTTGACCGCACTGGATTTCAACAGGATCTGAACGTTTGTTTCCCGATCGATCGGCTCCACGAATTAGCAGAAGCCGGCGTAATAGGCTCCGTAGCAGACTTTCATTTCACCGTATCCGGTGCAGCACACCCAAACGATCTGAAGGATTCGGCACAATCGATAGCCCGCACCATGAAGGCCGACGGTGTAGACACAGTGCTGCTGATCCCAATATGACCAAAATGCACGCGCGCCGTCGGCGGGCTTGCAATCATCTTCGAAGAAGAAGGACTGGCGACGACGCAAATCAGCCTGATTAGAATTCATACTGAAAAAACGAACCCGCCCCGTGCACTTTGGGTTCCCTTCGAACTCGGCAGACCTCTTGGCGTACCAAACGATCCTACCTTTCAAACGAGAGTGCTGACAGCTGCTTTTGATCTACTCCGCCTGGAGCGTGGCCCCATTATCGAGGATTACCCAGAAGATGTTCCTGAGGGCACTAGTGATTTCCGTGAAGAAAACATGATGGGAATGGTCTGCCCAATAGACTTACCTAAGTTGACCAACGTAGATACAGCGGCCGGCGAGCTGGGCCGAGCACTCGTGAAGGAGATCGATAGTCTGTCGCCTTGGTACGATTTAGCAGTGCGGACGCGCGGCCGGACGACAGTTGGACCCAGCGGGCTTGATCTGAAAGTGTGTGCCAAGTTTTTTGCCGAATTCATAGAAAACCAAGAGGTGCTAGCTCCGCGAAATGATTTGCTCAAGGGGCGGGTCCTGAAACTCGCATATGAAGACCTCAAAGCCTATTATGGAGAAGCCATCACCGCACAGCCTGGATACGTGTCGAGCCTGCAGGTTGAGAATTGGCTATTCAATGACACCGTCTTCGGTAAGATGCTATGGACTTTGCGTAGCATCTGTCGCGAGAGTGACAACGAGTACTATCAGTATTTAGGCGGGAATTCGATTGTCCCCGACCGTCAGGTCGAGTTGAGCGAACGTGCATCTCAAGTCTTGGAATAGTCTCAACTAGACTTCTTGCCGCTGGAAGCCAAGGTCATTCTTTGGATGAAAATCACAACCGCGAAAGGGAGCGGATATGCCCAAGAACGGCCTGAAAGTGATGGATTCGGATATGCACATCATCGAGCCTCCGGATCTTTGGGAGCGTTACATCGATCCGAAGTTTCGAGACCGAGCTCCGAAGGGCTGGCCCGGGCATGAGAACCCCTCAGTCCTCGAAATAGAGGGCCGTGTATACCCCAAGACAGCAGGCGAAAAGACGGGCAAGCATGCGGGCTCCTACCAAGAAATGTATGGCGCACTCTATGAACGCTACAAGCATGCCATCGAGGCCGACTACGATGCGCCTTCACAACTTGTAGGCATGGATCAGGAAGGCATTGATGTTGCCGTCCTCTTCCCAACGCGTGGGCTTTACGCGCTTGCAAGCGACGACATTGAGCCTGACTTCGCCGCGGCTATTGCCCGCGCGTATAACGATTGGTTAGCGGATTTTTGCAGCACGGATACGACACGCCTTCTCGGCGCTGCCATGGTACCACCGCACGACGTCGATGCAGCGGTTGTTGAGGCGCGTCGTATGGCCGGAAAACACAAGTTTAAGGCGATCTTTATGCGCCCCAATCCAGTCGGCGGACGAAACTGGTCCGACCCTCACTACGACCCATTGTGGCGCACGGCCGAAGAATTGAATGTCGCCGTCTGCTTCCATGAGGGTGGTCTTGTTGACCTGCCACAACCGGGCCAACGCTTTCCTAATTCGATGATGCGCCATACTTGCAGTCATCCGATGGCGATGATGCTGGCGGCAGTCGATTTAATAGGAGGCGGCGTGTGCGACCGCTTCCCCAAACTTCGCATCGCATTTCTCGAGGGCAATTGTTCTTGGGCACCTTTCTTGTTTTGGCGTCTCGATGAGCACCATGAGTGGCGTCACGAATGGGAAGGTCAGGAACTCTCTCTTCAGCCAAGCGAGTATTTCAAACGCCAATGTTGGCTCTCCATCGAATGCGATGAAGAACCCGCTCGACACACCGTAGACGCGCTCGGTGACGGCAATATCGTCTTCTCAACCGACTACCCGCATGGCGATTCGAAATATCCCGAATCGGTCAATCGCTTTATGACCCTTCCACTCTCAGAACAGGCGAAGCAAAAAATCCTTTGGGACAATTGTGCGCGGTTATACGACATTCAATAACCCACGCGGCATTTAAGTTTAGGAAACTCATCATGGAATTCGGCGTCACCATGTTCGTGACGGACTACTCAATATCAGCCACAGACCTCGCAGGCGCAATTGAAGAGCGGGGATTTGATGCTCTATTTGTTCCCGACCACACGCATATCCCATCAGCTCGGACCTCGCCCTTTACCGGCGGCGACGTGCTGCCGGACGATTACATCCGCAACCATGACATGTTTACGACACTAACGGCCGCGGCGGCTGTGACCAAACGCATCCGCCTGGGTACCGGCATTTGTCTCGTCGTCGAACGAGACCCGATCATCACGGCCAAACAGATCGCGAGCCTG
>JAYZET010000006.1:0-9876 GCA_036337155.1 Pseudomonadota bacterium | reverse complement strand
GCATCTTGACGTTGTGCGATGCGCTCCTGACCCAACGATCGCTTACCTTCTGCACCTCGCTGGCAATTGCGGGAAATGCAGCGGATGCGCAGAGACTGATTGATGCTGACAAAATCCGTTGTGTGCTGTTTTTCAGCATTTTCTCGATACGCCGTTTAGAGTTGAGTGACTCGGAAATGCTCGACGAGGCCAAGGAAGCGGTCGACCGTCTCTACCGCGTCCATGGGAGGTTTGAACTTCGCGAATAAGCGACCCGTGGGATCAATTATAAAAATTTCTCCACTGTGATCGACCGGATAGAAACCTTCCGTATCCGGTTCACCCAGCCGATAGAACGCGCCAATTTGCCGGGTCAGCCGATCAATTGCGTTAGCGTCTCCGGTCATTCCGACGAGGCGGTCGCTGAAATGTTTTACGTATTCTTTGAGGAAATCCGGCGTATCGCGCTGCGGGTCAACGGAAAGGAAAACGAACCGCGGAAGTTCGCCTTTCGCCACGGACTTCATCATATGAGCCTCGACTTCCGCGAGATTCCCAAGAATGAATGGGCAAATATCTGGGCAATGCGCGTAACCAACGACAAGAAAGGTCCATTTGGTGCGGCTCGGAATAGGAAACACAGACTCGCTGTTGGTCGACGCAAACGTCTGGCGATCCAGCGGCACCGGCTTCGACAAAGCAATTCCCTTTAAATCGGACGGGACATTACCCTCTCCCCGAAAAATAAAACTGCCGGCAATGGCTACGCTGCCAATAAAGAGCAGCGAAAGCATGGCCAAACCGAAACCACGAGTCATATGCATAACGGGCCTACTTCATATTCTGCTGCTCGAAGGCTTTAAGCGTTTCCGCTCGAATAGCCTCGATGCAGCGTTTTTTGATAGCGATAAATTCAGCGCCGGTTGCCATTTCGACATCACGCGGTCGCTCCAACTCGACGTGGAAATCGGCAATGATCCGCCCTGGACTGGCACTCATCACAAGAACCCGGTCCGCCAGAAATATAGCCTCGTCGACATCGTGCGTGACGAAAAGAACGGTATTGCCGAATTGTGCCCAAATCTTGAGGAGGTTCTCCTGCATCATCACGCGCGTCTGCGCGTCTAGAGCTCCGAAGGGTTCGTCCATGAGCAGGACGCTTGGATAGTTGGCCAAAGCACGGGCGATGCCGACCCGTTGTTTCATGCCGCCCGACAATTCATCTGGAAACCGGTCAGCGAACCGGGCAAGCCCGACCATATTCAGGAATGTGTTGGCGGTGCTGATCGCTTCATTCCGGCTGTGTCCAGCCAAGAGCGGCCCAAAGGCGATATTCTCTCGAACTGACTTCCACGGGAAAAGCGAGTATTGTTGAAAAACCATACCTCGGTCGGGTCCGGGTTCGGTGATCTCTTCGCCGTCAATTAGAACTTCGCCCATCGTGGGCGGGATAAACCCGGCGACCGCGTTGAGTAGCGTCGATTTTCCGCACCCGGAGGGTCCCAATAAGCAAACGAATTGGCCCGGCTCAATCTGCAGGCGCGTTGATGCAACCGCTCGATGACTTGATCTGCCTTTTCCAAATGTGACACTAACGTCTCGGATATCGATCCGGCCCTTGCCACTTTGGTTGCGCGGCCGCTCGGCCAGCACGCCTTCGGTGTTCGTGACCGCTTCCAACATCAGGAGCGCTCCCCATCCGATGCAGAATGAAGTTTGAGTTTCGGTGACAGCGTCTCTGTGTCGAGCACTCGCCGCCGGGCCAAGAACCCAACGGATAGGAACAAAAGTAAGAAACCGGCGATCGTTATAAAATCACCAAGCGGCTCCAACCATAGGGCAAGGGAGGCACTCATCCCCATCATGGCGAGACTGACCACCCAGGTTGGCGTGGCGCAGCACACCACCCAACTAAGCGTCGCACTGCTGAACCCAACCAAGGTAGCACCGCCCGTTGCCGCCGCCACGGCCTTGCCTTTAGGAGAAACCGCGCAAGCCTGGTTCTTTGGCGGCATCAGGAGAACCACAACACTAGCGATCAAGCATGCAACGATCAGTATGAGGAAAAGCTTGGGCGGCACGATGTTCATAGCCCATTCGGAAATACCCTTACCAAAGCTGTAATTCATATAGCCGATCTCAATGAGCCATTCTTCGCTGATGATATGGATTGCGTCCGACAGGGACGGAGTACTAGTCAGGATCGTCCAAACGTTTCCGGGCCAATTGTAGAAGGTGATGTAATTTGGAATGTTTTCGAAACGGACCACCATGGTCGCTAGCAAGCCAGAGTAATACGTGATGACAAATCCTATTAGCGTCCCCCACCAGATAAATTGACGCTCGTGGATGGACCTCGAGAGTCCCGTTAGAGTTTTGGTCATTAACTTTTCTCTATTATTTGCCATCGAAGGAAGGGCTTTGTGATGAGACGCACGAGATAGGTTGAAAGCGTCCCAAGCGCACCGATAACCAGCATGCCTACGACGATGTTGTCGTACTCAATCAGCGAGTATGCATCCCAGGTAAAGTATCCAATCCCGTACTGCCCGCTGATGATTTCTCCGGCGAGCAAAGAGAACCATGAGACGCCCATGCCGATCGCGAGACCAGCTGCAATACTTGGCAGTGCTGATGGAATGACGACGTGCCAGAAAATCTTGAAACGGCTGGCGCCCAGCGATTGAGCAGCCCGTACCAAAACGGCGGGCGTCTGCTCCGCACCTAAAGCCGTATTGAGGACGATCGGGAAGAGCGCCCCCAAAAATGTGATGAAGATGATACTCGATTCCTCAGTCGGCCACATCAGAATGGCCAATGGTATCCATGCCACAGCCGGTATAGGGCGAAGTACTTCGATATAAGAGACGAAAAAGTCTTCCGCGAGTTTTGAGCGCCCCATAAGCAACCCGATCAAGATGCCAAACACGGTCGCAAATCCATACCCGATCAGAATTCGCTTAATACTGACGGCAATATGGATAAAGAACTCAGATGTCTGAATATGTTGAATGAAGGACACGAGAACAGCGTCCGGTTCGGGCACATTCCCGAAATCCATGATGTAGTTGAAATCGTATTCCGTCAGTACGTGCCAGATAGCGACCGCGATGACGAGCGCCAAGATGCGGATCGACCAACGGATTACCGCTTCGGGAATCTGGAAGGCATCCCCTAACGCTTCGTCGAAGCTTTCTGCGACCACCTCACTGACAGCCGATAATTTGGGAATTTCTGTATCTTGCTTATTGGCCGTTTTGGATGATGCAGCTTTCGCGCTTTCCTGCACGGACATTCTTGGCATTCCTATCCAATGAAAGTGAATACGGCGGGGATAAACCCCACCGCACCACCACCCGATCAACCCGTCGTCGATGCGATAGCCTCTTCGAAGCCGATTACCTTGCCGCTGACTTTCGCGGCATAAGAAACTGCGTCCTGCTTGCGCAAGAAGGTGGTCATCGCACCATCCTTCGCCTGGACGTAGAAAGCCATTTTTCCAAAGAGCTTCAAGCCGGTCGTCTTGTCGTAGACGTACGTGGCATTAAGCTTTTGTGCGACCTTGTTAAAGTCGGCAATAGCCTTCAGGAAATCGGCAACTGAGGCATAGGTCTTGATGCCATCCTTGGCATGCCAGACTTCCATCGGCAGCGTTGTATGCGCGACCACCGGATCGTGGATGTCCTTCAGATCTTTTTCGTAGTCCAGCGCCTTTTCCTTGTAAGCCGCGCGGATGTATTCATCCGTGATCCACTTGCCAAAGTCGAGCGGCGGAATCTTTTTCTCCCGCTCCAGGACGCCATGATTAAATTTCAGCGCCTCGACCCATTTGTCCTTGATCGTCGGTTCGAGCGTCAAGTGTCCGCCCTTGCTGAAGTAGAGATACTGGACCTCTTTCTCGACGCCAGTCCACTTCTCAAGGCTCTCGGCCGCCCGCATCGGATCTGCGCGTACCCAATCGCCGGCTTCGATCACTGCTTTCAAAAATGCGATTACGACTTCCGGATAATCTTTCGCCAATTCCTGTCGGACGACGACACCATGAAGATAGGGAATTTTTGTTTCGCTGCCGTCATAAATCTTCCGCCCGGTACCCCGGAATTCCAACAGTTCCGACCATGGGCAGAAATCGGCGTGTGCGTCGATCTTCCCTTTCGCAATATTCGCGGCGCCGACAGCCGGACTCTGGTTTTTGATTGTTACTTCGGAACTTGGGATACCGGCATCCTGAAGCGCTTTGAGGGTCATTCCCCAAGCCGCGCTGCCGACCGGTACGGAAATCTCCTTACCGCGAAGCTCTTCGAATTTCGTGATTGACGAGCTGACCGGCACCACAACGGCGTTGCCGGAGCCCTTTAGATTGTACCCCGTACCCGCAACATAGAGCGTCCGCAGGCTCTTTGTCGCTTGAAACTTCGCACCATTTACGATCAGCGGATAATCGCCCATCACGCCAATATTAAGCTTGTTCGCCATCATTTGGTTCGTGATTGGGCCGCCCGAGCTGTAGTCCGCCCAGCGGACCTTGAAGTCGGCGTCCTTGTATTTCGTGGTCTTCTTTAGTTCCGCCAAATTTTTGTCGAGCAGGCCGAGTTCTTTCACGATAATTCCCGCCGTGTAGGTATCAGTGCACATACTCTGATGTCCGACACCAACGTTGATGGTTTTCGCAGTGGCTATCCCGGTGGCAAACTGCGCCATTCCGAGTGCGCCTGCAGCGGCTACCACGATCCCTATTTTCTGCATATTGCTAGACCTCCTGTTTCAACAGGGGCGAAGTTATTTTTGTCGCCCTCGCGCCTTAGCATTGCTACCCGCATGCCAAACATCTGAACCTTGCAATGAAATTTTATAACAAACTGTTTTAATTGGGTTAATTTTGATAATCATGCATCTGTCAACACTGGCACAGCGGCTATTTTGCCCAATCGTTCGGCACAGTTTCTAGCGATGGTCGATTCTTGTTCAGCCAACTTGATGTGATTCAGAGTCAAGTCAAACGAGGTGGAGAGAGCGTTTAGATAAATTTTTTGCCTCGTCGGCGCGGGCTCAGTCGGTCCTCTCTTTTCGCGACAGAGTTCCTATTTAAGGCGGCGGATCGTGTTAAGGATTTGAGCAGAGTTCCAGTCACGGTCGCCGATGGCGCCGAAATGAATGCGCCCATCGGGTCCAACAACATAGGTCGTCGGTAGGCGTTGGATTTGCCATGGCTCGAACGTATCCGAATCAATATCCATCAAGATCGGAAAACTTACCGGCCGGTGCTTTAAGAACCGTTCGATTTTGCGCGGTGTATCACCGAGGTTCACCCCGACCAACATGATGTCTTCCTCTCGAAGCTTCTTCCAAGCTTTCTCGAGGGCCGGCATTTCCTTCAAACACGGCGCACACCAAGTCGCCCAAAAGTTCACCACTACAACGCGACCGCGATACACCTCCAGATCGAAGAGCTCGCCTTTATATTTCTGCAATTTTGTTGCGGGCGCAGGCGGTTTCACTGGGAACTCAATCAACGGTAATCCATTGGCATCACCGTTTTGGACGGCGCTCATAAAAAGCGCCGACCCTGTCATCAAGAATACGATTACTCTCAGGCTCGCTACCATCGTGGGACACGCGCCTTGAATAGAAATGAGCCGGGGCGCCCATAGACAAACTCGAAATCCACCGGATTTCCCGACATCATATAAGCGACGCGGATAACCCGAATGAGCGAGCTGTAAATCTCTGCGTCGAGCGCCTTGGAGATTTCTTCCTCTGCCTGCGTCACTTCAATCGTGTAATCCGCATGACCAAGATCGTCGCCAAGAATTTGACCCAGCAGTAAATAAACATCAATCCGTGATAGGTCGGACTTCACCAGCTCCTGGCCCAATTCCAATGGAAAGTAGCTGATGTCGAAGGAAAATGGTGCCTGGTTCACATAGCGCAGCCGTTTCAGTTCAAAGACTGGCGTGTCTAGTTCTAGCTTCAGGTTAGCTGCGACGGTAGCGTCTGCATGCACTTCATGGGTCGAGAGCACTTTGGAAAACACTTGATGTCCTGACGCCTCGGCGCACTCGGAAAGGCCTTGAAGACGTTGCAAATCCTGCGTGAGCCTCGGCTGGCTGACGAAATATCCCTCGCCCCTGCGGCTATAAACCAAGCCCATCGCCGCCAGGCCGGCCAATGCCTTGCGGATTGTCGCGCGGCTCGTTTCAAAACGCCGCATCAATTCGTGCTCGGACGGCAGCTTTTCATACAGGCAATAGTAACCGCCCGTAATTTGTATTCGCAGTTCGTCGCCGATTTCCTTGTAGCGAGGTCCGGTTTTTTCCCGGCTTTTACCAATAGAACCGTTGCCGTGCGTCGCCGCTGCTTTCATTGGATGGCTCCAAAGTTGAAGCGCGCTAGTGCCTCCAAATGATCATGCGGCCTCGATACGGCCAATCGCCCAGCGAGCATTTTTCCGGACTTCGGGGTCGGGATCGCCAAGCGCTTTCTCGAGATAAGGCAAGGCTCCCGCATCCGCAATCTCGCCAAGCGCGGCGGCCGCATCTTTCCGGAGGTTACTGATCGAATGCTCCAAAGCGCCCACAATCGCCGGTATGGCGCGTGCCATGCCAAGCTTGCCTAGGCTTCGTACCGACTGCAGACGAACCTGCCAGTACTCATCCTCTGTTACGGACATCAATGCGTCCGCCCCGTCGGCAAAATTCAATTTTCCGATTGTCTCCGCCGCCATTTCCCGGACCCGCCAAGCTTCATCCGAGATCGCCCTGATGAGTGCTTGCGAGACCGTGCTGGAATTGCTGAAAGCGAGCGCCCCCACGGCCGCACGCCGGACCTCAATGTCCGAATCGCGGCCCGCCAGAATCAAAGCATGCAACGCTTCCTCCATTTGCAGATAACCAAGCACACCAACGGCTTGCATCCGCACTTCCGGCTCCGGGTCCTGTAAAGCAGCAAGTCCTGGTTTCAATGCTTCCGGATGCCGCAGACCTTTCAACGCCCGCAGAGCATTGGCCCGAACGTATGGCTTCTCGTGCATTGTCAGGGGAAGTAAAGGCAGCGCTGCCTCCGGTGATTTCAGTTCGGCCAAACTATCCGCAGCCGCGGCCGCAACTGTATCTGACGCATCCTGCAATGCATCCGCCAGACCCGCGGCGACTGTCTCGCCATCAAACTCTTGTAGGACGCGCGCAGCTTGCAGGCGTACGTCATCACTAGGGTCGCTTAATGCGCCGATAATATGCGGAACGGCATCCTCACTGGCAGTCTCCGCCAACTCCATAACGCCGACTTGGCGTATCCCCGGATCTTCGTCTTCAAGCTTCAACTGAATGTCGTCGATGTCCGAAAAGCTGTCGAAAGGTTCGAATACACTCATCTACCGTTACCTCAACAAATACGGAATACTCACGCTCACTGCGCCGGTTGGGCAGTCTGCCTCACAGGGCATGCAGTACCAACATTCATCGTATTTCATATACGCTTTACCGGATGCTTCACTGATCCGGAGTACATCGAGGGGGCAAACATCGACACAAACGGTGCACCCTTTCTCTGCGATGCACTTTTCCTCGTCGACGGTTACCGGCACAGTCGTGGGGGTTTGGGCTAACGGCACTGTTCTCTCTCCTGTATTCTAACTTCTGGCGAATGTACGATGTTTCGCGATTTAGTCGCCGACATCCGCTTGTACGCGTTGCCGATCATAGGCACCCATCTCCTCGTCATCGATTTCGACGATGTAAGGAGCGACTGGCCGCTTGAAGCTAGTCATCTTGTCGTTGTCGCCTTTTTTCAGCTGGGCATGACAGAACCAGTCGTCGTTGTTTTTCTCCGGGTAATCCGCATACGCGTGATACAAGCCCCACCGACTTTCGGTCCGGAACATTGATGCGTGCGCCGCCATATCTGCGCAATCGAGGATCGATTGCGCTTCAAGCGCTCGCAGTAACTCGTGCGAGTCGGTCGCGACCATCTGATTCAGGTCTTCGCGCACTTCCGCAAACCGATCCTGTGCCAAAAGCATCTTTCGGGTTACCTTCGGAGGCTGCAGGTAGTCATTCACCAGGCGCCGCGTCTTGTATTCGATCTGGTTCGGCGGGATGCCGTCTTCACGTTTTGTCGGCGCCAGTACCCGCGTCATTTCTTCTTCGACCTGTCCTTCGTCGATCTCCGCGAAATCACACTGGGCGATGTAGTCCACCGCGTCTTCGCCCGCGAACATGCCATTGGTAAAAGCACCCAGCATATAGTTGTGCGGAACGCTCGCCATGTCGCCCGCCGCGTAGAGACCAGGCACGGTCGTCCGAGCATGTTCGTCTACCCAAACGCCAGACGCACTGTGACCAGAACAGAACCCAATCTCCGAGATATGCATCTCGATCATTTCGTTATTGTAGTCAGTACTGCGATTCTTATGGAACCGGCCACGCGTCGGCCGCTCGACATTGTGCAGCGTATCGGCGATTTCTTTCACCGTGTCTTCATGGAGGTGATCAAGCTTGAGGAAGACAGGTCCTTTTCCGGATTGTAGCTCGTTATAGAATTCCTGCATCATCTGCCCGGACCAATAATCGCAATCGATGAACCGCATGCCCTCGTTATTAGCAGTGTAGCCGCCGAAGGGTCCGGCGACGTAGGCACAGGCGGGCCCATTATAGTCCTTGATGAGGGGATTGATTTGATAGCACTCGAGATTGGTGAGCTCCGCACCCGCGTGGTAGGCCATCGAGTAGCCATCGCCACTGTTCGTCGCGTTCTCATAGGTTCCGAAGAGATAACCCGACGTTGGGAGGCCCAACCGACCGGCTGCACCGAGACACAAAATCACCGCTTTCGCCTTGATGACGAGGAATTCCGCCGTCCGCGTATTGACCGCGATCGCGCCGGCAATCCGGCCATCCCTTCCATTCAACAGACGGGTCGCCATGAAGCGGTTTGATATTAGGATTTTCTTACGGCGCAACTGACGATAGAGCGCCTTCTTCACTGTGTCTCCGTTCGGCATCGGCAGGACGTAGGTGCCCATATGGTGCACCTTCTTCACATCATACTCCCCGGTCTCATCCTTCAGGAAACGAATGCCGAAGGAATCCAACTCCTGAATGACGCCGTAGCATTCTTCCGCGTAGCGCATCACCGCCTTCTGGTAAACGATGCCGTCATTTGCGACAGTGATTTCCTTGGTGTATTGATCCGGTGTAGCATGACCGGGAATAACGGTGTTATTGAGGCCGTCCATTCCCATCGAGATCGCGCCGCTGCGTTTCACGTTTGCCTTCTCGAGCAGTACCACATTTGCGTCGGGGTTCTTACATTTCGCTTTGTAGGCGGCCATCGGACCCGCCGTACCGCCGCCGATCACCAGGATATCAGCCTCAACCTCGTGCTTGCCGTCTTTAATCTCGTCCATTTATATTTTCTCCAGTTCGGCGAAACGTGATCGCGATCGTGGTAGTTCTCCCCATCCTGACTCCGATGAAGAGCAATTAGTTGCTTTCCGCCTTAGATTACGTGTCGGCCAGTTCTCGCAGAAACCGCCAAGGATAGATGCCGCGGTCTTCACCATCGGAAAACGCTAGGTTCAAAGCATAGCTGCCGACGAGCTCAACCCGTTCGATCTTCAAATCGTCCGCGACTGGCGCATCCCGTTCATCAAATCGGGCGCGGAGTGAAACCGAGGACCGGCACTCTGACCTTAGCTTTGCAGCCCCAAGTTCCACCTTGGAACCATCCGCCCAACTCAAACGCAAACAATTCTTATCCCGTGAGAGCGTCACGTGGTCGGGTGCAGCTATTTGAATGTCAAACGTTGGTTGTTCATGCATGAACTGAGTTTAGCAAACTATCGAGCGGATTAAGAGCAATTAATTGCGAAATACCTGTGACCGCACCCATCGATTAGCC
>JAYZET010000005.1:0-8696 GCA_036337155.1 Pseudomonadota bacterium | reverse complement strand
ATTCCTCAAAGAGAGCGAGAAACGTTACGACTTCTCCGTCCGACTTTGGAAGAAAGCGAGCGGTTCGCAGATCGCTCTTTTCCCCAACCTGAACGCCAAGGACGAAGTTTGGCGCGACCTTTTTCAGGATGTCCGTTTCCGACGTGCCCTATCCATCGCGATCCACCGTAATGAGATCAACCAAGTCATCTACTACGGCCTGGCACGAGAGAGCCAAAACACCGTCCTGCGAAAGAGCCCGCTCTACAAGGAGGCATACCGCACGGCGTGGACTGCTTTTGATCCGGCACAGGCCAACATGCTCCTCAATGAGGTTGGCCTTACCGAGCGTGACGAAGATGGCCTGCGCCTTCTACCGGATGGCCGTCCTGCAGTGATAACGGTCGAAACGGCGGGTGAGAGCACAGAGCAGACGGACGTTCTGGAACTGGTGCGCGATAGATGGCGGCAAGTGGGGATCAAGCTCCTAAGCAAGCCTTCACAGCGAGAAGTCTTCCGGCAGCGGGTTTATTCGGGCGATACGATCATGTCGATATGGTCCGGGGTATCCAATGGAATCCCAACAGCCTTGATTAGCCCAAGCGAATTCAGTCCCTCCAGCAGGTTGCAATTACAGTGGCCACGCTGGGGGCACTACGTACAATCTGGCGGAAAAACTGGAGAAATTCCGGAGCTCAAGCCAGCAAGACGTCTTATCACGCTGAATGAAGAATGGACAAAGGCGACATCCGCCTCCGAGAAATCTAGGATATGGCACGAGGTGTTACAAATTCATGCCGATAACGTTTTTGTCATCGGGCTTGTCAACGGTGCCATGCAGCCGGTCGTTATCAGTAATAAATTGCGAAACGTTCCAGCTGAGGGCGTCTATAATTGGCATCCGGGCGCTTATTTCGGCATCTACAAGCCAGCGACCTTCTGGCTCACGGAAGAAAAGGGCGGCAAGTCGTGAGTGAACTGCGGGGTAGAACAATTCTACTCAGCGAGGTTAAGAGCTGATGCTCGGTTACCTTGTCCGCCGGCTTTTCATCATGATCCCAACGCTGCTCGCGATCAGCCTTATCGTTTTCATGATCATCGAGTTGCCCCCCGGCGACTATCTGGAAAGTTACATTTCAGAGTTGCAGGCGCAGGGTGAAACAGTCGACCAGCAGCATATAGAATTCCTGCGCGAGCAGTACGGATTCGATAAACCGGTGCTAACCCGCTATTGGGAGTGGGTTACCGGCATGGTCGTAGGCGATTTCGGCTTTTCCTTCGAATACCGGCTTCCAGTCTCCGATGTCGTGGGAGACAGGCTTTTCCTAACAATTCTGGTGTCCACAGTCACCATCATCTTCACTTGGATAATCGCTTTTCCTATCGGCCTGTATTCCGCGACGCATCAATACAGTTGGGGCGACTACGGGCTTACATTCATCGGTCTGCTGGGTCTCGCTACACCGAATTTCCTGTTGGCCCTAATCATGCTGTACTGCGCGAATGTCATATTCGGTACATCAATCGGTGGATTGATGGATCCCGACTACATCGATCAACCTTGGAGCTGGGACAAAGCGATGTCGGTCTTGGAGCATCTTTGGATTCCGGTTGTTGTGATCGGAACCTCCGGTACAGCGGGCATGATACGGCGGCTGCGCGCCAACATGCTGGATGAGCTGCAAAAGCAATACGTGACCACGGCACGTGCCAAGGGCTTGCCGCCATTGCGACTGCTTCTGAAATATCCGCTGCGTAATGCGATCAATTTCTTTATTGCCGATATCGGCAGCATGCTCCCGAACATTATTTCCGGAGCGGAGCTTGTCGCCGTCGTACTTTCCCTGCCGACAACGGGCCCTGTCTTAATCGCCGCGTTGCAGAGCCAGGACATGTATCTCGCCGGCTCCTTTCTAATGTTCCTCGCCTCACTCACGGTGGTCGGCGTACTACTTTCCGACATCTTGCTCGCTTGGCTTGATCCCCGAATTCGTCTCGCGGGAGGAGCCACCAAATGAGTATCGAGACCGACAATGATCGACAAATCGATCACTACGTCTCCAAGGCACCATTCGATCCGCGTTCAATCGAAGCTCTATCGCCAGAACAGGAACGCTACTATCTGGCATCTCAGTGGCAGCTCATGTGGTGGAAGTTTATCCGGCACCGGTTAGCCCTTATATCCGGCGGTTTCCTTCTAATTATGTACGGTTCAATTTTGATCAGCGAGTTTCTAGCGCCCTATAACTTGCACTCCCGGAACATAAACGCGATCTACGCGCCGCCGCAACCGGTGCATATGTTCCATGAGGGCAAATTCATCGGACCGTTCGTGTACGGAACTCACTACAAGCTGAACCTGCGGAACCTACGTAGAGAATATACCGAGGACACATCGAAGATTTACCGAGTCAACTTCTTCTGCCATGGTGACGAGTACGATTTCTGGGGCCTGGGGACCGGCGATCTACACCTCTTCTGCGTTGAGGAAGGCGGCACCCTCTTTCTCCTCGGAACCGATCGGCTCGGTCGCGATCTCCTCTCGCGCATCCTTTGTGGTGCGCGAATTTCACTAACAATTGGCCTTATCGGCATCATGATGAGTTTTGTGCTCGGAATGGTGATTGGCGGCATCGCTGGTTACTACGGCGGCGTAATCGACTTGGTTGTTCAACGAATCATCGAGATCCTGCAATCGTTCCCACAAATTCCACTATGGATGGCGCTCTCGGCAGTATTGCCCGTAACCTGGAGCCCACTACTGATTTATTTCGGCATAACCATGATCCTGGCGATGCTGGATTGGACGGGCCTTGCCCGAGCCGTGCGTTCAAAATTGCTGGCCTTGCGCGAGGAGGTCTACTGCCTGGCTGCCCAACTTATGGGGGCGAAACCGAAACGGATTATCGGCCGACACCTGATGCCTGGGTTTATGAGCCATCTTATTGCCACGGCTACGCTTTCGATCCCAACAATGATTCTGGGTGAAACCGCGCTCTCCTTCCTTGGCCTTGGTCTGCGGCCACCGATTACCAGTTGGGGCGTTTTGCTGAACGAGGCGCAAAACATCAGTGTTGTCGCGCTGTATCCTTGGCTGATTCTGCCAGTTGTACCGGTCGTCTTGGTGATCCTCGCCTTCAGTTTTCTTGGGGATGGCCTCCGCGACGCCGCCGATCCGTACAAATGATCAAAGCGCCGCCGTATGGCGCTCGAAATTGCGAACGCAAATATCCTTCAAAACTGCCGGCATGTATGAGTAGTACCGGCCGCGCTGGCGCTGTGCTGTGGATGATATTGCTCCTTTCTCGGCGTACTCACGAAGAACCGAAATGGCCATCTCAACGGTCAGTTCAGTCGCGACACGGCGCAAATAAGACAGCGGCATATCCTTGGACAAGGACAGTGGTTGGCGATCAACAATCGCACCTGTATCCAGCGTCGGCTCAACCCAATGCAGCGTCATCTTTAGGGCCGCAAAGTCCCTGTGATAGAGGGGCCAGAGATGGCAATCCAGTCCTCGGTATTCTTCCGGGTCGCCATTGTGGAAGTTCAGACACGTGTCACCGCATTGCCCAAGTATCGCCTTTCCCAGCAATCCCGTGCCGTAGACCAATGTCACGTCAGGTTTAATCGCGCCTACTGCGGAGATTGCCGCGCTATCGTTCAAGCTTTCGAATGTTTGTATGTCGGCGATGTCCTTGAAAGCCGGCGACGCACCACCATACCAGTAGTCACGCTCGTGCAATTTCCGGGTTTCATCCATTGAATGATCCGTCGGCACCGGCGGTGTCGAATCGCGGTTTTCGATGAACACACGGTCGACATCGAATTCACGTTGCAGGCTTTCGACGAAGAAGCGCCGACGAACCGCACCCGTTGTCAAAATTGCAATGCGCATCGTTGAGCAATCGCAGGCTTAGACATGCTGCTTTACCGCATTTTTTCTACTGACCCCTCCATAGATATGTCATAAGCTTTGAGAATCACTCCGGGCGAGAAAATTATCGAGACACTTCGGTCAAATTTGGCCGCGGTATCGGAAAACATCACGGCGGTAACGCATGACTGATCGGATGGATGGCGTCAGAGTTCTGATCTATAGCCACGATACGTTCGGGCTGGGTCATCTGCGGCGGTGCCGTACTATCGCGCATGCTCTCGTCGAGAAATACAAAGGACTTTCCGTCCTAATTCTTTCCGGCTCACCTATCATTGGCAGCTTTGATTTTCGGGCACGAGTCGATTTCGTCCGTATCCCGGGCGTAATCAAACTTTATAATGGCGAGTACACTTCGCTCGGGAAACATCTTGACCTGTCGCAGACAATGGCGATCCGTGCTTCTATTATTCGTCATACGGCGGAACAATTCGCACCAGATCTGTTCATTGTCGATAAGGAACCGCTTGGCCTACGAGGAGAACTTCAGGAAACCTTGTCAATATTGAAGGAACAAGACACAACGCTCGTTCTTGGACTTCGCGATATCCTGGACGAACCGACGCTTCTGCGCCGTGAGTGGAAATCCCGCAATCTGCTTCCCGCACTCGATAACATCTACGACGAAATTTGGGTTTACGGTCATGAAGCATTTTGGGATCCGTTGGCCGAAATGGATGTTCCGCTCACGATCCGCCGGAAAATGACTTACACAGGATATTTGCGGCGAACCGTACCGCAGCCAACGAAGCTTCTCCCGGCCGTAGATATCGACACTCCATATTTATTAGTGACAGCTGGCGGCGGCGGTGATGGCGACCAGTTGGTGGATTGGGTTCTTCGCGCCTACGAAACTGGCGCCGACTTGATACGTAGCGTAATGGTATTGGGTCCTTTCATGCCTCCGAAAATGCAGGCTAAGGTCAGAGAACGGGTATCAAATCTGGATACGGTAGATGTGCTAACGTTCGATAGCCATCTCGAGATATTGATGGAACACGCCGCCGGCGTCGTCGCGATGGGCGGTTACAATACGTTCTGCGAAATTCTCTCGTTGGATAAACCGGCGTTGATCATGCCCCGTGTTGCGCCCCGTCAGGAACAATTGGTGCGGGCGAAACGGGCAAGCGAACTGGGGGTCGCACGTATGTTCGATCCTTTGGACGAAACAACCGTCGGATCATTCATCGATGCCTTGCGCACGCTTCCGGCACAATCTAAGCCGTCGACGACAATGCCGACTGGATTTCTCGACGGTATTGAAAAAGTCGGCGAACTTGCCGGCCGGCATTTTCATCCGACCTCGGATAATCACCTCTCGATTGTTGAAAACTGTGGCTAGGGCATTCGCGTGACGGATCGCATCGTTTTTGTTCTGAAAGGTTATCCGCGGCTATCGGAAACTTTTATCGCGCAAGAAATCGCAGCGCTTGAGAAGCGCGGCGTGCCGATTGACATTGTCTCGCTTCGCCGCCCGACCGACCTAGAGCGTCACCCAGTGCATGACGAAATCAAAGCACCGGTGCGATATCTACCTGAGCACCTGCATCAAGAGCCACTGCGTGTATTGAACGCCTGGCTAGCGCTACACCGGACGTCGCGGTATCGACGAGCACAGTCTACGTGGTGGCGCGATGTCAAGAGAAGCCCATTTCAAAACCGTTTGCGCTCTTTCGGACAAGCGCTCGTAATGGCACACGAACTTGCAGAGAACGTCCACCACTTGCATGCCCATTTTCTGCACACGCCGTCCTGCGTCACCAGATATGCGGCTATTCTCGCTGGTCTCCCTTGGAGTTGCTCCGCCCATGCGAAAGATATCTGGACGACACCGGATTGGGAGAAGGCCGAAAAACTTGGCGAAATGGAGTGGCTGGTCACTTGCACTGAAGTTGGACGAGCACACCTCGCCGCTCTTGCGCCGGAGGAGGGGCGGGTCGAGCTAGTGTACCACGGTCTCGATCTAGACCGGTTCGCCGCCCCGGAGCGTCCAACAACGCGAAAAGACGGCAGTAATAACGCCGACCCTTTGATTATCCTGTCCGTCGGTCGGGCTGTTCCGAAGAAGGGATACGATGTTTTACTGTGTGCCCTGCAGCGACTTCCCCAAAGCTTGTATTGGCGCTTCGAACATATTGGCGGTGGTCCTGAATTATCCTCACTGAAGAAACAGGCGGAAAAGCTCGGTATCAGCGAAAGAATGACCTGGCACGGCCCCCTTGCACAGCGGGCTGTATTAGAGGCGTACCGAAATGCCGATATCTTCGTCTTGGCAAGCCGCATTGCCGAAGATGGCGACCGCGATGGCCTTCCAAATGTCCTGCTCGAAGCGCAAAGCCAGGGATTGCCCTGCATCTCGACACGAGTATCCGCAATTCCTGAGCTGATAATTGATGAGGAAACAGGATTTCTGGTTCCACAGTGTGACCCCGACGCACTTGCAGACGCTTTGGCACGGATGGTTACGGACCCACTATTGCGCCACCGCCTCGGTCAGGCGGGATTGACGCGGGTGCGTGAAATTTTCTCGCATGAGGGCAGCGCAAAACGTATTGCGGCCAAGTTCGGCCACGGCGTCGGACGCACACCATTAATGGTGGAGAGCGCTTGACCCGGTCGATTGATCAGTCCGTCCTCTTCCATGTACAGCACTTGCTGGGGATCGGCCATGTCCGGCGGGCAAACATTGTCTGTCAGGCACTTTCCCGAGCCGGGTTCCAGGTTATACTCGCTACAGGCGGCCGTCCCATTGCAGACTTGCAGCGTGACGGCATCGAAATAGTTCAGTTGCCGCCCCTACATATCGGCGAGAGCGGGTTCCACGACCTTCGGGATAACACCAACACCCCCGTCAACGCGGATTGGAAATTACGTCGGCGCGACCGATTACTCAACTTATTCGATGCCGTTGCCCCGGATATCTTGATTACCGAAGCATTCCCGTTCGGACGGAGACAGATGCGATTTGAACTCATTCCGCTCCTTAAACATGCCGCAGCTCACAACCAGTCACCACAAATCTATTGTTCGGTCCGGGACATCCTTAAATCAGACAGAAAGCCGGGACGAGCCGAGGAAACAGTCGCGCTAATCGACCGTTTCTATGATGGCGTATTGGTTCACGGCGATCCCGCGTTTGCAGCACTAGTGGAAACGTTCCCGGACGCCGCCCAATTCGACGAGAAGGTTCACCATACCGGAATTGTCGCAGCACCTCCCGTTGAATCACTTCAATCATGCGGCGACGAAATCCTCGTTTCCGCCGGTGGCGGTGCTGTCGGATTGAGATTGTTCGAAACAGCAATTGCCGCGCGCGCGCTGAGCAGTTTTGCAAAGGCCACCTGGCGCATTCTGGTGGGTCCCAATATCGCTGAGGAAGATTTTCGGCGCCTTTGCGATCAGGCGGCGGATGGCGTCCTCGTAGAGCACTATCGGACGGATTTTCGTGCCCTTCTGACAAACTGTCGGGTTTCGATCTCTCAGGCGGGATACAACACAGTGGCCGACCTTATTTTAGCAGAGACGCCTGCAGTCCTGGTGCCGTTCGATACGAACGGGGAAGACGAACAGCCCCGTCGAGCCGCGAAACTCGCCGAACGTGGCTACGCCGTCTCCCTACCCTCCCAAACTTTAACGTCCGAAACCTTGGCGGCGGCCGTAGATGAAGCATCCCGCCTAAAAAGAGCCAAAGCCGGTTCGATCAGGTTGGACGGTGCGGCGCGGACCGCGTCTATCCTTCAATCCGCACACGCGCAATAAAGGTCGCCTATTTCCGTCCGATCAGCATAAAGCGGGTATATTTATCAAGCTCAAGGCCACCCGCGTATACGAAATGCGCAAGCGGCGCTTGTGCTTTGAATGCCTTGAGATCTTCAACACAATTTACGTGCTCCGGTTCGGAGACATAATCGTTCGACTGCAGCACAAGCAGCACGCCTGACGGCAGACCGTCAAACCAGGCGGTAAAGTCATTGAGATGCTCACAACTCGTGTTAATCAATATATCCGGCGCCGACAGGGTGGTATCGCCGACGACGGAACCCGATCTCGTGTATCGAATATCAAGGATATCCGCAGTTGCCGCACAGAAGAGATCCCGCTCGACATGTACCGCGTTCAGGCTTTCCGCAATTGGCGCACAACTTGGGACCCGGTCAAAATTGGTGATTCGCGCCTGGGCGAACCTCGGGTCATGTAATATTAGCGCACCCAGAACGCCGTACCAACCACCGAGCACATGCACTTCCCCTAATTCACCTCCATGATTCTCGAACAACCTATCCAACAACCATAGTTTTGATGCCGTCTGACGACGGTTCAGCGCATTACCCAGTTGTGAGACGGGAAACCGAAGTGCGGAGTTCCGGATATCCGTGATAAACCGGCTGTCGTAAAACAACGACAGACCATCCAGAATATCTTTGTAGAATTGATCTTTTTTCAGCATGTGCGGCGTTTGTCCCTATCGGGTGTTTGCCGGTCAGAAATTCGCGAGACGTCTCTCCGCTTTGTGCTGAAAAGTGCCCGATCGAAAAAAAGTATACAAAGACAAACTGTCGTAAAGAGCGATTACGCGGCCTCTTGAAATTGGGCGGTCATATTGTAAAGCCGATCGCTCATGACTCGGGCAATATGCGCAGCGACGTGCGGACTGCTCTCAAGCAGCTCAAGGAACAGATCCTTTTTAAGTTCCAGAACCGCAACGTCTGTCGCTGCACGCACTGTCGCAGAACGCGGCTTCGTACTTAAAAGCGCCATATCGCCAACCAGCTCATTGCGC
>JAYZET010000004.1:0-92288 GCA_036337155.1 Pseudomonadota bacterium | reverse complement strand
CGCCGCCATTGGCTTATCGGTCACCTTGGCGTAGCCATGCGCAATTGCAACGCAATGCTCCTCATGGAGGCAGACCAACATCTGTGGGTCACGATTGCCGAGATAATTAACGAGACTGTCCTGAAAGCCTCGATAGCTCGCTCCAGGCACCATGGCAATGTAGGGGATCTCGAGCCTACGCACCATTTCTGCGACCACATCGCTTCCCCAGCCCATCACCGCATTTTCAGTTGCGACCGGACGTTCCGGCTCGTTAGGGCGGTCAATTCCCATGTCATCTATACTCCAATTGTTAAAGCTTTGGTCCAAACACTGATATCGGTCACCACACGAATTATTCGGCCGTCCACCGGCGGCCCAAAGCCTATTGCTTAAATGGCACGTCAAAATTCCGGCGCCTTCGCCTCCCCGTCAAAAGGCATCCTTTTCGCCGTTGCCTCATGGGCGAGCCAAACGTAATTGTCTTGCAGCACAGGGACGCGGTGAATTTCGAGTGTTGCCATGAATTCAGCCAGAAATTATCAAAACCAATGTTAGGTGATGTCAGCTCTTTTTCACCCTAAGCCGGACCGCTGTTTCCTTAATCACATTGTTGTGCTGACGGATCGCAAGTAAGAGTTCTGTATCACCCATAGCTCCTGACTGAACCTTTGATAGCCACGGCTGCTCTAAGGTAAATTTCATATCCTCCATTTCGAAGTCGACTTCCAGAATATAGGCTAACGGCGTATTAGCCGCTTGTTTCTCGATAAACTCATCGCACGCCTTCTTAGAGAACATCGCAAGCGATTCCACGGTCACCGGGCGCACGTGCGTCGGATCATTAAGAAAATCATCGTGGCGCGGATGCGGTACGGCGATTCGCACCTCAGCGCGATCATGGCAGACACGATAAAGTTCCTTAATTATCGCAAAGTAGACTTCAGTGTCCTGGCCAAGATGTTCAAGCACATGGCTGATCACCACCTCTTCCATTGAATTGTCGGGCCAAGGCCATGGGAAAACCTCTAAATCGACAACTTCGTCTGGTTCCCAAATCGCAAATTTGTCGACATTCACGAAACCATCGAGTTTATGAGTACCGCAGCCGAGATTAAGTTTCATGTTAAATTTCCTCCATGCGCCAGAGCATCCACTGAATGTGATTGACTCTGGCGGCTGATGCGTTAAAAATTTATTAATGTTTCTGTTTTGTTCATGATGACAGGTTTTCAATATCTGGTATCGTGTGTGCCTTCATATACGAAATCTAGTACTTATCCACAAAACATTCGTTTCACACTTGTGGATAAGAGGGGAGATAATATGGACGGATCGGGCATGATTCTGCGGGATGACGCGGTTGTGGATAACTCTGCTACTCGGCGGGCCGAGGAAGGCTCTGACCTGCTAGCAGCATCCGGGGCTCCACGCTCGAATGACCAAAACTATAACGACATTAAGCAAAACGAACGTGGCGTGCGAGTTGTCATTGATCGTCGACGCGATGACCTGCTTACCGCCTTTGGTAAGGCGACCCTGTCTGATCGCTACCTGATGCCTGGTGAGGAGTTTCAGGATCTTTTCGCTCGTGTCGCAATGCATTACGGCGACGATACGGCCCATGCCCAACGGCTCTACGACTATATGAGCCGACATTGGTTTATGCCCTCCACCCCTGTCCTCTCCAACGGCGGTACCACACGAGGATTGCCCATCTCCTGTTTTCTTAACGAGGCAACTGACAGCCTCGAAGGCATCGTAGGGCTATGGAACGAGAACGTTTGGCTTGCGGCCCGCGGTGGCGGTATCGGCAGCTACTGGGGCAATCTCCGCTCGATCGGTGAACGAGTTGGCCACAATGGCAAGACCTCTGGCGTAATTCCGTTTATCCGGGTAATGGATTCGCTAACGTTAGCGATCAGCCAAGGCTCGCTACGTCGTGGCAGTGCGGCCGTCTACATGCCGCTGAGCCATCCGGAGATCGAGGAGTTCGTCGAACTCCGCCGTCCCACAGGCGGAGACCCGAACCGAAAGGCACTTAATTTGCATCACGGCGTGTTGGTGCCAGACGCATTCATGCGCGCCGTCGAAGCGGACGATGAATGGGCACTGACGAGTCCGAAGGACGGCTCGGTTCTGCGCAAAATTTCGGCGCGGTCTTTGTGGATTCGTATCCTCACCTCCCGGATTGAAACCGGCGAGCCTTATCTGATCAACATTGACCACGTCAATAAGGCGCTTCCGGAACATCAGAAACTTGGAGGTCTTGAGGTTAAAACGTCGAACCTCTGCTCGGAGATCACACTACCGACCGGCGTCGACCGCTTCGGCGAAGACCGCACGGCAGTCTGCTGCCTCTCTTCACTCAACGTCGAAAAATATCAGGAGTGGGAAGGTGAACCGGGATTCATCCCGGATATCATGCGTTTTCTCGACAACGTGCTGCAAGATTTTATTGATAATGCTCCGGAAGAGTTCAGCCGGGCCAAATATTCGGCAATACGCGAACGCTCGGTAGGTCTCGGCGTGATGGGCTTCCATTCCTTCCTCCAGGCCAACCGAATCCCGTTCGAAGGTGCGATGGCGAAGGTTTGGAACAATCGAATGTTCCGGCATATCCGGAGCCAGGCAGACGCCGCTTCTCGGTTGCTTGCCGAGGAAAGGGGCGCGTGCCCGGATGCTAAGGATTTTGGCTTCAAAGAACGGTTCTCAAACAAACTCTCCGTGGCGCCAACTGCCTCGATCTCGATCATCTGCGGCGGCGCATCTCCCGGTATCGAGCCTGCAGCGGCGAACAGCTATACTCATAAGACGCTTTCCGGTTCGTTCAACGTTCGCAACCCCTATCTTAAGGCGTTGTTGGAGGAGAAAGGAAAAGATACCGACGAGGTTTGGTCCTCAATCACTACCAAAGAAGGCTCGGTCCAGCATCTCGACTTCCTGACGCGGGACGAAAAATCGATTTTCCGCACGGCTTTCGAAATCGATCAGAGATGGATTATAGAGCACGCAGGAGATCGCTCCGATTCGATCTGCCAATCGCAATCGATCAACCTTTTTCTACCAGCTGACATCCATAAGAGGGACCTGCACCAGCTCCACTACCAGGCCTGGAAGCGGGGTGTGAAGAGCCTTTATTACTGCCGTTCTAAATCCATCCAACGAGCGGAAGTGGTGGCAGATGATTGTACGGCGCAGAACGTGGTACCGCATCTGGGCAAGGTGAATGGCAGCGATCAGCTGGCTGGGCGGGTCGATTACGAGGAATGTCTCGCTTGCCAGTAAGCGCAGACGGAAAAGAAAAGAAAGACGGTTAGAAATGTCACTGTTAGACGCCGACCCTATCTACAAACCGTTCCACTATCCGTGGGCTTATGACGCGTGGTTGACACAGCAGCGCATCCACTGGCTGCCGGAGGAAGTACCTCTAGCGGACGATGTAAAAGACTGGCACAAGAACTTAACATCGGCGGAACAAAACTTATTAACCCAGATTTTCCGGTTCTTCACACAGGCGGATGTCGAGGTCAATAACTGCTACATGAAACACTATTCGCAGGTCTTTAAACCGACCGAAATTCAGATGATGCTATCTGCTTTCTCCAATATGGAGACCGTTCACATCGCCGCTTATTCGCACCTACTCGACACGCTCGGTATGCCAGAGATTGAGTATCAGGCCTTCCTCAAATACCAGGCGATGAAGGACAAGTACGACTACATGCAGCAATGGGGCGTCGCCAGTCGCGAGGAGATCGCCAAAACGTTAGCTGTCTTCGGCGGCTTTACCGAAGGACTTCAACTGTTCGCCAGCTTCGCGATTCTGATGAACTTCCCCCGCTTCAACAAGATGAAGGGTATGGGACAGATCGTTACATGGTCAGTGCGAGATGAGTCACTTCACACTAACTCGATCATTCGTTTATTTAAGACATTCATCTCGGAAAACGAAGACATCTGGACTGAAAATTTGCAACACGACATCTATATAGCGGCCTCCACCATCGTCGACCATGAAGATGCATTCATTGACCTTGCTTTCGAGATGGGTGGTGTTGAGGGCTTAGAAGCGAATGACGTAAAGCAGTACATCCGTTACATCGCAGACCGGCGGCTCAGCCAGCTTGGGCTCAATCCACTGCATCACATTAGCGCTAATCCTCTACCTTGGATGGACGAAATGCTAAACGGCGTGGAGCACACGAATTTCTTCGAGAACCGCTCTACCGAATACTCCCGGGCCGCGACGCGCGGTAGCTGGGAAGAAGCGTTCGACTAAAACTTTTTTCCTTTCATCGCTTAAGATTAAGCCCAGAAAATACCTTTATACACTGTCCCAAAAAGCGACTGAAGCCGTTGATCTGGCACAGCTTAACGTCGTAAACCTGTTGCTTCTTCAACCCGAAAATCAGACCGCTACCATCGAAAATCAAGGCTCGCAATCGCACTTAATTTTTCACGCTAATTCCGCAAGACGGATCGGTTGACGCTTTCGACCCCAATTGCCAAACCGATCCTCAAAGTGACCGGCGCAGGCTTCACCACAGCGGCTGCACAAGCCACTCTGTGTCAAGCCCCAATCGTCGAGGAGATGCCAGTCACGTCCGATTAGTCGTAACCCGCAGCTGTGGCAATAGGTGCTGCCAGTCGCCTTGTCATGGATATTGCCAGTATAGGCGTAACGCACCCCGTTCTTACGGGCAATGCGCCATGCGCGGAACAACGTTTCTGGAGGCGTACGGGGTTTATCGCGCATACGGTAGTCCGGATGGAAAGCGGTGAAATGCATCGGCACGTCGGGGCCAAGGTTCTCTACCACCCATTGGGTCATTTCCTCGATCTCAGACTCGGAATCGTTCTCGTCTGGGATCAGAAGCGTCGTCAGTTCTATCCAAACGTCCGTCTCGTGCTTGAGGTAGATCAGCGTATCAAGCACCCCCGCCAATTCCGCAGTACAAAGGGTCTTGTAAAATGATTCGGTGAAAGCCTTGAGATCGACATTGGCGGCATCCATCACGGAAAAAAACTCCTCCCGCGCGGCTTCCTTTATATAACCCGCCGTCACCGCCACGTTTTTGATCCCGCGCGCCCGGCAAGCCTCACCAACATCTATCGCATATTCAAGAAAAATCGTCGGGTCGTTATAGGTATAAGCGACCGATCGGCATCCGGTCTTCTTCGCGACGGCTGCAATTTGTTTGGGTGTTGCTGGATCCATTAATCGGTCCATCTCTCGGGATTTAGAGATGTCCCAATTCTGGCAAAACTTGCAGGTTAAGTTGCAGCCCGCCGTCCCAAAGCTAAGGATCGGCGTACCAGGTAGAAAGTGGTTGAGAGGCTTTTTCTCGATGGGATCAATGCAATACCCGCTGGAGCGGCCATAGGTCGTTAGCACGATCTCGTCCCCACTCCGAGCGCGCACGAAACACAGTCCCCGCTGTCCCTCATTCAACCGACACTCGCGCGGACACACATCACACTGAATGCGCCCGTCATTGAGTATCTGCCAGTGACGGCCGGGATATCCTGAAATTTGGTTTTCCGAAACGACGCCCATAGCGTATCTTCTCCTGCTACACATATACTATACCGAAGATGATATCGGAATGTCATCGGCCAGATCGCATGGAAGCAACTATCTTCTCAGTGACAACCATTGCACTAACGAACGCTCGTCTAGAGCCCTTCGCGAACGACACACGTCAATGCCTGCTGCAAAAGCGGAACGATCAAGACGCGCGCACAGATCGACTTTTGCATAATCAGGATAGGGCACACGGACTTGGCCAAGCGGATTTAAAATCTTTTAATGGAGCTGGCGGCCCGGCATCGCGTGCAACTCAGCAGCTGGGTGTCAATTCTCGAAAAAGGCGGCACGTTGCTTCGTTTCAAATGCTTCGGTCAAAACGAGAAAGGACAGCACACGATGGGTAACGTGCGGGACCCGGCCGTCGCCGGTTTTTTCTATCCTGCTGATAAGGATACCCTAGCCTCCGACGTGACAGGCTACCTCTCCGCCGCACCGATCCCGGCGAAGATAGCGCCCAAAGCATTAATTGCCCCGCATGCGGGCTACGTCTTTTCGGGACAAGTCGCGGCCAAAGCGTATGCCACCTGGCGCTACCATAAGGACAAAATCGAGCGCGTAGTGCTGGTTGGGCCTGCCCATCGCGTCGCTTTCCAAGGAATCGCCGCACCCACAGTCGAGGCTTTCAAGACGCCACTCGGAAGGGTTCCAATCGATGAGAATGCTATCGCGGCAATTCGAGACATGCCGCAGATTGTGCTCGACGACGAGCCCCATCGTCAGGAGCACTCCCTCGAAGTCCACATCCCTTTCCTGCAGCAGGTCCTCGGCGACTTTAAGCTGGTACCGCTAGTCGCGGGCACGGTCTCTGGCGAACAGGTGGCGGAAGTGCTGGAAAGACTTTGGGGCAACGATGCGACGCGCTTCGTCATCAGTACGGACCTCAGCCACTACCAAGATTACGACACTGCAAGAAAACTCGACGATGCGACGGCCAAAGCCATCGAGGCGATGAAGCCAACAGCGATTGGTCGAGATCAGGCTTGCGGCCGCATCCCAATTACCGGCGCACTTATCGCTGCGCGCAACCATGGGCTTTCAGTCCAGCGCCTAGATCTTCGCAATTCGGGCGACACGGCCGGCAAGAAGGATAAAGTGGTTGGCTATGGTTCGTGGGCAGTCTGTGAAGCGGGCGAAAGTACGGCCAAAGCGCCCAAAAGCGGTGATCATTTCCTGCTGGAGAAAGAAGGTGCGCGCATTTTACGTGCTGCAATGCAGTCCGTCAGCTATGCAATAAAAAACGGTAAAACACCAAAGGTGGACATTCCTTCCTTCCCGCTGGCGTTGCAGGAGCATCGCGCCACGTTCGTGACAATCAACAAAAATGGCCGGCTACGGGGCTGCATCGGCACGTTGCAGGCCCACCAGCCGCTGATCGTCGATATCGTCGAGAACGCCTATAAGGCGGCGATGAAGGATCCGCGGTTCCCCCCAATCCAGGAAGACGAGGCGCCGGCGCTCGACCTTTCGGTTTCGTTGCTCAGTCCATTCCAAGAAATGTCCTTCTCTAACGAGGCTGATTTAATGCGTCAGCTGCGCCCCAAGACCGACGGTCTGGTAATTGCCGATCAGGGCAAGCGCAGCGTCTTCCTGCCGCAGGTCTGGGAGAGCATACCGAATCCTAAGCAGTTCGTTTCGCATCTTAAACAAAAGGCAGGATTGCCCGCGGGTCATTGGTCCGCTAGTTTCCAGGCATGGCGCTTCACTGCAACTTCCCTCAAAGCCAGACCAAAAACGGTGGCCGCGCGTTGAGTAGAGGTCCCTGCCCCGGCAGATTTTTATGTGCGAAAACAAGAACAAACATAAATTCGGTATCGGGCAAGCGCTAATGGAAAATTGCGTTTACGACGACCACGGTCAGCTACTTTCCGGCTCATTCATGGATTATTGTGTGCCGCGCGCGGATGATTTGCCGTCCTTTTCAATCGAACTCGTCATAGATTACCCATGCCCTACCAACCAGCAGGGCATTAAAGGCGCTGGCGAGGCCGGCGCTGGCGCCGGACCGCCGGAACTGATCAATGCTATTCTCGATGCCTTCGAGCCACTCGGCGTGGACGATGTCGACATGCCAGCAACGCCAGAACGTATCTGGCGGGCCATACAGGAGGCCATATGAACGTCGACGATGAAATGATTTTTCGCCTCGAAACGTTAGCGATTGAAGCCGGAGAGGCGATCATGAATATCTATGCAGAGGATTTCATACCGACATACAAGGACGATTACAGCCCCGTCACGGAAGCTGACACCCTGGCAGAGCGGATGATAGTCGCTGGCTTGGCTGAGATGACGCCGGATGTTCCGGTGGTAGCTGAAGAAGCTTTTGCCGCCGGGCATTCGCCAGACATCAGCGGCGGACGATTTTGGCTCGTTGATCCTCTCGACGGCACGCATGAATTTATCGACAAAAACGACGAATTCACGGTCAATATTGCCCTGATCGATAAACAGAGACCAATCTTTGGCACCGTCCATGCGCCGGCGTTGGACAAGACCTATTCAGGTATCGTCGGCACGGGTGCGCGCATCCGCGTCAATGGAGCTGCACATAGCGAAATCAAAGTGCGCCCGGTGCCGGAGGCCGGGGTTGTCGTAGTTGCGAGCCGTCGGCACGGTGATCCCAGAAAGATAAAAAATTTGCTTGAAGGGCGACAGGTCAGCGAAACCAAAAATGCAGGTAGCTCACTTAAGTTCTGCCTTGTAGCGGAAGGCGAAGCCGATGTTTACCCACGATTTGGCCGGACGATGGAATGGGACACTGCCGCCGGACAGGCCGTGCTCGAGGCCGCTGGCGGCCGAGTAACTAAGCTCGACGGCACGCCGCTCGTTTACGCGAAAAAGGGGTTTGAGAACCCGCACTTCATTGCCAGGGGAGATCTTTAAGGCCCTAGCGAAAGCAACTGACGATCAGGTACCCGCTCCCAACATCGCGTTCCAATTTTCTTCACTCAGGATCGGTACGTCGAGTTCTTCAGCCTTCTTCGCCTTCGAACCGGCACCGGACCCCGCTACAACGTAATCCGTCTTCTTAGAAACCGAACCCGCTACCTTGGCGCCCAGCGACTCCGCGCGCGCTTTCGCTTCGCTGCGGGTCATAGTTTCGAGCATTCCGGTAAAAACGACGGTTTTGCCCGCAACTGGTGATTCTGACGTATCAGCAATGATAAATTCTTCAACATCGAGGACTTCCGCGAGATCAGTTAGGACCGACAGGTTGTGCTCTTCCGAAAAGAACGCAATGAGGTCGTCGGCAACGCTAACGCCGATTTGGTCTATATTGCAGAGTTCGGCAAAGGTCTCACCGACCAGCTCAAGTTTCTTCATCTCGTCTGGAACATTAGAGCGCTCGGCTGCCGCCTTCTCCATCGACGCACGCCAGTAGGTAAAACTGCCATATTCCTTTGCCAGCAATCGCGCCGTTGCCTGCCCGATTTGCCGGATACCAAGAGCGAATATCAACCGATCGAATGCAATTCGGCGGCGTTCTTCAATCGCCTGCAAGAGATTGTCGACGGATTGTTCGCCCCATCCTTCCCGACTTTCGAGATCGCCACGATGGGATTCGAGTCGAAAAATATCACCGGGAGTCGAGATTAACCCATCTTCGATAAATGCCATGATATGCTTGGCGCCAAGCCCCTCAATGTCGAAAGCATTGCGGCTGACGAAATGTTTCGTTCGTTCCATCGCCTGGGCAGGACAAATCAGTCCGCCGGTACAGCGCCGCACAGCTTCGCCACCCTCGCGAACGGCTCGGCTACCACATACGGGACATTGGACAGGTACGGTGAAGTTTCGAAGTGAGGCGGATTCGCCGCGTTGCTCCGTCAACGCTTCAACAATTTGGGGAATGACATCGCCTGCCCGTTGGACGACAACATGATCGCCAATCATTACACCCAGTCGAGCGATTTCCTCTTCGTTGTGTAGTGTCGCCCGGCTTACGATGACGCCCCCCACGGTAACCGGCTTGAGGTGTGCGACCGGAGTTAACGCTCCCGTGCGGCCGACCTGTATCACAATGTCTTCAAGAATAGTAACCGCCTTCTCTGCCGGAAACTTGTGCGCGATCGCCCATCGTGGTGCACGGCTAACCATGCCGAGGCGCTCCTGCCAATCGAGGCGGTCCAGCTTGTAGACAATACCATCGATGTCGTAGGGCAGTTCGCCGCGACGGTTGAGGATTTCGGCATGAACAGCTAGCGCTTCCTCTACGGTCCGGCAGACTCGAGCATGAGGATTCGTCGAAAAGCCCCAGGCTTCAAGGGTGGCAAGAGCCTGCGATTGAGTGTCCGCGAATGAATTCGAGATTTCACCCCAACTATAGGCGAAGAACTTCAATGGCCGTTCGCCAGTCACCAGAGGATCGAGTTGGCGTAGACTACCCGCCGCGGCATTACGTGGGTTCGCGAAAACCTTAGCGTCGTTTTCCTCCTGGCGTGCGTTGAGTGCGAAGAAGTCATCGCGCGACATGTAGACTTCCCCACGCACCTCCAAAATCTCGGGAACGCCGGAAATTCTTTTTGGAATATCTTCGAGTGTCAACAGGTTGCGGGTGATGTCCTCTCCCTCAGCACCGTCACCACGTGTCGCTCCTAACACGAATTGGCCGTCCTCGTATCGCAGCGACGCGGACAAACCGTCAATCTTTGGCTCCGCCACAAGCGCGACCTCCGCATCATCTTCCAGCCCAAGAAATCGCCGCGCGCGGGCAACAAAGTCATCCACATCGCCCGCGTCAAAAGCGTTGGCAAGAGACAACATCGGTCGGGCATGTCGTACCTTAGAGAAACCTCTCGACGGCGCTGCGCCAACACGAAGGCTCGGACTATCCTTCCGTTGTAGTGCGGGGAAACGGGCCTCTAGTTCGGCGTTCCTGCGGCGTAGCGCGTCATACTCAGAATCTGAAATTTCGGGTGAATCGCTCTGATAATAAAGCACGTCATGATAACCAATTTCCATTGCCAAACGGGCGAGCTCGACGCGCGCCTCAGCTTCTGTCAATTGGTCGACAGTTGTCTCTTTCATACCCCTTCTCTCTGGATGAGCCGCTCTGCCGCACCTCGGGCCTCATCGGTAACCAATCGGCCCGCCAGCATACGCGCCACCTCCTCTCGACGAGCCTCCGGTCCGAGGCACGAGACCACGGTCTTCGTCGAGGCGGTGGTACTGTGCTTTTCGACGTGAAGATGTTGATCACCGCGCGCTGCCACTTGGGGCGAATGGGTTACTACAAGAACTTGCTTGTGAGCGCCAAGATGTCCTAGCCGCTCACCTACCGCATCAGCGGTTGCCCCCCCAATACCTGAATCCACCTCGTCGAAGATCAAGGTTTCCGCCGTTCCAACACCAACAAGAGCAATTTTTAGTGCCAGCATAAAGCGAGCGAGCTCTCCACCTGATGCTATGCTCGACAGGGGCCCGGGAGCGTTGCCTGGATTGGTAGCGATTCGAAACTCAATCCGATCACAACCATGTTCGTTCCAACCCTGCTCGTCGAGTGTCTCAACCGCAGTCTTAAAGACGGCTTTCTCCATTTTCAACGGCGGTAATTCGCTTCCGACAGTTTTATCTAACCGTTTCGCCGCAGTTCGCCGTCGTACCGACAATTCCGAAGCCATCCTGACAAAAGCTTTTCGGGCGGCTGCTTCCGCTTCTCGAGCTGCTAATATAGGGTCCCCATCGCCTGACAATTCCTCGAGCCGGGCACGGACTTTTTCCAGGTATATCGGTAAATCATCTGCATCGACACTGTATTTTCGAGCCACATCACGCAAAGCAAAAAGTCGATCTTCAATTGCGGATAATTCAGCCCCTCCACCTTCGATATCGGCAGCAACCATTTGGAGCTCGCGAAGGGCTTCTGCAGTCTCAAGCTGGGCGCGCTCGAGCGCCGCCATCGCATCGTTCAGGCCACCCATTGCTTTCGGCGCGACTCGCTCAAGGCGTCTTTGCGCTGCACGCAGCCGTTCCGACGCCATGCCTTCGCCGTCGAGTTCTCCTATAGAACCATCCAAAGCCTCGATAAGCTGTTCAGCATGCAACAAAATTTGGCGCTTATCTGACAAAACTACCTCTTCTCCTAGCTCAGGAGCCAATGCCGATAGTTCTTCCATCGTTTCCCGCAGTTCGGCATTTTCAAGCTTAATTGTTTGAGCGTTGCTTTCAGCGGCTACTAGCGCAGATACTGCCTCGCGCCACACCCCATAAATTGCCCGTACATTTTCGGTCAATTCGTTCAGACCACCAAAAATATCCAGCGCCACTCTATGACTGCTGCGATCCATCAAACCACGGCCGTCGAACTGCCCGTGAACTTCGAGAAGAGATTCACCGAGCTTTCGCAGCATCGAAATGCTAACTGGCTGGTCGTTAACGTACGCGCGACTGCGCCCGTCGAGCCCGAGTGTCCGCCGTAGTATGATTACATCATCCTCGTCATCAATTTCACTTTCGGCGAGGATGTCATAAGCAGCATGACCGGCTGCCACTTGAAAGGTAGCAGAAACAGAGGCCTGCGACGAACTAGCCCTAACTAGTCCGGCATCAGCCCGCGCACCAATCGATAGACCTAGTGCGTCAAGCAGGATTGATTTTCCTGCACCAGTCTCGCCAGTTAGAACGCTCAAACCTCCGCCAAACGTAATATCGAGACGTTCAATCAAGACAATATTTCTAACGCTGAGCCCCTTCAGCATCGCAGTATCAATTCGCCCAGTCCCACATCCAGCTGAGCCAAGAATTTTTCTTTTTTGCCGGAGCGAGCGAACGATGTTCAAGTAACTTATAACTCGCTTCATACCACTTGCTGCCGGGGAAATTGTAGCCCAGGACTGCTGTCGACATTTGTGCCTCTTCTGTAACACCAAGTGCGAGGTAAGCTTCAGTCAAGCGGTGCAGGGCTTCAGGTACATGTGTAGTTGTCTGAAACTCCTCAATTACCTGTTTAAATCTATTAATTGATGCCAAAAACTCTCCGCGATCCATATAATAACGCCCAACCTCCATCTCCTTGCCTGCGAGATGGTCGAAGGTCATTTCTAACTTTAATCGAGCGTCCCGGGCGAAGGACGTTCCCGGAAATCGTTTGACGATATCCTGTAGTGAAGTTAGGGCTAACCGGGTCATTTTTTGATCACGACCAACGTCGGAAATCTGTTCGTAGAACGATATCGCCTTCAAATAATATGCGTATCCGATATCTCGATGCCCGGGATGCAGCTCAATAAAACGATCCAAATCGATAATTGCTTCGTCATACGAGCCTTGCTGGTAGTTGGAATAGGCGGCCATAAGTTGAGCTTTTGTTGCCCAAGCCGAATATGGGTGTTGGCGCTCAAGCTCGTCGAATAGCTCGGTGGCGCTCTGGTGCCATCCCGTTTCCAATTTATCCATGGCACTGTTATAAAGCGCCTCGACCGAGCGGTCGCCGTAGGCAGCCTGTTCTTCAGCTTCGGTAATACCTGGAAGCGAAACAGTATCACAACTCGTCAATACAAACCCAGCTGACAATGCTATTATTACCAGAGGATTCGATCGAAATAAGATTTTCGACATCGCTTTGTTTCGCACGGCAGTTGAGCCCTAGCGGACAGACCATTCAGACAACTATATACCACTGGACCGGGCAAATGCCTACTGATCGTCGGCCAAGCGGTCAAATTTAGGGGAATAAATTTCAATTATGCGCGCATGAGGGCCGGTTCGGCTTCCCACGTGTTGGTGTCAAACGGCACATCCTCTTCAGCAGTTTCCCATGCCCAGGCATCCTCATTTTCGAACAACGCAAGCAACAAGTCATTGTTTAATGCATGGCCACTGCAACTGCCGCTGACCGCGCCGATGATTGGCGCGCCAGCAAGATAGAGGTCACCAATACAGTCAAGGATTTTGTGGCGGACAAATTCGTCACTGTGCCTAAGGCCTTCTTCGTTGAGGACCTTGCCTCCCGATAAAACCACAGCATTCTCGAGAGAACCACCCCGCGCAAGACCGGCTGCACGAAGCGCTTGCACCTCGTGCAGAAAACCAAACGTCCGCGCATTTGCAACATCATTTTGGAATGCAGCCTTGGAAATTGGTACCGCCAGCGATTGGCGTCCAATACTCTCACAGTCGAAATCAATTTCAAGGTTTATGACCGCCCTATCCGCCGGCTCGAACTTGAGGAACTTGGAGCCGTCTTGGACACTGACCGTTCGTAAAACACGGATCGTTTTTCGCGGCAAGTTTTGCTCAATAATCCCAGCCCGCTCAATCAGCGCGATAAACGGTGCGGCGCTGCCATCCATAACAGGCACTTCTTCACCATCGAGTTCGACGACCGCATTGTCTATCTCCGATCCCGATAAGGCAGCCATCAGATGCTCAATAGTCGACACCTTCACTTCATATTCGTTAGCAATGCTTGTGCATAAACGCGTATCAACGACATTGTCGTATCGCGCATCTATTTCGTTGATTGACGAGACGCGATCGGTACGACGGAACCGTATTCCGGAATTTGGTGCAGCGGCGCAAATACGCATATTCACCAAGTCACCACTGTGCAGAGCGACCCCACCGCATTCAACATCACGTTTTAGCGTTTTCTGCCTAACAGTACGACCTCCAACCATCCGCCGCACTGTTCTGTTAAAAACGTTCACCCTATACAACCTCTAGCCAAATTCTAGTTCCTTCACAAAATCCTCAACCGCCACCAATACTCGCAGACAATTTTGCTAATAACTTGTACCAACAGCTTTTCCCTCTCTCAAATCACTCTTTGTTACGATATATTACGCGGCCGCCAACGCCGGGATAGCTGCACCTTACCTGCATTGCCAGTTGACAAAGAAACCTAGTACGCAAAGTTAATTCGCCTGACGGCGCAGGAATGCTGGGATATCCAGCATCTCCTCTTCCGCCTGAGAAAGTTGGAAGCGTTCTTCCGGTTCCTGACTAACGGCTTGTGTGTTGGTGGCCGGAGCGCTGGTCGCCACCTCCCCAGATGTTGTGTCCTCTGGCTTATCGTTATACGTCGGCTTTGCCGCGCCCGTCATCCTTTCGAAAAGGCTAGGCCGATGCCGCTCTAACCGCGATTTTTGAGAGGCGTTGTGTGCATTTTCCATTGCTGCGGCGGCAAAGGGCTCCGGTTCAACATCTCCGCTGGCCCGTTCAGCAACCACCGGCTTGGGCGGAATGAACGGGCCGCGTTGGGTTTGTGTCAGTCGCGGTTCTAACTTGACCGATTCTAATCCGTCATCGGTTTCAGAAGGACGTTCGGCAGCAGCAGGTTTAGGGACCATCATCTTTAAATTCTCGGTAGCGATGCTTTTTGGCACCACCTGCGTAATCTCATCGAGTTCACCGGACCGTAATTCGGTTTTAATTTCGTCCAACAGTAGAACTTCCATTTCCTCATTTTCCACTTCCGCCCCAGGCACTTCCAAAACTGCTGTTTCCGCCGGAATCGCGGTGGCTTTTGCCATTTCAATAACGCTGTCCGAAGCCACAAGTTCTTCGGCAGCGAAAGCTTCATCAGTTTTTTGTCCCGACACGACCGGTGCGTCCCGCTCCGGACGGGGCGTCAACGTTGAGAGACCAGATGGAATTGGCCGCGGCGCGGTCATTGCTTCGACTTCTATACCCGTTGCAACTACCGATACCCGAAGCAGCCCTTCCATTGTTTCATCAAAGGTGGAACCAAAAACAATACTGGCCTCGTTGTCTACCTCCTCACGAATCCGGTTGGCCGCCTCGTCAACCTCAAACAGGGTCATGTCAGTACCGCCCGTGATATTGATCAAGACACCACGGGCGCCCTTCATCGTAATATCATCAAGTAGCGGATTGGAAATTGCCGCTTCAGCAGCGGCGATCGCGCGGGACTCCCCCTCTGCTTCTCCAGTGCCCATCATCGCCTTGCCCATTTCGCTCATCACTGTCCGAACATCGGCAAAATCAAGGTTTATCAAACCCGGCATCACCATCAGGTCAGTGACGCCACGAACACCGGAATAAAGAACATTATCTGCCATCTTAAAGGCTTCCGCGAAGGTCGTCTTCTCATTTGCGACCCGGAAAAGATTTTGATTTGGAATAATTATAAGGGTGTCAACGTATTGTTGCAGTTCGTCGACTCCACTTTCCGCCGTCTTCATCCGTTGACTACCTTCGAAATGAAACGGCTTGGTCACAACCCCGACAGTGAGTATGCCATGCTCACGAACGGAACGGGCAATAACGGGCGCCGCACCCGTCCCAGTACCACCACCCATTCCGCCAGTCACAAATACCATATGACTACCCGCCAGATGATCGAGAATATCGTCAAGCGTCTCTTCCGCTGCCGCACGACCGATCTCAGGCCGCGAACCCGACCCAAGACCCTGGGTGATAGAGCCGCCTAACTGAATTTTACAATCCGCTTGAGACTGCATAAGCGCCTGAGCATCAGTGTTCGCTACAACGAAGTCGACACCTTCCAAATTCGCTTGAATCATGTTGTTGACGGCATTGCCGCCGGCGCCGCCGACGCCAACAACTGTGATACGAGGCTGCAAATCTACCTCCGGCTTTGGCATCGATAATTTTATTGTCATGACTATCTCCGCAATCTGTTTGCAATGCTAGTGGAATACCGGAATCTCACCGGTAAATCGGCTCCTGGTTGCTGTGACCGGATACCGAATGATTCTCTGGTCGAGGGTTAAAAGTTTGCACGCAGCCACCCTCCGAGCTTTCCAAACATGCCATGCATCTTCGGTGTTTCTAGCGACGGTGGAGGCCATGCTTCACCCCTGTCGTCTACTGCAAGCGACAGTAACCCCGCACAAACTGAAAAAGCCGGCCCGCAGGTTGCTTCCGCCAAGCCAGAAACCTTTATCGGTCGACCCATTCGGGTCTGCTTATCAAGCAGTTGTCCCGCGAGTTCTCGTACACCTGGCAATTGACTAGCCCCACCGGTCAGAACGACTCTACGCCCTGCCTTCCGATCGAGACCGCTTGCAACCAACCGTTCTCGCACCAACTCGAGTGTCTCTTCGACACGCGGAGCGATAATGCTAATCAGGAATGATTTCGGGATCATCGTCACCTGTTCTTCGTCGTCTTCTCCGACGCGAGGAACGGCGACATTCTCCGTTTCGTCCGTCGGTGACGAAAGACAAGTGCCATGCAATGTTTTCATCCGTTCGGCATGTTGCATCGGGGTTGAAAGGCCCCGGGCGATATCGCTAGTAATATGATTCCCACCGATCGGCAGTGAATCGACGTAAACTAATGCCCCCTCGAAGAAAATGCCGATCGATGTCGTTCCGCCGCCCATGTCGATAACTGTAACCCCGAGGTCTAATTCGTCCTCGACTACCGAAGCCAAACCCGCGGCATATGGATTAACGGCGAAATTGGCGAGGCCGAGATGGCATCTTTCGACGCAATTGGCCACATTCCGAAGAACGGTTGGCGCGGCTGTAACGGCATGTAATCGCACGCCCAAATTGTGACCATGAAGACCTCGCGGATCCCGGATGCCGTTCGATCCGTCAATTTTATATCCTATGGGAATGGCATGAATCAGATGTCGAGCCGAGGCAAGAACTGATAGTTTTTCATCGTTAAACAAACGAGCTAGTTCACGATCTCCTACAGCCTGCGACGACAAATCTGTATCAATATCAACGAATTGACTCGAAGGTTCACCAGAAGAAACGTTGACAATGACCTCTCGGATGGTAGTCCCTGCCATTTGCTCAGCGGCATGAACCGCCGCAAGGACAGATTGCTCTGCACGTTGCATATCGACAATCGTGCCGGCTCTAACACCTTCGCTTACATGATGGCCTATCCCAGCCACCCGCACCCGATCACCGGCCTCACGTTCCGCAACAAAACAACATACTTTCGTTGTCCCAATATCGAGCGCTGCGATTTGTTCGCTCCTTGCCACCCTTTATCCCTCATCACCCAAGAAAACAAAACGTACCATCATGTGCGGCGTCCTTTACGGGAATTTTCCTCATTGACCCCTGGTCGGAGTTTCACAACGACCCGGTCCGGCAGACGTAGATCGATGCTGCCGATATCTCGGTCTAACAGCTTGTGCTGTTCCTCGTATTTCGCGAGTCTATCCCAAGCAAAAGCAGCATCCGTTTCCGGCAGGCGCACAGATATGTCGTTGTCCATTCGAAGATTCCAGCGTCGACCGCCCGAACGCACGGCTACATTCACTCGTGCCATTAACGCCGGATGTTTGGTCAGCATGGCAATTAATGCTTGAGCATGCGCTGGAGCATCTTCCCCAACAACGACTTTAAGTTTTCTATACCGATCGAGCCCATCCGATCCAATGACTGTACCCGAGGCATCAACGAGCACGAAGTCATCTTTACGCTGCCAAATTACTATCGGGTCGCGCTCGATTATTGATAACTTGATGGTGTCAGGCAGATGCCGTTCTACTCTTGCTGACACGATCCAACCAATCGCTTCAAGCCGGCGGCGCGCCGTCCCAACGTCGAACTTTAACACAAGATCGCCACGCTCAACACCAAGTGAATCAAGAATAACGGCGAGAGATGTTTCCTTACGTCCTTCAACCAAAATCTCGCGTACAACGAGACCCGCCGCCCGGTTGGCCGAATTGTAGATGGCTCCCATATACGCGAGGCCCCGGTCAAAGAGACCCGAATGCCAAGACCACCAACCAACTCCGGCAAATACAAGGGCGCTCGCTACCGAACAGACGGCCGGACGTGTCCAACGCGTGCGAATTCGCCTTCGCCGTGCATCAAGACGTTTCATTTGAACCGACTGACGGCCCTGCTTTTTCATCACTCTTCGCCCCGCTGGGGTGCTTTTCCGATACGTCTAACTTCCCACTCGAGGTAAACCCCCGTCTCTTTGAGGACCCGACTGCGCACTTCTTCGCCCAGTAATTCGAGATCCATCGCCGTCGCGGATCCAGTATTCAGCATAAAATTGCAATGCTGTTCTGATACCATTGCACCGCCACGTTTTAGACCGCGGCACCCGGCCCGATCGATCAATTCCCATGCCTTGTGACCAGGCGGATTGCTGAAAGTAGAACCACCTGTCCTTGTGCGCGGTTGGCTCTCGATTCGAGCGGCCGAGATTGCATTCATGCGCCCAGAAATCTCTTTGAGATCACCTTCCTCGCCCTGTAGGCGTGCTGAAACAATCACCCAATCTTTTGGAACAGCGCAACGTCGGTATGAAAAGTCGAGCTGGCATTGGTTCAATTCGTGCGCGCCGCCATTTGCATCTAAGACGTTAGCGTCAATAACAATATCCGAGATCTGGCCACCATAAGCACCGGCATTCATCCTTATTCCTCCGCCAATCGTACCCGGTATACCGGAGAGGAACTCGAGGCCGGCGATTCCATTCTCGCGCGCCGCCCTCGCAACGCTAACATCCAGAGCGGCTGCTCCAGCCTCTATGATCCGACCATTAAATGCGATTCCGCGGAACTTTTCACCGAGCGAAATTACTATCCCGTCCACGCCACCGTCTCGGACTAGAAGGTTGGAACCAAAACCAATGACGGTGATAGCTGTCTCCGCAGGGCGCTCGGACAGAAAGAACTTTAAATCGTCCGAATCTTCGGGCTCAAAAAGCACTTCGGCAGCACCACCAGTTCGAAACCACGACCGGCTGCTGAGATTCACATCGACTTGGTAACGTCCACGCACTGGCGGTAACAGATCGATCATCTCCTCTCTGTGTTGGACTACCGTCATCGCAGTCACCCCGCTTCTGCCTTGCCACGTGTTAATGCGGATAGCGCTTCTGGCAGTTCATTTGCCCAATTTGTAATGGTACCAGCACCAAGACACACAATGAGATCGCCCGACACAGCAATCCGATTAATCATCTCCGGAAGCGCCTCCGGGCTCGGTAACATCTCGACACTGCGGTGGCCCCGCGCCCGCAAACCGGCAACCAGCGCATCGCGGTCTACGCCTTCGATCGGCGTCTCACCAGCCGCGTGCACATCTGCGACGACCACAGTATCCGCGTCGTTAAAACATGTGCAAAATTCCTCAAACAAATGCTTCAATCTGGAATAACGATGGGGTTGGACCACGGCGATCACCCGCCCATGGGTCGCCGTTCGCGCCGCTCGAAGAACAGCTTCGATCTCGACCGGATGATGGCCGTAATCGTCGATCACGCTAACGCCATTAACTTCGCCTGTTTTGGTGAACCGGCGTTTTACCCCGGAGAAGTCGGCCAGACTTTTAATAATGGTTTCTTTTGGAATACCGATTTCGGACGCAACCGCGATTCCGGCGAGGGCGTTCAAAACATTGTGATGTCCGAACATTGGCAGTCTCACGCGTTCTAATCGATTTTCTTCGCCATTGCGCGCTGAAAAAACGACATCAAAGATGGTCCCGCCAGGACCTTGGCTCAAATTTTCGCCCCTAACCTCAGCCTGAGGACTCACACCGAAGGTGATGATACGGCGGTCAGTAATCTGCCCAATCATCGCCTGAACTTCGGGATGGTCGATGCAAAGAGCGGCAAAACCGTAAAATGGAATATTCTCGATAAATGTCTTGAAAGCATCCTTAACTTTTTCGAAATCGCCATAAAAATCTAGATGCTCGGGATCAATATTCGTGACCACAGCAATTGTCGCCGGCAATTTTACGAATGTGCCGTCCGATTCATCGGCTTCGACGATCATCCATTCCCCCGCACCAAGCCGCGCGTTGGTGCCATAGGCGTTTATAATTCCACCATTGATTACCGTCGGATCGAAACCGGCATGATCAAGTATGACAGATACTAACGAGGTTGTCGTCGTCTTGCCGTGTGTGCCGCCAACCGCGATCGACCATTTGAGGCGCATGAGTTCGCCTAGCATTTCAGCCCGCCTTACCACCGGCACGAGCCGGGATCGCGCTGCGACCACTTCCGGATTGTTAACTTTAACAGCAGAGGAGATAACAACGACATCCGCCTCGGCTACGTTTTCTTCGGTATGTCCTATAGCCACGCGGACACCAAGTTTTTCCAATCGTTCAACATTGCCACCAATAGAGATGTCGGAGCCTTGCACAGAATAGCCGAGATTGTGCATAACCTCGGCAATGCCCGACATGCCGATGCCGCCAATGCCTACAAAATGAATGTTTCCTATGGAAAGCGGCATTTCCTTCATGCGACGGCCTCCTGCCGATCAGCAATTAGGTTTCTGCCATTACCCTTAAGTTCTTCGACTACGAGATCGGCAAGCCGCGCAGTAGCCTCGGGCTTACCCATCTGTCGGGCACAATTAGCCGCAACCGTTAAGGTTGGACCTGGCCGCAAAAGTGATTCAATCCGCTCAGCTAATATCTCCGGACTCAACACATTCTGCTGAACTATCCAACCGCCGCCTGCGTCGCAAAGCCCCTCCGCATTCGCCGTTTGATGATCATCTGTCGCATGGGGAAATGGTACTAAAAGCGACGGACGGCCAACAGCCATCAGTTCCGCTACCGTAGACGCGCCACCGCGACAAATGACAAGAGTCGCAGACCCAAGTCTCTCTGGAATATTATCGAAAAATGACGAAACCTCTGCGCGAACTTTGGCGCGATGAAGTTTGATTTTTGCGGTGTTGATCTCCTCGACACGACATTGCAAGGCGACCCGTAACCGGGAACGCAACCCCTCTTCAAGTAAGATAAGTGCACGCGGCACGATTTCGCCAAAATACTTGGCGCCTTGACTGCCTCCCACGACGAGAAGATTGACATCTCTGTCATTACGAGGAGGAGCATAAACCTGGTCACGCGCTGCAATCACTTCGGGTCGCACAGGGTTGCCTGTCCAAACAGTTTTTTCACAGTCGACAGCGCGCAACTCACGCACGGACTCAAATGCGGTAGCTACTCGTGTGGCTCTTGTAGCCAACAGCCGATTGGCACGTCCAAGCACTGCATTTTGTTCGTGGATCAGTGTCTTCAAACCAAGATGCTGCGCAGCAAGCACGGTGGGAACCGAAGGGTAACTGCCGAAACCAACGACCATTATCGGATCTAACCGACGAAGGCACCGTCGCGCCTGTAAGTAACCCCGGGCCAGCCGCAGCATTGCCGCTGCCTTTGCAAGATATCCTTTACCGCTAACGCCCGCGCCATCGATACGATGGACCTCAAGTTCACCAAGTGCTCCGTCAAGTGACTGGCTGCGGCGATCTGCCAACAGGACGAGGCGATAACCCCGCCCGCACAACTCGGCCGCCAGTGTTTGTGCGGGAAAAACATGGCCGCCAGTTCCGCCGGCCGCTAGTACGATTGGACGAACCTCGCTCATCGCGTTCCTCCCGCACGTCGCCTAGTCAATGCGAGAAGCGCACCCATACCAAATGCAAGTGCCAACAGAGACGAACCGCCATAGGAAATAAACGGCAAGGTCATTCCCTTAGTTGGCATTAGGTTGGTGGTCGATCCCATATTAATTAATGCCTGTAGTGCGAACTGCACTAATAAGCCTGTGGCCGCAATGACAACGAAAAAATCTGAATTGCGCATTAAATTAATGATGCCACGAAACACTACAAAGCCGAACAAACCAACGATAACGAAGCAAAGCACAAGACCGAACTCCTCGCCCGCAACGGCAAGAATAAAGTCGGCATGAGCATCTGGTAGATAACTCTTTACCGTCCCTTCTCCCGGCCCGCGCCCCCAAAGTCCACCATTCAGAAAGGCTTCCATCGCACGATCGACCTGATAGTTGTCGCCTGATCTCGGGTCAATAAAGCGGTCGATACGGCTCGCAACATGAGGAAATACAAAATAGGCAGCGATTAGCCCCACTATGCCAATGCCTACAGACATGGCGACCCATATCATCGGCAGGCCTGCCAAAAACCACTGGCTAAACCAGACTGCCAAAATAACTAGCACCTGGCCAACATCAGGTTGCATCAGGAGCAAGAACGCAACCAATGCGAAAAACAAGAATGCAATTAAATTGCCCGGTATTTCCTCGCCGAGACGCCGTGCCGCAAACATCCAACCGCACACGATTGCCAACGCGGGTTTTACAAATTCAGACGGCTGCAAGGAAAAACCAGCGACGCTGATCCACCTTTTTGCTCCCTTAATCTCCGTACCGACGAATAAGGTGGCAATAAGCAAGACTAGGGCGCCAAGCAATACAACAACGGCGAGACGTCGGATGCTAATAGGTGAAAGCAGGGAGACGGCAACCATGACAATTAACGCGAGTGGCAGATAAGCCGACTGTCGGCGCACAAAATGAAGTGGCTCAAGACCAATGCGCTCTGCGACTGAAGGACTCGCCGCCATCGCGAGCATGACACCTATCATTGAAAGCATTATTAATGAGAACAACGTCCAACGGTCGATGGTCCACCACCAGCGGCCGAGAATAGAATTGTCCGTCCGGGCGATAGACATGGCTCAAGACGCCTTCCCGCCATAACGGATATCTCGATCGATACCTGGCCTTTGCGCTGCAAGCCGACAGAACATCTCGCCCCGTTGCTCAAAATTAACAAACTGATCGTGCGATGCGCAGGCAGGTGACAACAAAACAACCGCTTTTTCCCCAACCGCGGCCTGACCCGCCGCATTCACTGCGCATTGTAGGTCACCACATAATTCGGTCTGTGTAAGACCAGAAAGTTGGTTAGCCAATTGTTCTGCGGCCTCACCGATGAGGAAAGCCCGATTGACACGTGAAATGTAAGGAAACAACGCTTCTAGGCTGCCCTCTTTAGCGCGACCGCCAGCGATCCAATAAATTTTTTCATAGCTCGACAGCGCTTTGGCCGCGGCCTCAGGATTCGTCGCCTTGCTGTCGTTAATGTAACGTACACCGTCAATAATTGCCGCTAGTTGCTGGCGATGCGGCAGGCCGGGATAGGTTTCAAGCGCAGCGGCCGCAATCTCCGCCGTTACACCAACAGCCCGCACCGCCGCATATGCGGCGGCGGCATTCTGCGCATTGTGGGATCCAGGTAAAGCCTCAATATCGGCAAGCGAGCAAACTTCGCGCGGAACTGCACCACTAGCGTCAATAAGCATAGAGCCTTTGGAGTAGACTCCCCCCCCCACTTCGCGCTCGGTGGAGATTGGCACAATTCCGCTCGAACGCTCAGCAGATAAGCAAAGTAATAGACTAAGTGCCTCTTGATCGTCGACACCCACAATAGCCACATCGCCCACTTCCTGTTGAGCAAAAATTCGGCGTTTGGCTGAGACGTAGCCGTTCATACCACCGTGCCGATCAAGGTGATCCTGGCTGATATTAAGTAGTATCGCGACTTCAAAACGGGCCGAGGGCGTTAGCTCCAATTGGTAGGATGACATTTCCAAAACATAGATGCCCTCGGAACCGAGCGGCTCGAGCGACAACGCCGGTAAACCAAGGTTTCCACCAGCAGCGCAACGTCGGCCAGCGTAGTTTAAAATATGGCTAATTAATGCCGTTGTAGTGGACTTACCGTTAGTCCCCGTGACACCGACGAAGGACGCTTTCGGTTGGGTGCGGAAAAGCAACTCGACATCGCCGACGATGGCTACCCCAGCTTCTTTGGCACTCAATGCTACCGGGTTCGGTTTGGGGTGTGTGTGGGGTATACCGGGGCTCAGAATCAGCGCCTCGACACCCATCCAATCAACGTCGTCCAAACGTACGATTGGCACACCCCGCGTTTCCGCATCACTTCGGCGACTTTCACTATCATCCCAAGCGATAACTTCGGCGCCGCCTGCGCACAATGCTTCTCCAGCAACGAGACCAGACATGCCTAACCCCATAACCGCGAATCGTTTATTTTTGAAGGCGCTGAGATCAATCATCCAATCACCTCAGCTTTAAGGTTGACATACCGACTAGCGCCAGGATCGACGCTATAACCCAGAAGCGAATGACGATGGTTGACTCGGCCCAGCCTTTCTTCTCGAAATGATGATGCAACGGTGCCATCGCGAAAACACGCTTTCCAGTCAACCTGAACGAGATGACCTGAACAATGACTGAGACCGTCTCCAGAACGAAAAGACCGCCGATAATCGCAAGGACCACTTCATGCTTCGTAATGACGCTAATTGAACCAAGCGCACCGCCGACCGATAGCGAGCCAGTGTCGCCCATGAAGACCATCGCAGGTGGAGCGTTATACCAAAGAAACCCTAGGCTTGCCCCCACTAACGCACCGCAGAAAACCGCGAGTTCTCCTACGCCCTGTACGTAGTTAAGCTGCAGATACCCAGAATAAACTGTATTGCCAACGAGATAAGCAATGAAACCAAAACAGGCGGCGGCAATCATAACAGGAACGATGGCAAGACCATCAAGGCCGTCTGTGAGGTTCACTGCGTTTGAGGCCCCCACCACAACAAATACGGCAAAAGGAACAAAGAACCAACCAAGATTGACCAAGACATTCTTAAAGAACGGTATTGCGAGACTACCGGAGAGAGGATCCGGAGTGATGACCAAGAACCAGCAAACGGCGACCGCAGCAATTAGAATTTCGAAGAACAGTTTTATTCGCCCTCGCAGGCCATGCGATTTGTGGCCTGTCAACTTTAGATAATCATCAGCGAAGCCTACTGCGCCGAAACCAATCGTAACTAAAAGCACGATCCAGACGTATCCATTCCGTAAATCGGCCCATAGCAAGGTGCTGATGGAAATTGCCATCAAGATAAGGAATCCGCCCATGGTCGGCGTACCAATCTTCTTCAGATGTCCCTCAGGAACATCCTCGCGCACCGGAGTATTGCCGTTTTGCGCATTCTTCAACCAATTGATTACTGCCGGCCCAAAAATAAAACTGACGAACAGCGCAGTCATGATTGCGCCACCGGTCCGAAACGTAAGATAGCGAAATAGATTAAAGACAATGTAGTCGTCCGCCATTGGAACTAGCAGATTAAAAAGCACGACCGCCTCCGCCCGCAAATATTTTGGATGCAGTCATCGGGCAACTTCCCGCGCGCAGTCCCGCACTACCTCGACATCTGAGAAGGGAATAGTCTCATTTCCCAAAATCTGGCCAGTTTCATGCCCTTTGCCAGCGACGACCAGAATGTCGCCCTCCACCAACTGCGACATGGCGACACGGATCGCATCGTATCGTCCAGCGACTTCGACGCAACCGGGACAGGCGGCGGATATCTCCTTACGTATGGCGTCCGGATTCTCATGCCGAGGGTTGTCGTCAGTCACAACGACACCATCAGCGAGTTGGGCTGCGATCAATCCCATTTCGGGCCTCTTCCCCCGATCTCGGTCGCCACCACAACCAAAAACTAACATCAACCGATTAGCTACATGCGGGCGAACGGCTGTCAGCACGGCTTCAAGCGCATTAGGCGTATGCGCATAATCAACTATAATGCGCGCACCCGAAGGCAGTCGTGCTGCTGTCTCCATACGTCCCGGCACCCCATTCAATACTTCCAGAGCCGCGGTTACCTTAGCGTATTCACCTCCACATGCGATCACGAGTCCAAGGGCTGCGAGAGCGTTCGCCACCTGAAATGACCCCATCAACGGAAATTTAACAGAGTGTTCAGTGCCGAGAATGTTTAAGATGAGTGACCAGCCATCCTCTGTCGCCTCCATCGCGCGACACTTAATATCACCCTTTGCGAATCCGTATGAAAAAAGTTCATGCCCCTGCTCTCGCGACAACTCCAGCAAAGCTGGATATTCGGGTGTCTCCGCGTTGACCACGATAGCACCGCCAGGCAATAGCAGTTCGCGAAACAAGCGCATCTTGGCACGTCGGTATTCTGACATTGAACCATGGTAGTCGAGATGGTCCCGAGTCAGATTAGTGAAAGCGGCAGCCTGTATTGGCACGCCGTCTAAGCGGAACTGGCAGAGGCCATGGCTCGAAGCTTCCAGCGCCACATCCTGCACGCCCTCTTGAGCAAGTTTGTGGAGGATACAGTTAAGCGCTACTGCATCCGGCGTAGTAAAATTGCTTCCCTCACCGTGTCCCGGACCAATCAGACCGAGTGTCCCGAGGCTCGCTGCTTTGCGACCCGTCTCGGTCCATATCTGCCGTGTAAAGTTAGCAACTGACGTCTTGCCGTTTGTTCCTGTCACAGCGACGATCGTTTCCGGCTTGTTCCCATAAAATGCCGCTGCCATACGCGCAAGACTATGTCGTGGATTGTCCGCCGTGATCAGAGAGACCCCCGGCGTGACACGATCTTGTGTTACATCAGGCGGAGCCAAAACAGCGGCCGCTCCGGCACGAACTGCCTCATCGATGTAATCACGTCCATCAAGTTTCGTCCCCGGTATTGCGGCAAAAAGAAAACCGGGCCTGACCTTGCGGCTATCCGCAGTCAGTCCTGTTATTTTTACATCATCGAACACCGTGGCGTGGGTCAATTTAGCTCCATTCAATTACTCAATAGGATGCGAGTGTGGCTGCCCCATGGGCTCGATTCATGACTAAATTGCGGCGATTCGACGGCAACTTTTCCGGATAAGGCCGAATACCGACGACGGGACCAATACGGCGTACAACGCGTCCGACGATGGGCGCAGCAACCCAGCCACCAGTCGCATAGCCGTTTGTCTTCTTGGTGCCTTTCGGTTCGTCGAGCAATGCAAAGATGACGAACCGAGGTTCATCGACCGGAAACACGCCAATGAAGGATGAGAGTAAGGCCCGCTTAATATAACCTTCGGCTCCGCTCTTCTCGGCCGTACCCGTTTTCCCGCCAACTCGGTAACCCGAAGTATCCGCTCGACTACCCGTACCTTCTTCGACTACTAAGCGCAAAAGCTTGCGCAACGTATTCGACGTTCGTTCTGAAATCACCCGCCGGCCCGGTGCTGCCTTGTAACGCTTGAGCATAGTAGGTTGTCGATAGACACCACCGTTGACCATTGCAGAAACGCCCGCTGCCAACTGCAGTGGACTCACCGCGATGCCATGACCAAATCCAATCGTCATGGTGTTAATCGGCCGCCAAACATGTGGCAAAATTGGCGTGCCTACTTCGGGTAATTCGATCGCGGATGGCTTGAGAAGGCCTATACTGTCAAGGAAGGAACGTTGGGTCTTACCTCCAACCTCGCTAGCCAGCCGCGCGGAGCCAATATTTGAGGAGTACATAAAAATTTCTTCGACCGAGAGCCAACGCTTCTTCGCGTGATAGTCTCGAATCGTAAATCGAGAAATCTTAAGCGGCTTGGTCGCGTCATAACGATCCTCGAGGCGCGCTATGCCTCCGTCAAGTGCCATAGCCGTGGTGAAGATCTTGAAGGCGGATCCAAGTTCATAAACCCCTAGCGCGGCACGGTTAAATCGTGAAACGCGCGAAGTTGCCATCGGCGTGTTTGGATCGAAATCCGGCAGCGAGCACATCGCCATTACTTCAGCGGTGCGTACGTCGAGAACAAGCCCAGCTGCGCCCACCGCATCAAACTCATTCTGAGCCGCTGCCAATTCACCGCAAAGTGCGTGTTGAATTCGCATGTCGATTGACAGCTCTAGCGGTTCGGTGCGCCGACGAAGCTCGTCCTCGAAATGACGTTCAATTCCAGCGATGCCCTTTTCATCTATGTCGACGTACCCGACAACATGTGACAATAGCCGGACCTGGGGATAGACCCGCCTCTCCTCACGCCGGAAATCGACACCCGGTAGACCGAGACCAATGACATTCTTTTGCTGACGCGGTGTCAGATGACGCTTAATCCAAACGAAACCACGTTTTGAGGCTAACCTAGCAGCCAGTTTCTCGCTATCGAGACCGGGCAGCGCTTCTGCGAGGCGCTCAGCCACTTTCTTAGCGTCAATCACCTGGCGCGGGTCTGCATAGAGAGAAGCCGTGGGTAAACTTGTTGCGAGTAGAGCACCATTGCGGTCGACAATGTTGGCTCGTGTGAATTGCGGTGTTTCGGTATTGGGCGCACGCGCGACCCGTGGCTCCATCGCCTCCTGCATCAAAGTGATATCCACGAGACGCAGTCCGACAACCGAAAAGGCTAGCAACAAGATCGCCGCCATGATGGTAAGACGCTTGCGGCCCGTTTCGATGGCTTCCCTCACAGGTCCAATTTTTTCTTCGGCCGGGCATGGTGCACGGCGCCGCGCACCGCGCTGTATGACTGGCATCGGATGAGCAAGGCGGCGCGCGCGTTTTATCCGTTCAATCATTGGGTCCTCCTTACTCCTGAGCTCTTTGAAGGAGGAACATAATAGGCCGGAGAGGCGAATAGCGCGTCCTTGGCTGAAATTGGATCCGTGCCACGCTTCGGGAGCCGCTCGAAAGTGACAAATTGATCAGTTTCGATCGGTATGAGGTTTGGCAACAACTCGCGAGTCAACGCCTGCAAGCGCTGCGGTCGGTTGAAATAACTCCATTCCGCCTGCAATACGTGTTTCGTTTCCTGTTCACGCACTATCTCGCGATTAAGCTTGTGCAGACGGGCCTCGAGCTGCTCAACCTCGAAGGTAATGTGAAACATCGCGCCTAGAGCACCTGCGGCAAGCGTTACCCAAACCGCAATGAAGACGATCCTCATCATGTCACTTGAGCCTTCTCTACCGGCCAGGTAACCGCCAATGGGCGTTCCGTAGCAAATGGTCGTACCACATATGCGCCTAAATTAAGTTCGCCCTCAACGTTACGCGGCTGAATTAAGTTATGGCGTAGCAGTCGAAATGTCGGCACATTAAGCGTCATGACCGGCGGTAAATAGCGCGACCCCGCAGGTAACGTGCCCCCTCGTTCCTGCATGTTGAGGTAACCATTTTCTTGCTTCAACACGCGGTTTGTTTCCTTTTCGCCTGCGATCTCACGGCTGAGATCGTGCGGCCGCGCCTCGAGTTGCTCCACTGCGAAGGTGATATAGAACATCGCACCTAGCGAGCCTGCAGTGAGCACAGCCCCCGCCGCGATTAAGACTATCCTCATAATGCCACGTGCTCCTCGTCTTTCGGCCAGGCAGCGGCTTTTGTCCGTTCGGCAACTCTTAGGCGGGCTGAACGAGCGCGTGGATTCAATTTAGCCTCTGCGTCGCATGGCTTGACCGCTCCACGACGCAGCAAGCGAAAACTTGGTGCGTGGCGCGTTATGACTGGAGGCAAATGGCGCGAACCCGCGGGTAACGCGCCACCCCGTTCCTGCATGAAATTTTTAACTCGGCGATCCTCCAGTGAATGAAATGAGACGACGACGAGCCGACCGCCGGGCGCGAGCATCTCTTCGGCTGCGCAGAGTAAGGATTCGAGTTCGCCTAATTCATTGTTCACTCGAATACGAAGAGCCATAAACGTGCGGGTCGCAGGATTAATCCGCGAGCGGCCTTGCGGAACCGCTCGGCAAACAATTTCGGCAAGCTCAGAGGTCCGCGTGATAGGGCGTTGGGCGCGCGCTTTGACAATGGAGCGAGCAACCTGGCGGGCGCGCTTTTCCTCGCCAAATTCACGAAGCAGCCGCGCAAGTTCCTCCTCGTCTAACGAATTCACAACATCGGCTGCGCTCGGCCCTGCCTTTTCCATGCGCATGTCGAGCGGGCCGTCCAAACGGAACGAGAAGCCGCGCTCCGCATCGTCTAGCTGCGAGGAGGAGACGCCGAGATCGAGCACTACCCCGTCGATACGATTTACGTCAGCGGTCCGCAGCAGCTGAGCCATTTCACCGAAGCGGCCCTGCAGCATGGTCAATCTATCGCCCCACTCCATGCGGAGTGCATAACCGCGGCGGATCGCATCTGGATCACGGTCGATTGCCCAGACTTTAGTATCGGCGGCGTCCAATACGGCACGAGTATAACCTCCCGCACCGAAGGTACCGTCCACATAGACGCCACCATCGTGCGGCGAAAGGGCGATTAATACCTCACTGAGCAACACCGGTACATGTGCGGTAGCCGAGATAGTGTGCTGGGTCATTAACTCCCCTCCTGCGGGAGTAGACGCATGGTCCTACCCTTTGCACGCTCGCGCGCCTCGGCGGCCTTCTCCGCAAAGGTGGCAGGATCCCAGATTTGGAAGCGAGCACCACGCCCAACGAACGTTACTCGCTCATCGACCCCGGCAAGTTCAATCAATTCAGGTGGCAGCACGATGCGTCCTTCACCGTCGATTGAGACGCGGCGCGCTTCGGAAACAATGATCGAAGCCAATTCGTCCTCCTCGTCGGAGAACATATCAAATTGTTCCAAGCTGTCGGCCATACGCTGCATAAAGGGCCGATCGCACGCCTCGAGCGCGCCTCCGCGGGGAGAAGGATAAACGTACACAACACGCGTACCTTCAGTAGGTAACTCGGCACGAAAATCTGCCGGCAAGGAGACGCGCCCTTTACGGTCAATCCGGTTCTCATATGTGCCGGCGAACAACGCCATTAGCGTATTCCCGTGTTTCCCATTTAATCTTGCCCCTAGATTTCAAACGGTTTCCCGCATTGTATTTTTCTGGGACAGCATGGGATATCATGGGATTAAATGGAAAGTCAATACAAACAAATAATAATAGAGATGATAAAATTACACTAATACATGTTCTCTCCAAGTAATCAAAAAATTGTGCTGTATTCACTTGGAAACACCAGGTTTAGTGCTTCAATGAATTCTTAAAATAAAAAACCCCCTAATGTTTTCTTTATGTTCTATTTTTGTTTTTAAATCCTTTCTCGTCGTAATGGGCAATTTTAGCGCGTCTTGGCACGCCAATTTTATTTCGAACAGAAAACAAGAATAGCGCCGGATGGCCTGTAAGCCGGGTTCTGTCCCCGCCCCGAAAGGCGATCGATGGCCATTCGTCTGGGACGCCCGTTACCGAACGCCTCTCGCGACCTACCCGAAGGACGGTGCGGAAACTCACCCGTGGCCCAAAGCCGCCAGTCCTTCCTATTCGGTCTTGCTCCCGGTGGGGTTTACCCTGCCGCCCCCGTCGCCGAGGACGCGGTGCGCTCTTACCGCACCCTTTCACCCTTACCAACGGACCGAGAAATGAACTTCGGCGCGTAGGCGGTTTGCTTTCTGTGGCACTTTCCCTGGGGTCGCCCCCGCCGGGAGTTACCCGGCACCGTGTTTCCGTGGAGCCCGGACTTTCCTCCCCTTACGGGTTTCCCCATTGCAAGGAGCAGCCATCCAGCCATCCGACGCAACATTATTATAGAACCTAAACGGCTACCTTCAAAAATATTTGCGAACTGCGACAATGGACAACAACCATTAATCTCAAAAATCCATCAAAGCGCAGCAGCTATTTTATTGACAACACTTTGAGTTGACGGGCAGCGCGGATTCACACGAATCTACCACACCCTGAAGCCAGTGGAGGGTATCCGCATCGGCGACACCGTGGATTTCCGCCGGGCGAAAGTGACGCTGAAAAGCAGCCAGAGCGCGGGCATAGTCCGTTGTGTCGTAACCAATCAAAGCAAGCGCATCGATTACATTAGCAGACCTGCGAACCGCTCGCTTCGGCCAAAGTCCAATACCCTTTGCGGCGAGACCTCGCCAATCAAAAAACTCACCGGGGTCCTCCTTCCGCATCGGTGCGACATCAGAATGTCCGACAACGTTGCGGGCAGGAATTGGATGACGTGACAGGATGTCGAGTGCCAACGCTTCGAGTGCAGACATCTGAACCGCTGGAAAAGGGCGGTAACCGTACTCGTGGCCCGGGTTGACCATCTCGATGCCGACGGACCGCGCATTAATGTTGCGATGACCACGCCAATAGGAGACACCTGCGTGCCAAGCTCGATATTTCTCATCCACGAGGCGGTAGACCCGACCGTCCTCTTCGATCAGATAATGAGCACTTACCTGATGCTCAAAATCTGTCAGCCGGGCTAAGGCCTCTTCGCCACTCAGCATCCCGGTATAATGCAGCACGAGCATATCCACCGACGTGTTTGGTTCGCGCGCATCGAAATTGGGCGACTGGCGCTCGATGATGGAATACACTTCCGACACTACCTAATTCAGACCGCGCGACGCAGCCACCCGGTCATAAGCGTCGTTGATCGCAGCAAGTTTTTCGTTGGCTAATTCGACTAATTCTTCTGGCATGCCGTCCGCAATTAGCTTGTCCGGATGATTCTCGCGCACAAGTGCTCGATAGGCCAACTTAAGACCATCATTGGAAATTTCCGTGTCAACACCAAGCACTCTGTAAGGGTCCGAATGGTTGGCCTTTTCGGCAATCTCAGTTATCCGCTCAAAAACGTGGGCGTCCAGACCAAAAATTTCTGCAACGGAACGCAAGTAATTCTCCTCTTCGGGATGTATAACGCCATCGGCACGGGCGATCCGAGTTAGACAATAGAGAAGTTCTTCCAGCACCCCCGGATTGTCAGCAAACATACCAGCGATCTGGCGGGCATAGGGCTCATAGCCGCGATGATCCCTGCGGGCACGATCAAATACGCGAGCAACATTAGCGGTCTCCTCGGCCGGAATCCGGAAGACCTGTTTAAAGGCGTTAACTTCTTCACGTGTGACGACACCATCGGCCTTAGCCATCTTAGCCCCGAGCGCTATCGTCGCGATCGTGAAGGCGATCGATTTGGTGGCATCGTCAGGCTGGGCGGACGGGACCCGCGCCTTATCCACCATATGGCCGGCAACCGCACCTATTAGAGCACCGATAGGCCCGCCCAGAGCCAGTCCTCCAACACCACCGATGATCTTGCCCCAAACACTCGCCATGTTATTCACTCCCGCTAGAGATCTTTCGAGGTCCATTACCGGGCCCGAGAGCTAACCTCCCAATACCTGGTAGGCGGACCGCCAGATCGAGTGGATCGAGTCCGAAATTTAATCCGGCTAGATTGACCTCAAACCCTTCCTCCCTTCCAACCAGCACGCCCACGAGACCAAAAAGTGATAATTGGTAGCCAGTGCCACTCGGCGTCGGTGCAACCGGTCCATCTGGACCCAGCCAATCTTTGCCGATCGCTGTTGGCGGCAGGTCCAACTTCAAGTCAGGCACACGGCGCGCAATCCAAGCGACAAAGGTGTTACTGTTGGGTCCCGGCCAAACTGTATAGCGATCGCCATGCGGATAACTTCGCGCGGCCGTGTCGATCTTATCGATCACTAGGTCGACACCTGAACCGCGAATATCGGCCAAAACCTCTGGCACTGCGTCATACCAATGCCGGTCGGGAATATCGCGTTCAATTACAACCGCGTCACCGCCACGATACAGCCGCCAACCGACGACATGGTATACAGTAAAATGCCGGGCACCGGTCGGCTTGACCGAAATCCAGGTATGCACGCCGAAGGCGCCCCGCCAACTAAAAGCACGTGCCGCGTAGACCTGCACCACGGCTTCGTGCACAACTTCAGGATCAGGCGCCAGACCAGCAGAATCGCGAGAGGCTTCCCACCAAACTTTTCCCACTACAAACTCTCTCCCAGAACAACCAGAGGCCCCACGAGCAATAAGGTTACCAGAGCGCCAAGACATATCATCCACTTCATAGCGCGTGAGTTTGGCGCGTCTACCGGACAGGAACAAGCGGGCCGGTTCACTATCTCGTCAGCCCTCTAGTGGACTTTGGGCACGATTGAGCGGAAAATAGCGCTTTAACAATGCTACGGGAGGTTCGAGATGAACGACATGCAGGGTCTGCAAGAAGTGCGGCAACTGTCTCCGCGAGAGGTCCGAAGGCTGATCCGCGCCGGACACTTCACCAAAGATACAACGGGCTTGGCGATGGGATATATCCAAGGCAACCTAGCCATCCTTCCAGAAAAATACGCCCTTGATTTCGCGACCTTCTGCCAACGTAACCCAAAACCGTGCCCGGTAATTGCGATCTCGGAAGTCGGATCGACGGAACTACCTACCCTAGCTCTCGATTTTGATCTGCGCACCGATATCTCAAAATACCGGGTGTTTCGCGACGGCGTATTTATCGAGGCCGTTACTGACATATCAGATTATTGGCGGAATGATTACGTCGCCTTCGTACTCGGATGCTCTTACTCCTTCGAGGAAGCACTAGTCTCCGCCGGATTGCCGCTACGACATCTCGACCTTGGCTGTGCAGTACCCGCTTACAATACCAACATCGCAACGACCAAGTCCGGTCCCTTCGAAGGCGGCATGGTATGCTCGATGCGACCCTTCAAGCCGGCAGACGCAATTCGCGCGGTCGAAGTAACCAGCCGGTTCCCCCTAACCCACGGCGCGCCGGTGCATTTCGGAGATCCCACCGAAATTGGCATTAAGGACATTACGAAGCCTGACTACGGCGATCCGCCGGCGATCGAAGAGGGTGAAGTACCGGTGTTTTGGGCCTGCGGAATCACCCCGCAAGTGGTTGTAACCAACGCCAAACCGGAAATCTGCATCACGCATTTCCCAGCCCATATGCTGATCACCGATCTTCCGTCAAAAGGGTCGGCTGAAGTGTTACCAAAGATGACAGAAAATTAACGTACAAGCGTAAAAATCGCACGTTCACTCACGTACAGAAACGATTTCCATGATACGCTTGTAGAGCGCCGTGTGATACGGATCGTCGATGCCGAGCCGTTCAAATTCCTTTACGAGATGGCCGAGATATTCATAGCTCCAGCCCCGAGTTCCCTTGGCACGCGCCATTATCCGGGCTTGCTCTTCAAACGGTAAATCACCGACAAAATTAGGATGCCCATCATTGGCGATGTACACGATCGCATGTACGTCTCCATCAGATGTACGCATTTTTTTCCATTCCGCGTGATAGACGCCGGCGCGCATTTCGCGCAGCCATAGGGCTTCCAGCACCTCGTCCAACCCCTCCGGATCGAGCCGATAAACTAGGCCCTCGACCGATCCATCGCACGGGACCACGCCGAGGCCGAGGCCTGGCTTCTCCGGTGTCCCGCGTCCCATCGTTGTCCAAAAGCAGAAAGACCTGTTATGACCATCTAAGCGGGCGAAGCGCGTCTCAAGTGGACAGAAGCGCGGATCCCAAATCAGCGAGCCATAGCCGAAAACCCAGATTTCATCCGGCGCAGGAGCCTGAGCGATGATCGCTTCCATATGGGCGCGCCGGCGTTCGCAACTCCATGGCTCGGAACGCAGGCCATCCGGGATGTCTATGGTGGGCTCCATGAAGGCGATAATTAAGCCGCTTCGAGCGCTTCCCGCAAACAATAATGCAACATACCGCCGTGCCGATAATATTCGACTTCCACATCAGTATCGAGGCGGCAATTCAGTCCAACTTCTGTGACCGAACTGTCTCTACGTGTAATACGGCAGGGTACAGTCATCCGCGCTGAAATACCCGCTGAAAGGTTCCCAAGATCGAACGTTTCCGATCCATCAAGGGCCAAGGTGTTGCGGTCGACTCCCATCGGGAATTGTAGAGGTAGCACGCCCATTCCTATCAAGTTCGAACGATGAATTCGCTCAAGTCCTTCCGCTATTACCGCCCGTATTCCGAGCAAACGCGTCCCTTTCGCCGCCCAATCGCGCGAGGAACCGGTGCCATAAGCATCGCCGCCGATTACCACCAACGGTGTCCCCTCAGCGGCATATCGCATTGCCGCATCATACACGGTCGTCACTTCGCCCGAGGGTTGATGGGTCGTGAAACCACCTTCGATACCCGGTGCCATCTCGTTTTTCAGCCGAATATTGGCGAAAGTACCACGGATCATAACCTCGTGATTTGTGCGCCGCGTGCCGTAAATGTTGAAGTCCTCTGGCGCGACACCAAGGTGCTGAAGGTATTCACCAGCCGGCACATCCGTCGGAATAGCGCCGACCGGAGAAATGTGATCGGTCGTCGTCATATCGCCAACCATGACCAGCGCCCGCGCACCGACGATGTCATCGACCGGGGTCGGTTGCGACGCAAAGCCCTCAAATAGGGGCGGGCGGCGGATATAGGTACTGTCATCTTCCCAAGCATAGAGTGCACCCTTACCGCTCGGCAAAGCCCGCCAGTTATCATCTCCAGCCTCAGCCGTGGCGTAGCGTTCAATATAAAGTGCCGGTGAAATCACTTCCCGGATCGCTGCGTCGATCTCAGCCGGCGAAGGCCAGATATCCGCAAGGCGCACCGGGTCTCCATTCATATCCTCACCGAGCGCGACTGTTGTCAGATCGCATTCGAGATGTCCCACGAGCGCATAGGCGACGACCAGCATTGGCGAGGCAAGATAATTCACACGGCAGAGTGCGTGCACGCGACCTTCAAAGTTACGATTGCCAGATAGCACAGCGCCGACCATAAGATCGCCTTCGTGAATGGCCTTGGCAATCGATTCCGGAAGGGGGCCTGATAGTCCACCACAGCTCATGCAGCCGAAACCCGTCACGTGAAAACCGAGAGCATCGAGCGGTTCTTGCAGTCCCGCTTTTGCGAGATAGTCAGCGACAACGGCCGAGCCAGGAGAGAGCGAAGTCTTCACCCAGGGCTTGACCAATAGGCCTTTCTGCACCGCGTTCCGGGCCAACAATCCAGCACCAACCATGACCGCAGGGTTCGACGTATTGGTGCAGCTCGTGATCGCCGCCAGCACCACAGCCCCGTCGGGAAGGTTGTACCCCGCTTTGACCACGGGCGCCTGTTTCGGTGTACGGCCAAGCTCCGCCATCGCATCGCTAAAGCTCATTGGTACTTGTGCTAAAGGTGTGCGTTGGTTCGGCCTGTAAGGGCCCGCCATGCACGGTTCGACCTTGCTAAGGTCGATCTCAATTGTCTCAGTGAAGACCGGGTCTTCCATTTCGCACCACAAACCCTGCTCCTTGGCGTAAGCTTCCACTAACGACACCTGATCCTTGTGCCTACCCGTTATCGCGAGGAATTCCAGGGTTCGCTCATCGATCGGAAAAAAGCCCATCGTCGCGCCATATTCCGGCGACATGTTGGCGAGTGTCGCGCGGTCGGTCAGCGCCAGATGTTCGAGGCCGTTACCAAAATACTCGACGAACTTGCCGACGACGCCATGCGCGCGCAGGTGTTCAGTGACGGTGAGCACGGCATCGGTCGTCGTGGCCCCATCCGGCAGTTCCCCCATCAGTCGCACGCCAACGACATTAGGAATAAGCATAGAGACCGCCTGACCCAACATCGCCGCCCCAGCCTCAAGGCCGCCAACACCCCAACCAAATATACTAAGCGCGTTTATCATTGGCGTGTGACTGTCCATACCGAGCATGGTATCAGGAAAAGCACAACGCCTATCGCCGACCACATCAGACCAAACCACCTGGCCGATATGTTCTAAGTTCACTTGATGGAGGATCCCCATTCCCGGCGGTATCACCCGAATGTTACGGTAGGTCTGCTGCGCCCATTTAACGAAACGATAACGCTCACCGTTACGCTCATATTCAAGCGCCATGTTGCGCTGCAGGGCGTCCGGCCGGCCGCTAAAATCGACGTTCACCGAATGATCGATGATAAGGTCGACTGGAAGACGTGGGTTGATCGCAGTCGGGTCACCTCCGAACTGCCACACCGCGTCACGCATCGCGGATAAGTCGACTAAGAGCGGTATCCCCGACATATCGGGCATCAATATGCGTACCGGATGGTAGGCCACTTCGCGCACCATCTCGGGGTCGGACGTCCAACCGCCGAGGGCTCGGATGTCTTCCTCCGCAACGGCCGGCTTATCGCAATTGCGCAGTAAGTTTTCTCCCAACACTTTGAGAGACCTCGGAAGTCTTGAATACTCCCCGAGTCCCGCTGTCTCGGCCTGTGCCAAACTGTAATAGAGAAACTCCTCCCCAACTGCAGAGAAGCTCGATTCAAAGTCGGCCGACGTCGTCATGGCTTAACCTTTCAAGCAATTCAGACCGCGTAGCGGGCGTCCAATTCCATATACTTCGCAGTATTGATGGCTTCCTCGCGATCGTCGAATGACGCCATACGATCCTTCAGCGATTCCGTGTGCCCCTCGGCCAGAATTGCATCGGCAGCGTCTCGCATCGCCCGCATCGCGGCTCGCTGCATGTCACCAGGCGCTATCATCAGATTAAACCCCCATGCTTCGAGCTTTTCCCGCGGCACAACGGGCGTCTTGCCGCCCCAGAACATGTTGAGCAGCTTCGGATAGGGCAAGTCCTTCGACAACTGCTCGATTTGCTCGATGCTGCGTGGCGCTTCGATGAAGGCAAGATCGGCCCCCGCCTCCATATATTTATGCATTCGCAGGACGGCAGCCTCGTAACCCTCTACCGCAAGGGCATCGGTGCGAGCTATGACGACCAGATCCGGGTCTATTTGATTTTCCTTGATGGCACGAATTTTCACCGCCAGTTCCTCTGCCGGCACCACCGTTTTACCCTCAAGGTGGCCGCATCGTTTTGGGAACACCTGATCTTCGATATGGAAACCGGCGACACCCGCGCGTTCGAACCCCTTAAGCGTATGCAATGCATTCAACGCGTTTCCATAGCCCGTATCGAAGTCAGCGATAACCGGAAGGTCGACCGCATCGATGATCTGCTCCAAGCGCTCGGTGATCTGTACCGGATTGATCAGACCCATGTCAGGAATACCAGTACTACGGGCAATCCCCCCGCCGGTCGCATAAAGTATATCGGCGCCTGCCGCCTGCGCAATACGGGCGGACAACCCATCATACACCCCGGGCACCAAGTGAGTTTTGCCGGAGCGTATCATTTCCCTAAGTTTCGTGGTCTTGCGCATCTCACCCTCCTTCGCCAAAGCACCGGGCAGCTAGCATTGGCTGAGCCGGCAATTCATGTAGAACTGTTATCGGATATATTTTCCCGACAGCGGAACACCAGCGAAACTGCTAAATTGTTCAGCGTGACAGAGATTAAAAAAATTCCAGTGAATAGAGGCTCTGTAAAGCATCTCGAGTTTGGTTTCCATTGACGGAGGATAACATTGTGCTGCTAAACGTTTTCGCACACAAAGCTGCGGTGCTCTCCAAACTGCTAAATAGCGACGGTGACCGCCGCCGCGTTCTGGTAAACAATCTGAGACTACAAAACGAAACTCCGCGACTGCCACATCGATGGCTTTTGAAGCAGGCTTTCACCCGGTAAACTCAAGCGAAATTTTCAGGAGGAAGTCTTAGATGAGCGCACCTGACTTCAAAAACAATCAGCTCCCAAATACGGATCGAGCACATGTCGTTGGCGACCGCAGCACAGAATTGTGGCACCGAACGATCCCCGACTTATTAAAGGAAACGGTCGCCAACCATGCCCAACGCGAGGCGGCCGTGTTTCTCGAACAACACGTCCGTTGGACATGGGCGGATCTAGACCGCGAAGTCGACGCCCTGGCACACGGATTTCTTTCACTCGGGCTCACAAAAGGCGATAGAGTGGGCATTTGGTCGCCAAATCGCTATGAATGGCTGCTGACACAGTACGCAACGGCACGCTTGGGGTTGATACTCGTTACTATCAATCCCGCCTACCGTGTTTCTGAAGTAGAGTACGTTCTCAACAAAGTTAGTGCCGCCGCACTGGTCACTGCGTCGCATTTTAAGAGCAGCGACTACGTCGGCATGCTGCAAGGTCTGGCACCCGAACTCGCGAATGCAGCGCCAGGTAAATTATCTGCGGAAAAGCTGCCCAGCTTGCGCACGATCATCCGCACTGGAGCCAAAAAATCTTCAGGCATGCTGAACTTTGACGAATTGGTCAACCGCGGCCGAGACGGCAACGCGGCCAACCTAGACGCAATAACCAGAATTCTCAGTCCTAACGATCCAATCAATATCCAGTTCACTTCTGGGACCACAGGTGCTCCGAAAGGTGCCACACTGACCCACGTAAATATTATTAACAATGGCCGATACACCATCGCCGCACAGAACATGGACGAGACAGACCGTCTTTGCATACCAGTCCCGCTCTACCACTGTTTCGGAATGGTGATGGGAAGCCTCGGATGCGTTTCCTCAGCTTCCACCATGGTATTTCCGGCGGAGGGGTTCGACCCGGACAGTTGCCTGAAAGCGATTACGCAAGAGAAATGCACGTCCATCTACGGCGTGCCTACAATGTTCGTTGGCATGCTTCAACATCCGGAATTATTGAACTTCGATTTCTCCAAACTAAGAACCGGAATCATGGCAGGCGCACCCTGCCCGATCGAAGTTATGAAGCAGTGCGTCTCCGAGATGAACCTCTCCGAGATCACCATCGCCTACGGCATGACAGAAACTAGCCCCGTATCCTTCCAAACCTCGAACAGCGACCCCCTGGAACGCCGGGTTTCCACTGTCGGGCGGGTCCACCCACACATCGAATGTAAGATTGTCGATAAGTACGGAGATACTGTATCTCCGGGCATACAGGGCGAACTCTGCACCCGTGGATATTCCGTAATGAAAGGATATTGGGAGGAGCCTAAACGTACCTCAGAATCCATAGATATTGATGGCTGGATGCATTCGGGCGACCTAGCAGTTATCGACATTAACGGCTACTGCAATATCACTGGCCGGGTAAAGGACATGGTCGTTCGGGGCGGTGAGAACGTGTATCCACGTGAGGTCGAGGAATATCTCTACCGCCACCCTTCAATTCAAGAAGTCCAAGTCTTCGGCGTACCCGACGATAAGTTCGGCGAGGAAGTCTGCGCTTGGATAGTCTTAAAAACGGATGGGGGGACGACGGAAGATGATATTCTCGCCTTTTGCCGAGGACAGATTGCACATTACAAAGTACCCCGCTACGTCCGTTTCAAGTCGGAACTTCCGATGACCGTTACCGGCAAGCCGCAAAAATTCAAGATGCGCGAGGTGATGATCAAAGAACTCGGTCTCGGGGTCGCAGCTACAGCGTAGCGATCCGACCCACTTATGCAGACCAAAGGAAAGAGAATTATATGGTCTTGAATATTCTTTCAATGATCCCGCTTTCAGAGGCGGGCCAAACGCAGATAGAGGGGACCGATCCATCGATTCGCCTCATAATGGCTCCAAACTGGTTCCATGGCGAGTTCCGTGATACGTGGCCTGAGTACACTTCCCGCTCATATCTACCGCCCAACCTAAAAGGTGAAGGCACTCGAGAGCAACGCAACACACTGCTTGAAGAGTCAGAGATCGTACTCGGCGGATTTCCCTTTCCACTCGACCTCCGCTCACGCGCACCAAATATGAAATGGTTTCACCAAACACCCGCCGGTGCCAGCAACCTCTTGAACGGTGATCTCTGGGGAAGCGACGTGCTAGTAACGACGTCGCGCGGCCTTGGCAATACTCAGGCGATGGCGGAATGGACCGTCGCGACGTTCTACTACTTCGCGCGCAATTTTCACGTGGCCAACTCTGACCGAGTCAAAGGTAATTTCGAACGCCTCGCCTATGACCCGTTTCAGATCAAAGACAAGACGGTCTGCGTAATCGGCACCGGCGGCATCGGTAAGGACGTAGGAAAGCTTTGCGCTGGAATCGGCATGCGTGTCATCGGAACACGTCGCTCTACCGGGCAGCGACCTGACGGATTTGACGCGATCTACACGCCGGACAAACTCGTCGAAATTTTACCAGACGCTGATTTCGTTTCTGTCTGCTGTCAATGGACGCCAGAGACCGAAAAATTGATTGGCGAAGACACATTTGGCGCCATGAAGGACGGTGTCGTTCTGTGTAATCTCGCGCGCGGCGAGATCGTTGATGAGACAGCATTGAAATTGGCACTTGCATCCGGAAAAATCCGGGGGGTCGGTCTCGACGTCTATGTTGGTGAATTCGAACGGCTGCCAGACTTGGAACTATGGAAAGACGACAGGGTGCTGTTTACGCCCCATATTTCAGCAGCGACTGATGTGCGCGGTACCCGGCAAATCGACCTTTTTTGCCGAAACCTGAAAGCCTATGTCGCCGGACAACCGCTCGAGAACGTGCTTGATTGGAAACGCGGATACTAGACCAAGTTCAGGCGGCGAGATTACCACTGCGACCCGACTTGCTCTCTAGGAAACGTTTTACTTCCGGATGATCGGCGTCGGATAGATCAGATGTGGCGCCCTGCCAACCGATATGGCCTTCGTGCAACATCGCTATCTTGTTGGAGATACGCTGGGCACCCGCCATGTCGCTGGTTATGACAAAGGAGGTGGCGCCCAGTTCCCCTACACTCTTTAGGATCATGTCGTAAATGATATTGCACATGATGGGGTCGAGCCCGGCCGTAGGCTCATCAAGGAACAGAACTTCCGGATTTGTAGCGATCGCCCGGGCGAGGCCGACGCGTTTCTGCATCCCTCCCGAAAGCTCTGCCGGATATAGATCTCCCACTTCCGAACCGAGGTTCACTACCGCCAGTTTTTCAGCTGCGAGCTCTCGCGCCTGCCGTTCGTTCAACTGTCCAGTCTGTAATTGTTTGAAGGCAATGTTTCGCCACACCGGCATACCATCGAAAAGACCGCCATACTGGAACAGCATGCCAAACCGGTCATCAAAAGCCTGGCGTTCGGCCGCCCGCAACCGACGCACGTCCTTACCATCAATCTCCACCGTCCCAGCATCGGGATGCACAAGGCCGATCATCGTCTTCAGCAGTAGAGATTTCCCACTACCAGATCCACCAACCAACACCATCGAATCACCGCGATGTAATTCGATGTTTACACCCCGCAAGACATCGAGTTCACCGAAGCCCTTTGTTACACCGGATAATTTGATCATGTCGCCCCCAAAGCCCCAGCAATAATTAACCTAATTCCACCGCACCGCCAATCTTTAGCAAGACCGAAGGTCAGCACCACCTGCACGAGCATGCGGCGCGGCCTCGCCGGTCACGAGCGCCCAAACGAACCACCACGCTCCGCACCGATGTCGCGGTCGCGGGCTTAACTCTACCAAATTTAATTATTGAGAACCGACGAAGGTGAATCTCCCAGCCCCATATAAGTTGCCGAGGTTCGATCCCTCGTTATTGACCTGCTTTTCAAAATAGTTGGCGAAATTGTTATCCATATTGAGGCTCGCATTACTGCGGAAAACTTCGGATGGAGATTTGTGCTCCTCTTGGTCAGCTCAGCGCACTATTAACCATTCTATAGTCCCTTTAACTATATGTATTCCAACCAAGTAGTGCGCAATCTTTCCTCGATCATGCGAAATCTAGTCAGTTCCCAATGAAGAACGGCGCACCCGTTTCCTTGGCGACATCCCACACCTCTTTAACAAGAGTATCAGTCATCGGAATTCCTTCCTCCACCCGAATTTTCCTCATTTCATGCTCCGGGTCGCCAGGTACCAAGACCGGCTGCGCCGGATCAAGCGCTGGCGTATCGCGCATCCAATCCATCAGCGCATCCATATGCGTCTCAAAGGCGCCTTCTTCGCGGAAGGCGCCAGGGTCGATGGCAAGACAGAAGTGCCCAATATTCATGTTCTCGCCCTTCTCCCCCGTTATGACGTCGGTGGCGCCAGTATAGGAGCCTGACAGCACGCTACTCAAGATTTCGACCACCAGTCCCAGCCCGTACCCTTTATGGGAGCCCAGTTCGCGCGTCCCACCAATGGGCGTGAGCCGTTTGGGAACTGCGTTAAGGGCAACGACCGGATCGGTTGTCGGCATGCCAGTTTCGTCAGCCGCCCAGCCGAGAGGAATTTCTTTTCCGGCACGGCGCGCAATATTAAGTTTTCCAACTGCGACCGTGCTGGTTGCCATATCGAGCGAGAAGTGTTCATTCTTTAAACCGGGTGCAGCGACCGCGATGGGGTTTGTGCTGAACCGCGGTTCCTTCGCATAGGTTGGCAGAACCGCAGCCTGGCTGGAACCGGTCATGCACACGCCCACCATGCCACGATCCGCCGCCATCGTCGAGTAGACCCCTGCCGCACCATAGTGGTTAGACCGCCGGACTGTAACCACGCCAACGCCAAATTCCTTCGCCTTGTCACAGGCCATTTTCATCGCTTTCGTGGTGGCGTAGTGGCCAAGCGCGTTGCCGGCGTCCAGCAGCGCAGTAGCCGCGAAGTCGCGCACCATCGTTAGCTCTCCTTGCGGATCAACTATACCCTGCTTCCGCCGAAGGTTATAGGTGGGAAGCATCCCTACACCATGCGAATCGATGCCCCGTAGGTCGGCCTCGATCATATTTCGAACAGTCACCTCAATGACCTCTTCTATCATACCCCAGGCGCGGTAGATTTCGGCAATCTGGTTGTCGAGCACGGCGGTGGGAACGGTAATAATGGCGGCCTCCTATCAGTCGATTCCGGGCGCTGGACAGCCCCAGTGCACGGCCCAATTTTGATATAGCGGTCTCACGTGCCGCTTCGAGGTACGCGCATGCACAATCTGACCTCCTTCATCCAGTTTCATGCAACAGAACGCCCAGATGCCCTCGCCGTCATCTACGAGGACCAGCGTATTACCTACGCGGAGTTACTAGACCGCGCATTGGCGGCCTCCGGTTGGCTCCTCGATCAGGACATCAGGGCCAACGACATCGTAGCGCTAATGATGAAAAATAGCGCGGGGTTTCTCGACCTCGCGCTAGGGGCAAGCCATATCGGTGCGGTACTGCTGCCGGTCAACTATCGGCTGGCGGCAGCGGAGATTGATTATATACACGACCATGCCGGCGTAAAGCTGATGCTCGCTGACGATGCGTTGGCAGAAGCCGCCTCTAGATTGCCTAACCTGCAGACGATTGACGCCGATGCGCAGCGAGATATACGGGCTCTCGCCACAGGAGATGACCGGCCAAACGCTGTACGCCGGAGGGGCAGCGATCTATACCGTTTGATGTATACCTCTGGGACGACGGATCATCCGAAGGGCGTAATTCACCGCTACGACAACTTCTATTGGAAGACGATGGGCCAAGCTGTAGCACTGCGGCAGTCCGCCAAAGATACGCTATTGGTCGTCGGCCCAATGTATCATGTCGGCGGCATCGATCTTCCGGGGATTAGCACGTTGTGGTCTGGGGGTACCCTTGTTATCCATCGCGAGTTCGATCCGGAAGCATCTCTCGCCACTATCCGCGATGAGAAAATCACAGGGGCCTGGTTCGCCCCAGTCATGACGAACATGATCCTCAATCATCCAGCACGCGGAGACTATGACGTTTCATCGCTTCGGTGGTGCATCGGCGGGGGTGAGCGTACACCGGAGACCCGGATCCGCGAATTTGGTAACCTTTTCACCGAAGCCCGGTATATCGATGCTTACGGTCTGACAGAGAGTTTCGGCGGCGACACATTGATGGAAGCCGGCATGGAGATCGAGAAAATCGGTTCAACTGGGCGCGCCATCATGCACGTCGAACTGGACATCCGAGACGCAGGTGGCCGAACCTTACCGCCCCACGTGGATGGAGAAATCTGTCTGCGTGGACCGAAAATCACCGAAGGCTACTGGCGTGACGCGGAGAGAACCTCAGGAGCCTTTTACGCCGATGATTGGTTCCGAACAGGCGACATCGGCTATCTCGATGAAGACGGCTTCCTCTATCTCACAGACCGCAAGAAGGACATGATAATTTCCGGCGGTGAGAACATTGCCTCCTCCGAAGTCGAACGCATCGTCTATCAAATGGAAGAGGTTCTGGAAGCCGCGATCGTCGGACTGCCGGATGATAAATGGGGCGAGCGGGTCGTCGCCGTCGTGGTACCGAAGCCGGGGGCTTTGCTCGATTATAGGGACCTGGACACCCATTGCCGAAATCATCTTGCCGGCTTCAAGAGCCCCAAGGAACTGCATATTGTTGACGAACTGCCGCGCAACCCCTCCGGCAAGGTGCTGAAACGGGTACTACGGGAGAAATTAAACAAATCCTCACCCTGAACAATCCCGGCTTCGAATTCGAACACGTTTAAGTCATCAGAGAGAACGCATAAGTGGCGGCTGCTTGCTCTTCTGTATCGCGGCGCCAGATAACAGCAGCATCGAACTGTTTTAGTTGAAACCGGCGGATACATATCGCCAGCGGTCGCTAGCAAAAGTCCTACTCCGTCGTGGCGGCGGCTTGCCCCCCGATCGCATCAGTCTCGATTGAGACGCGGTTCATTAGGCGGTGTTCCGGCCAATAGTCTGCCACCGCGTAGTGCTGGGTCGTTCGGTTGTCCCAAAAGGCGATCGAGCCCGGCCGCCATTGGAACCGGCATTGGAACTCCGGTCGCGCGCAATGACGGTTCAAGAAATCCAAAAGGCCCTTGCTCTCATCCTCGCCAAGGCCGACAACGCTCGCGGTAAAACTCTCGGAAATGTAGAGGCTCTTGCGGCCCGTCACTGGGTGGACCTTCACCATGGAGTGGGCAACGGGTGGATTGGCACGTCGGGACCTCTCCATACGCTCCCAATTGTCACCTTCCCAGCTTCGCGCCTTCTTAGGACTGCCATGTAGTTTCATGAAATCATTGATCGCCTGTTTATCCTCTAGATAAACCTTCATGTCGGCCGATAGATCGTCGTAAGCGGCCCGCATTCCGACAAAAATGGTGTCACCCCCAGCATCCGGCACCTCGACCGCACGCAGCATCGAAGCAAATTCCGGCTCAGCTCGGAAAATGCCATCTGAATGGTAATGATTGACATTGGGTGGCCGGTCCCGGTCGTTCACCAAGATGTGCATTTCCGGAATATTCTTCTGCACGAGGAAGGCGGAACGTCTAACCTTGCGCAGGCGACCGAAGCGCGCGGCAAAGTCGCGCTGCTGTTCCGGCGTGACATCTTGATCGCGCAGGAAGACGACACCATGCTCCATGAGAGCCATGTGAATTTCACGGAACGTCTCTTCATCGACGCCTTGCGCGATGTCGAGACCAGCGAGCTCCGCGCCCACGGCTGGGGTCACCCGCCGCACCTCGATCCGCCGGTATTCTTTTATCATGTTATTACTAAGCGCCGGCCCGCTAGCAACCAAGTCAGTTCGCATCACGCCAAAGCCACTCCGTGACTAGTACTGCAACTACCCCACCGACGATCTGCATTAAAATAAAGGCTGGGGCGTCGGCCACCTGAATGCCCGCGAAGGTATTCGTAAAGCTACGCGCTACGGTGACTGCCGGGTTGGCGAAGCTGGTCGAAGCTGTGAACCAATACCCGGCCGTTATGTATAGCCCGACTGCCATTGCCACCGCGTCGGGGCGGGCGCGGAGACAGCCGAGAATCGTCGCGACGAGGCCGAAGGTTGCCACGCCTTCCGCCGCCCATTGACCGAGCCCGGTGCGAACCTTTTCAGATTCTTGAAGTAGCGCCATGTCGAACATCAAGTGAGCGACCAGCATGCCAAGCAGGCCACCAAGTACCTGCACTAAGATATATATAACCGCGTCGTGAGGTGATATCTCACGGCGCAATGCAAAGGCGACGGTCACAACCGGATTAAAGTGCGCCCCGGATATCGGCCCTAAAATCCAGATCAAGACGACCAATATGGCGCCGGTGGCAATCGTATTTCCGAGTAGCGCAACGGCGCCGTTTCCAGCCGCGAGCATCTCTCCCATTATGCCGGAACCAATAACGGTTGCGAGCAATCCAGCGGTACCAATGAATTCGGCACCGAGTTTCTGCGTGAATGTGTGGGTCATGCTTGATCCAGAGCTTGTTCAAGATCGGCGATCAGGTCGCCAGTATCCTCTTTCCAAAACTGATGCGAAAGAGATCATCTGGAACCGGGCTTTCCGGACCCTCGACGGTGGCCAGGTGCTCGATCAGACTTTCAACTCCACCAAGCGAAGTCGCTGGCACAAGGAGCTTTAACGACTTGACGATAGCAAGCGCAGCTCGAGCGCCGCCCTTTAACCAGATCGGCATCATGGCGCCAAACCCACCATCCATCTGTCGTTTGGCAATATTATGTATTGGATGTTCAGGCAGGCCGGTTTTGACATCTTTCCCGTCACGGCGGGTCAGCCGGCGTAGAGCTGAAATAAAAGCCCGGCGAGCAGTCCGCCCGTTAGCGACAGCACAATATACCAAAGGAACAGCGGCTTCTTAACCAGCGCATAGACGGCAATGGCCGCAGGGATACTAGTAACGCCGCCTGCAATCAGGAAGGCCATGCCCGCGCCGGGCGCAGTGCCTAGCTTGATCAGGCCCGCGACCAACGGTAGTGCGGCATAACCGTTTAGATACGCCGGCACACCGACAATCGTGGCGAGTGGGATCGCCCAGGCGTTGCCTTGACCTAGCAGCAAAGCGATCTGATCGGCTGATATATAGGCTATCATCAAGCTTTCCAACAGGAAGGCGAGGGTCAGCCATTTCAGCAGAAACAGTGTGGTCAAACGCGATTCTTTGTAGAATTTTTGCCTACGGCCGTTTTCCTTCCAAAATTTCCATACGACTTTGGCTTGCGCATCAATCTCCGGGGTACCGCAGCCGCCACAACTACTAACTCCCTCGCGCAGTGGCATTGAGAACGCGCCCCGAGCTATCAAAGAGGCTGTCGCGAAGCCGCCTATCATACCAATCCCGACGGCAGCAATGGTCTTTGCAATGGCAAAGTCGAGGCCGAGCGTCCCAGTGGTAAGGAAAAACATAGTCGGGTCCATTAAAGGTGAGGCGAGCCAGAAAGCCATGACGGCCGGAACTGGAACGCCCATCACCAACAGGGCGGCGATCATTGGAATAACGCCGCAGGAACAAAACGGAGAGAGACCTCCGAAGATCGCTGCAGCGACGATCATAGTCGAACTTCGTCCTTCAAACGCCTTGGCGATCAGGTTATCCGCGCCGCTGGCACGTGCATAAGCGGCAATACCGATCGCGACCACGAGGAACGGTCCGATCTCGGTTAACGCTCCCACAACGAAGGATAGGCTCGCCGTCACCTGGTCCGTCACAAAGACCGCCAATCCGACGAAGATGCCTAGAACCACGAGCCACGTCCGCTCGATCCGACGACCGAACCCGGCGGCATTCTTGAGGTGAAATGAAATGTCCGTCATAACTTTATATCCGTTTGTTCAGGCGGCGTCCTGGGCGTATTCACTCTCCAGGTTCACACTTGTGCAGCACTCATCGGTCAAGAACATGATCAGGGAGTGCATTTCGTCGTAATCGACGCAGCAGCAAATTTTCCGACCACGCCGTCCCTGTGATACAAGGCCGACGCGGGCTAGTTTTGCAAGATGATGGGAGAGCGTCGATGCCGGCACACCGAGCACTTTCTGAATGTCACCAACAATCAGACCCTTATCTCCCGCTTTGACCAAAAGTCGGTAAATGGAAAGCCTTGTTCGATGCCCAAGAGCCCTAAGGCTCGCAGCCACAAATTCTTCATTCATGAGCGTTACATTACCTTTTAAAATTTTTACTTCAACGATATTTCTATTATTTTCGAAACATAATCTTCCTAACTATACATTTACGGCAGAAGCCTATTAAATTCAAAAATTCGACATAGCTTCGTAAATTGATTACGACACCGAAATGCTTGGAAAGGATGCCAATGTTCCGAAGAACGAGTTTGATAAAAAAATATTTGCTAAAAGCAATCGCGCCCAGCGCTGCCGTTTTAGTATTAATGGCGTCCGGAGCGGCCTCTGCCGTTGATTTTTCGGGCAAACGGATCACGATCGTCGTGCCATTTAATGAAGGCGGCGGCACCGATAGCTATACCCGCTTCATGCTGCCTTATTTCCAAAAGTATTTGCCAGGGAACCCAAAGATTATCGTTCAAAATAAATCGGGCGCTGGCGGCATACTAGGTGGAAATTACTTCGCACAGAAAGCAAAGGCAGACGGTACCTGGGTCTTTGCTTTATCCACATCCACAATTTCGAATTTTGCACTCGGAGATCCCCGGGTGAAATTCAAACTCAACGAGTTCATCCCAATTATTCTATCACCCCGTGGTACTATGCAGTACGTCCGCAAGGACCTCGGACTCCAGGACATCCCGACCCTCAAGGGCAGGGTCGAAAAAATGCGCAGCTTCCCAAAGGAAAAACTAGTCTTCGGTGGCAAGACGCCGACTTCGGCGGGGCTGAGCCTACGCGTCGGGCTGAGCCTACTTGGTATTGAGACAAAAGACGTCTGGGGCATGAAGGGCAATGGGCCAATGGCACTTGCGTTTGAACGCGGCGAGTTTTTGGTCAACTTTGACAACACGCTGTCTTACAAAAATAATCGCAAAAAGCTGCACGCAGACGGCATCGCCGTGCCGTTCTACACATTCGGTGTGATCAACGACGACGGTAATATCGTGCGCGACCCAGTGTGGCCAAACGTCCCGACCTTTAACGAAGCCTACAAGGCTGTTCACGGTAAGGCGCCATCCGGCGACGGGTACGATGCCTTCATATCCCTGTACCACATGCTCGTTACTATGTCGAAATCGTGGAATCTACCAGCCGGTACATCGAAGGATATCGTCGAAACTTATCGTAAGGCGGCCCGTAAAATGATGCAGGACGCAGATTTCAAGGCAAAACGCGCGAAAATTTTCGGGCCGTTCAGGCAAACAATCGGCGATCAGGCCTACGAAATACGCGACAAGGCCACCCAAATTCCACCAAATGCGAAGAAGTGGCTTTCAAAATATGTGAAGGATAGATACCAAATCGACATTAAGTAGAAGCTCAAAAAAATAGACAGGGCAGCATCCGGCCATAGCATGCCGGATGCCGCCTGCTTATTTGTAAATTTGTTCGCCATACGGGCGCTGACGCATGGTCGAGTTCTTCTTTCAGGCGCTGGTAGAGATGTTTACGCCAGCGCATCTTTTCTTTCTATCGCTAGGCACACTGCTGGGACTACTAGTAGGTATTTTACCGGGGCTCGGCGGAATTGCAGGTCTGTCGATTGTCTTGCCTTTCGTCTTTGGAATGGACGAATCGCACGCGCTCTCAATGATGATCGGACTTCTAGCACCTACCGTCACGTCAGATACATTTCCTTCGGTTTTGATGGGTATACCCGGCACGGCCGGATCGCAAGCGACCGTAGTAGACGGCTTTCCACTGGCTAAACGGGGCGAGGGAGCACGTGCCCTTGGTGCGGCTTTCTCGGCCTCTCTCTTCGGTGGTATATTTGGCGCGATCATACTGACCGGTGCTGTATTCGCAGCACGCCCAATAATTCTGGCAATGGGCTTCGGCGAACAACTCTTGCTCATAATACTGGCCCTCAGCATGATCGGCATGCTCACCGGTACAAGCGCTCTAAAGGGTCTGACAACCTGTGCAATTGGATTGCTGATTGGCAGTATCGGCGCAGCCCCGGCGACGGGCGAGTTCCGAATGACATTCGGCTCCAGTTATCTAAGCGATGGCATACCGATCGTAATTGTCGGGCTCGGCATGTTCGCGTTGCCAGAGATCGTTGACCTCCTGCGTCGCAATACCTCGATTTCGGAAACCGGGACCCTCGGGCACGGTTGGCTGCAAGGTCTTAAAGACGCCATACGCCACAAGTGGATCGTCATCCGGTGTTCAGCAATCGGATGCATCGTCGGCGCACTGCCAGGGCTTGGGGGTTCCGTCGTCGACTGGATCGCCTACGGGCACGTAATTCAGACTACGAAGGATCGCGCAAAATTCGGAAGCGGGGATATCCGCGGCGTTCTAGCGCCTGAATCTGCCAATAACGCTAAGGAGGGTGGCGCACTGATCCCGACATTGTTGTTCGGGATACCCGGCTCAGGCAGCATGGCTATCCTGCTTGGTGGATTTGTACTCGTGGGCGTCGAGCCCGGCCTGACAATGATGACCGAGCATTTGAATCTGACATTTGTCATGATCTGGTCGCTGGCATTAGCAAACGTCCTCGGCGCGTTGGTCTGTCTTGGCATCGCAAATCACGTCGCAAAATTAACGACGATCCGCTATTCACTACTAGCGCCGTTCATGATCATGCTGATTTTCTTCGCAGCCTTTCAGGCAACACGCGACTGGCAAGACCTGATCGCACTGCTGGCTATGGGAACGCTCGGCATCTTTATGAAACGTTTCGGTTGGTCGCGCCCAGCGCTATTGATCGGTTACTTCCTCGCACCCCGGCTTGAGCCAAAAATTTATCAGGCGAGCCAGGTCTATGGTTTGAGTTTCTTTGAGCGGCCGATTGTAATCATACTGTTACTCCTGACGATAGCGTCCATCTACATGGCCTGGCGATTCTCACCGAATACCGGAAAAATTTATGAAGAAGGTGGACCAAACGGCATCAGCCAGAAGAGACCTCAGCTTATCTTCGCTTTTGCAATGACGGGCTTCGCAGTATTCGCTTTGGCAAGCAGTCTCCAATACCACATTATGGGCAAGATTTTTCCGATGGCGGTTTCGATAGTCGCGCTAGCGCTAGCTATACCGTTGCTCGCATCCATGATGCGCGTCAAGGTACCGTCGGCTATCTTGCACGACTTAGAACTCGGCGATAAATCCGAGCGCAGCGGATATTACTATCTTGGCTGGACAATCGGAATGCTGGGCCTCGTCGCGCTCATCGGTTTTCCATTCGGCTGTGCATTGTTCATATACGCTTTTGTTAGATGGCATACGAACGTTTCAGACCTAAAGGCGTTAGCCCTTGGCATCAGCGGAGTGGCGTTTCTCGGCCTGATGTCCCATTTTCTGACGCTACGGTACCCGCCAGGAATTCTGCAAGCGTTAGTCGAGATGCCGTGGTGGCTTGGCGGTTAGCCGAAACTAGCGGATTTAGGCCGCTAGAAATACGAGGCCCCTCACGAACAACGCGGCGGCGACAGCAAGAAGGACAAGCTGAAGGAGACGGTAGAAGTGTTCTGTGCTCGACGAACGGAAAAGGGAAGTTCCAGCCCAGCTGCCCAAAAATACTACGGGGCAAATAATGAGAGCCTCCAATAGTAATCCTGGTGTGAAGAGACCCGCATAGGCGAGCAATAATAACCTAAAAATCATGAAAACACCGGACAGGAACACATTGGTGCTACGTAACGTCGCCGGCGATGTGCAAACTAGTTTCAGATAGGCGACGAGAAAATACAATCCACCGCCGCCACTAATTGTTCCGACCGTGCCGGATATTACTGCGAGCACGCTTGCCAATACCGAGGACCGCAGGTCAAATTTCCGGGGCAAGCGCTCAATTAATCGCAACCGGTCCATCAGAAGAATTACAATGATCAAACCGCCAAGTAACAGAACCAGCCATTTGGCCTCGATCCCAACAAAAACCCAAACGCCGAGCGCTATCCCGCCCATCATGCCGAGCGATAACACCCGGGCCACTCGCCAATCGGTGTCTCGAAACCCCTGGGGCAACAGGTGAATTTGCGCGATACCAGATGCCAATGCGACAAGCAAAATTGCGTGATGAGGCCCAAGGACCCAGGTAGTTAGCAGTATGATTGGCATATTCGATCCAAAGCCGAATACACCCCTAATATAAAAACCACCAAAATGGGCGAGCAGCACGAATGTGAATCCGGCTGTGCTTAAAAATTCGAATGCGATGACGCCACCAAGAGTGATCATGCGTTGAACATATAGAGCGTAAGAATGATTGCCAGACACTGCCTAATATTCAGCTACGGTGACTATCATCACACTGGATATAGATTTTTTCTGCGATATTAGTCTAAGATGTAAACTGGATGAGGATGGACTTTGCGCTGATAACGCTGCACCAGAAGGTGTGGTTGGCGCATTGTTGTGAGGAGAATACCTATGGTTGACAGCGTCGGCCCCAGCTCAGCGGCAAAATCCGCACTTCAAAATCTGAAACGTGTGAGCCAACAAACCAATCAAGCAATGGACCGGTTAAACACCGGTCTTAGGGTTAACAATCGGCTGGACGGAGCGCAGGATTTCTTTGCGTCGCACCCACTTACAAAATCAGCCACAGATTTGACCAAAATCAAGGACCAGGTCGGCCAAGCGATCAACACCATCCAGGCGGCGAGTGTGGGCCTAGGCGGGATCAGCGACCTGATGGATCAGGCGCGTGCGGTTACCCTTCAAGCGCAAAATGCTTCTGATTCGACTGAATTGGCACGGCTAGCAGAACAGTTCAACCAGGTCCGCAATCAGATCGACCGCATCGCCACAGATGCGAATTTCGGTGGGATAAATCTAATCAAACCTTCGCCAGATACTCTCAACATTGCGCTCGACGACGATGCCGCCAGCCTCGTAGTCCAAGGGGCGGATTCGAGCAGCGCCGGCATTGGACTTTCGGCGCGTACTTTTGGCAGCGCCACCGATATCGTTGCCGCACTGGCGGATTTATCAAGCGCACTTACACAAATACGTTCGAACTCGAACTCGCTTGCGTCAAACACTCGCCTGTTGGAGAGCCGCGTCAATTTCACTGAGAATCTAGCTAATACGCTGGAGCAAGGTGCTGCACATCTGACGCGCACAGACCTCAACGAAGAAGCGGCCAGTCTCCTGTCCTTACAGACGCGCCAAGCACTTGGCGCAAACGCTTTAAGAATCTCAACGGATAACGAACGAGCGGTCTTAGGCTTATTCGGATAAGCAGCATCGACCGAAGATACCAGCCATGCCCGGAGAACTGGTTTTAGTGTCCAAGGAAACTCCGAAGTTCGACGAACTTGTCGAGGCCTTCCTAGCACGGAATTTTTCCAAACTCGCCTCTTATGCAGAGGCTATAACTTCCCAAAAGGGCGCAATACAGGGTCTGCAACTCACACTGATCAGCCTTTGCCGACTGGGTGACTTCGCAAAGGCATATTGGCTGGCACAGATTGCGATTGACCGAATTAAACCATCTGATCCTTGGAGCGCCGATTTAATAGCTCTCGCCGTCGGCAAGAGCAGCCTGGACAATTTCATCTCAGAGAACATACCGAAAGTCCAAAAATGCCAAGCCACTTATTATGCCGGTGCAGCGAATCTTAGCAGGGGAGAGATCGAAGCAGCACGCCGAAACTTCTTGGCTTGCAAGGAAATAGACGCGCCCTGTCTAGAACTTTTTCTGGCGGAAACCGAACTGAAAGCGTTAAAAAAATTAGCTGAATAGGCCACCCATGTCGCCGAGAAACTTAGCAAATTTTCGCCCTTATCCTGCTGCAAGCGTTCAGGTTCATCTCACAATAGCAAATATAATTCGGCCCAGTTGACGGCTTAAGACAGCCCCGGCAAATTGGCTAATCAGTAACGCATGACGACGGGCGCAATATGGCCATGCAAATTAGTAGATCTCTTGATCACCGCCGCGCTACTCTTGGACACTGTATCGGACGCTATTATGCGATTTCGCACCATTTTTTGGGGGCTCTGCGTTTAGTCTTGTTCGACGCCATGATCCCGCCGTCACAATACGTATGGCCAGCGCTTAGAAAATAATTAAAATTTATCGTACCAAAATACTGCGAAATAAACGTCATCACTATCTGAGATAACGATACTACAAACCCATGCTTTCGCAATCAGTAGTCTGGGTCTACAAATCAACCGATCCACGCTCAATCAAAATTATCTGCTCGCTGAGCGCAGGGAAACAACACTAAAATTGCCTGGTTACCCTCATAAAGTAACCCCGCCATCTACCACAAAGGCGGTACCAGTCGCGTAGGCAGATTCATCACTAGCAAGGTAAACCGCCATCGCAGCGATCTCTTCTGCCGTGCCGAGCCTGCCCATCGGCTGTCGAGCGATGAAATTGCGACGCGCCAAATCCGGATCATCGAACGCCGCAATGCGTGCTTCAAGAGAAGGGCTTTCCACGGTACCAGGACAAATACAATTGCAACGAATACCGTTTGCGATATAATCCGCTGCTACCGATTTCGTTAGACCTATCACTGCCGCCTTGCTAGCGCCATAAACACATCTGAAGGGTAATCCTCGAAGTGAAGAGGCAACCGACGACATATTGATAATCGAACCACCGCCGCCTTCCAACATTGCCGGCAAAAAGGCACGGATCGTCCGGTACATCGATTTGACGTTCAATTCGAATGAAAAATCCCACTCCTCTTCCTCAAGTTCCAAAATGCTACCATGGTGCACATACCCAGCAATATTGCACAAGACATCTAAACGTCCCATAGCAACTGAGAGATCGTTAACCGCTGCTCCGTCAGTGACGTCGAGGACACGCGTCGTTATCCCATCTGTGCCAGTAAGCCGGGACAGTTCATCGCTATCGAGATCTGTCGCCATCACAGAGGCCCCCTCACCCGCAAATCGCTTGGCGATGGCTAACCCGATGCCACGAGCAGCAGCGGTTACTAAAATCGATTTGCCTTTCAGGCGTTCAGCCAAATTTCTCTCCTCCAGAAGCTCTACCGCAGAGAGCCTAAATTTCTATCTGCATAAATCATAATTGGACCTAGAGTGGCAGTGTGACCCAAGTTAGCCTCTTAAGCGAGCACAAGTTTGGTTGCATCGCAATGCACTAGGCTCCATGTTCCGTCAAAGCTCATCAATAGGGCTACGAACATGCTGCGCATCGCTCGAATCTTGATGCTACTGATGAAATTCAGCGTCAGCGGATTACTGCTACTGGCCCTCGCTTGCGCAATTCTCTTCCTAATTCTCGCACCTGACATGCCCGATACTAACAACCTGTTTAGCAGCACGAGGAGTAATGAGATCATTATCCTTGCGCGCGACGGAAGCGCATTGGCGCAAACCGGGACCAGTGCCCGTCTAGTGGCGATTGAAAAAATGCCTGCCCACCTGCCGCAGGCCGTTCTGGCTACCGAGGATCGCCGTTTCTACAAACATTTCGGCATGGATGTAATCGGTTTCGCGCGGGCTTTAATCGCCAATATTCGCGCCGGACGAGTAGTGCAGGGCGGCAGCACAATTACCCAGCAATTGGCCAAAAACTTGTGGCTTACGCCCGAACGTTCGATTGTTCGAAAGTTAAAGGAACTAATACTAGCCGTTTGGCTGGAAGCTCGGCTTAAAAAACGCCAGATACTCACCCTCTATCTCAACCGTGTCTATCTCGGTGCCGGCAGTTACGGTGTCGAGGCAGCATCGCGCCGCTATTTCGGAAAATCAGCACGTTCGATAAATCTCAGCGAGGCGGCGCTGCTTGCCGGATTACTGAAGGCACCATCACGTTATGCTCCCACAAACAACCTCCGCCGCGCCAAGCAAAGGGCCGCCGATGTCCTCGACAATATGGTAGCAGCCGGATATCTATCACGGCGACAGGCCGAAGCAGCCAAGCGGACACCGATACGGCTTGCAAAACCGGTTACCCAAACATCGGCTGAAGGCTATTTTATCGATTGGGTTGTAACGCAAATACCCTTCTTCGTCGGCCGTATCGACGGAGATATCATCGTGGAAACAACACTCGACCCAAAAATGCAAACTTCGGCAGAGGTCGCCCTCAATCAGGCTTTGGCTAGGCACGGCAAAAAACGGTCTGTTGGGCAAGGAGCTCTTATTGCCTTCGCTCCGGACGGCGCCATTCGTGCGATGATCGGCGGCCGTTCTTACAAGACAAGCCAATATAATCGGGCAGTTCAAGCACGCCGCCAACCCGGATCCGCATTTAAGCCGATTGTATTTCTCGCCGGGCTTGAAGGCGGATTGAGACCGGAGAGCAAATTTCGCGATGCGCCTGTCGAAATCGATGGTTGGCGTCCCCGTAATTTCGACGGTAAATTCACCGGCCTTGTCACAGTCGAACACGCCCTTGCCAAATCAATCAATACCGTCGCTGTCAAAGTCGCAAAAGAGGCCGGCCCTAAAAAGATTATTGCAACTGCGCGGCGTCTTGGAATTACGGCGGATTTGTCACCTGACCTCTCACTGGCGCTTGGTGCGTCGGAGGTCAGTTTATTCGAAATGACCGCGGCCTATCTCCCATTTGCGAACGGTGGGTTCGGTGTATTTCCTTATGGGATCAAACGGATCCGAACAACTGATGGTAGATCACTTTTTGTTCGGACCGGAGATACACTAGGACAAGTCATCGACTCACGCCATGTAGGCTGGATGAACCGGATGCTTATCGCGGCCGTGCGACATGGAAGCGGTCATCGCGCCCGCCTAAAAGATCGCGAAGTCGCCGGCAAAACCGGAACCAGCCAGGGTTATCGTGATGGGTGGTTCATAGGATATTCGGCTAATTTTGTGGCCGGTGTTTGGCTTGGTAATGATGACAATAAACCAACGAAAAGTGTTACGGGAGGCCAACTTCCAGCCTCGATTTGGCAAGATTTCGCTACCCGCTCTTCAAGTCGACAAACAGCCCGCAGGTTGCCAAAAGAAATGACAGTCGCGCCATACACAGCGAGAAAGTCGCGTTCGTTCCTAGAGACTGTTAAGAGCTTTTTTCACAAGCACGTGTCCTCCCCAAAACTCGACTCCGAGCGGCCCCCTTGGCGTGAAAAAAACGAATAGCGTGCTTGGACTATGAACGGAAACGACCCTGCATGAAAAAAATTGCTCAGCTAAACCGGAACGACCACAAAGGCGCGGGTCAGGATATTGCTCGAATGAGTATTCAGGGTCGACAATAGCAAAACCACTAAAGCACAGACACTTATCAGCTTAACAATTGTTCGTGCTGTAATCTCGGGTATCGCCTGGGAATCATATGAGAAATATCCGGCTGGTTAAGAACCAAATATCTACATATGGAACTCTAACTATCTAAAGACCCGCAACGAGAGAACGCGCGAGATTGTCATTCACCGCTATCTCGACGCTTGACCTGCGACTAAGCGAACCTTACGCGGTGCAGCCATCCAAACAGCACCAATTGAAACGAGCGAAACAGCAATGGCGAGCCACCACGCGTCATCGTAACTTCCGGTAACGTCATAGAGATATCCAGTTAGCCAAGGCCCGACCCCGGCCCCAAAATTCGCGGCCACACTAACCACGCCGATGATGGCCGCAAAATTAGGCCCTTGAAACAAATCGGCGGGCATCGCACCGAACATTGAGGCTAATCCATAGCCCAAAATGCCTTGCGCAGCCGCCATCACATAAACAAGTAGAACCAAAGGATACTGCTGCAGTAACAAGAGTGCCGAATAGCAAAGTACGTAACCCGAAAGGCTTAGGGTCCAGGCCCATTCACGGCCCAGCCGGTCCGACAAATGGCCCAGCCCGATCTGACCTACCACACCACTCATCACGACAACACCAAGTGCCAAGGCAACCTGCGTTTCACCAAAACCAAGCTGCAGCAGGTATTGGCTTTGGTGGACCTGCACCGCATACCAAGCGAATAATCCGGTCCCCATTGTCAGTGCTAACCACCAAAAGCGCGACGTCAACATTGCACGCCGCAGCGTCCATTCCGTTTCAACCCATTCGCGATCAACAACGAGCGATTGGGAAATCATGCTTCCCGACATATCGCCGGCGTGGCCGTCCGGCTCCAAATCCAACTCACTCGGTTTCTGACATTGCAATAGAAAATTTAATGGAACGACAATGACAACCAACAATATCGCCATAACCCAGCATGACACCCTCCAACCGATATCGACGATGATCTGCTGAATCCATAGGAACATAACGATGCCACCAAATCCTACACCCGAAAATGCTATACCCACCGCGAGCCCGCGTTGCCGATTAAACCAATTAGCTAGAAACATCGAATGCCCAATGTAGCTGATGAAGATGCTGCCACCTATAACAAGAACGCCGAGTGTCAGATAAAATTGCCACAGCGCACTCGCGAAGGTCCCCAACAAAAGGCCGCTAGCGACAAGCAAAGCGCCGAGCGGCATCACTAGGCGAGGACCCAAGTGCCCCATTAGTAATCCGACGAGCGGCGTTCCAATGCTCGAAGCAATAAACCCAATAGAGAAAATTGCGGCCGTATCGCCTCGGCTCCAACCAAACTCATCTAGGATCGGTGGATAGAGGAGTGAGAAAGCGGTTCGGGAATTTACAGCAATCGCCATGGTTACGAAAGCTACACCGATCACGATCCACCCATAAAAAAATGGCACGCGGCGGGCTAGAGAAGTCTGAATGGCGAATGAGCTGAGTTTGGGCATGAAACCAGTCGAGCAATATTAAAGCTACATTGCGTCATCAGGGCGTTTGGCGACAGGAATTTCTGTACCTACGAGATATTTCTCGCTCAAGCCCGCAACCTGATACGGATATACTTTCTCAAATCTATCAGGAATCCAACAAGCCTTGCTTATCTTAGCGCCTCCCACTCAAAAATTAAATCGATCCGCTATTATCTAGTGGCCTTAAAGGGCACTGTTGCTCTTTTCGACATAAAATAATTACTGTTGCGGTACAGACACAGTTTGACGCGCCACACCTGTAACGCCTAGGTACCTACATACCAACCGCTCTCGAAACTGATCTAATTCAATTTGCAACACGCGGTCTTTATCAATTTTGAAACATACAAAATGAAAAATAATAAATGGTCGGCATCGAAATAATACGAAACCATATGTTTTTTAAAACGCGTTTCGTAACCAGTCTTTTTGCGATTTTCCTGTCGCTTGCATCGTGCGGAATTATTGACCGCCGGCCTGGTCCGGATTCAATTGCCGCCGCAAACAGTATCGCCAGAGACCTTACTTCGCATCTTCCAGACGCCGATCTTAGCACCAACCTGTCTGACGCGGCTCTCTCGACTTTTGCTTTGGTTTTTGATCGGGTCCGAAATGACTATGTTCGTCCAGTCCAAGACGCCGATTTATTAGCGTCCGCACGCAAAGGCCTGCGCGAACGTTATCCTAAACCCCAAGGCGTCTCTAACGAAAAACTCGTCATGGCAGCCATACAGGGAATGCTTCAATCACTCGACAAATACAGTACCTATCTTGACCCATCCGAATTGAAGGCAATTCGCGAACGCATTCAAGGACAATTCGGTGGCCTTGGAATCAAAATAAACAAACACGAACGAGGGCTCCTCGTCATCTCTCCAATTGACGATACGCCAGCGTTTCGTGCTGGAATAAAGTCAGGGGATGTCATCACGCGCGCTGACGGCCGAGCGCTTGGCACAATGTCTCTACCCGCCGCCGTTCGTCTATTACGAGGAGAAGTCGGCAATCCCATCACCTTATCGATAGTCCGCAAAGGGACCGAGCCGTTTGACGTAATGGTTGTACGCGAGATTATTAAAATCAAAGGCGTCAATTGGCGTCTCGTGCGCGAAGTTGGTTATATCCGCGTAAGCGCTTTTACCCGAGACGTGAGTAAGCGGGTCGAGGCAGCGGTCGAAAAAATACGCAGCAAAGCCGGAGGAAGGCTGCGTGGATTTGTATTAGACCTGCGGAGCAATCCTGGGGGACCATTCGACGAAGCCATCTATTTATCGGACGCCTTCCTAGACAGTGGGCGTATCGTTTCGACCAAGGGACGGCACACTGAGGAACACCACGAAGCCAATATCGGCGACATCGCGAACGGATTGCCCATGGCAGTCATTATTAATGAGGGTTCCGCATCTGCATCAGAGATTGTCGCAGGATCGTTGCGAGACCACCGCCGGGCGGTGTTAATTGGAAAGCGCAGCTTTGGCAAAGGCACCGTCCAGAGGCTAATACCACTTGGTGGCAATGACGCTTTGCGCCTAACGACTTCGATTTACCTAACTCCGTCCGGGAATTCCGTCGAAGGTGGGATTGAACCCGACACCGTAGTTGAATCGAACCCAGATCGCAAAGGTGACGAACAACTGGAAATGGCCATCGAGACTATCCGTAAAATGTTTAGCTCGAACTAGTAACATAATAATTACCTATCTTCGTTAGAGCCGCAGGGGCAAAAATACTCTCTTCGCCAAGCCACACATCACCAACGTCCGGCAGCGACAAGGCAATATCCAGTGCTGCTGTCAATTCGAGTGGAGGACATTTATAGCCAAGCTTTTGAAATGCCTTCGATAACCCCAGCTGAGCGCTATCAAACAGGATTTTTGGTGTATGTAAAAATTTTCCCTCGCGCGCACCACTATCGATCGCCGCAATAACTTCGACGAAATTTTCGAAAAGGTGACGGCAGAAGCCTGCATCCGAAGAGAATGCTCCTCGGCAGAGCAGCGGGCGGCCTTGATGCACCGAACATTCACCATCAACGAGTACTCCGCAGGCAAAGCTGTTCGTTTGGCGATCCGCTGTGGTCTTCCCCTCTATCAATTTTCTTTGACGCCCAAGACGCGCTCTAAGCTCGCTCCGCTTGGCAGTGTCAAACAATCGATCTACTTGGCCTGCTAGGAAAATAACTTCTGGAGCGATCACCATCACCGTCTGATGACAGCACCAAGCGCAACCTTTCTCGCAGGCTGGCGCTAATGATTCGTTCTCAATATCGCTCCAAACCTGCTCGGTGATGGCAACGGCAGTGGCAACCGCTTCACTAACCTCATGTCCTGTTGGATTATTCCCAAGTATACCGCAACAATTCTCGAAGACGGCGGACATTAATGCTGGTTCGATGCTATCCTTTTCCCAAAGCCGCATTTCTTCCGTCAGCTCATTTAGCCCATTAGAAATCTCGTCGCCCGTCATTAAAATTCCCTACAACCGCCAAATATTGGCCCGGCCAAGCAAAAACACCAGATATGCCTTTTTGATCTTGATCAAGCACAAGTTGTAGCAAAGCGAGAGCATCCACTCTACAAACAAAATCCGACGAATTGTTACTCGAAGCATACGGACCCAATACTATTATTCCCTCAAACTCAGGTAGCTAATCCATAATTAATCGAATAATATCAAACAGATGCTAACAGCAGCCACAATACCAGCGATATCACCAGTGATACCCGCGGCCAATGCATGCCGAATTCGGCGGATACCTACCGCTCCGAAATATACAGCGAGAACGTAGAACGTCGTCTCGGTCGACCCCTGGAACGTGCTGACGAGAAGTCCAACGTACGTATCCGGCCCTGTCTCTGGATTTGTCAAGATAGAGGCTAAAATGCCATACGCGCCAGAGCCCGAGAGCGGCCGCAGCAACGCCATCGGCAAAGCCTCCGGCGGCAGGCCAAATATTTGAGTCAAAGCACCCAAGGGTTCAATCAGAAGTTCCATCGCTCCGCTTGCCCGAAACATGCCGACCGCGACCAGAATTGCTACGAGATATGGAATGATCCGAATTGCGACCTGAAACCCATCTTTTGCACCCTCGACAAACACTTCGTATACGCGAATACGGCGCCACATCCCGAAACCCAATAACCCGACCATCAAGCCTGGTATGATCCACGGCGCAATTGCACTACCGCAAAAAATGGTGAGCGGTATCAATGCCAGTATGACGGCAAACGCCAGGAGAGAAATCCAACCAGGATAGGCATCACCGCTATCACTTGCACCAGATGCCGTAATGGCTTCCGGTGGTTCAGCGATGGTTCGCAACTGATCCGGCATCTTACCCAGGGCTGCAACCGAGGGCCCCATCGAAAAATAACGTTGATAAAATTTAGCGGATAAGATGGCCACCACGGTTGATATAAGTGTCGCAAATAACGTGGTTGGAAGAATTGCTGCCGGCTCAGAGGAACCCAGAGACGCACGCAAGGCTATCACGCCGGTGGGCAACAGTGTAACACTTGAAGTGTTTACGGCAAGGAACAACACCATGGCATTGGTCGCCGTACCCTTATGTTCATTTAATTTATCCAGCTCTTGCATGGCACGAATACCAAAGGGCGTAGCAGCATTACCTAGTCCCATGATGTTAGCCGACAGGTTCATGATCATTGCTCCCATCGCGGGATGTTCTGCCGGAACCTCCGGGAACAATCGTACCATCAGCGGCTTTAGTAGACGGGCAATGATGGTGAGAAGACCACCTGCTTCGGCGACCTTCATTAGGCCGAGAAACATCGACATTACCCCCACAAGACCAATCGCCAAAGTAACTGAATCTGCGGCGGCGTCGACCATACCGGTCGCCAGCGCTTTCATCGGATGGCTGAGATCCGATGCGGTTTGCGTAATGAAAACCTCGCGGTAGGCAGCGACAGTGAAGGAGATGAAAACAATAGCGAAGAAAACCGCGTTCACGCCGCATCCACCTCACGAAACCTTTCTAACAACTCGGCTACGCCGGAGACGCGCACGGTCGGCCCCGCAGTCCCGACTATGGTGTTTCCGCTTTCGACCAGCACCGACCGCATACCCGCCGCCTCAGCGCCAGCAATATCGGTCTCCACAGTATCACCTACCATGATCGTATCTTCCGGCAGCAATTCCAGTCTCCCAACTGCAAGTTGAAAGATGCCTGCCTGCGGCTTTCCTATCACAGTGGCGGCCCGACCACCGGCCGCCTCTATAAATGCCTGCACGGCCCCCGCTCCAGCACGCACTCCGTTTTCGATCGGAACCGTCTGATCCGGATTGGTGACAATCAAACCAGCCCCGTTTCGTACGTGAACGGCCGCATCAGAAAGTCGCTGCACCGTCAACGAAAGATCTATACCCGCGACCACAAAATCAGGTTCATCGCTTTCTATAGCGCCAGAATTCAGTAATTCCCGCCGCAAGGCGTCACCACCGACTATAAATACCTTCGCGCCCCGTTTGGAGTTAACGACATGACGTGCCGCAGCCCAGCCGGAGGTAAAAATTCGCTCACCCGCTAGATCGATACCCATGGAGGCGAGCTTTTCGGCATACTCGTCACCAGTCTTCAGGGCGTTATTGGTAATAGCACCAACAATTCGGCCCGTTTCACGCAGATACGCAAAAAGTTCAGAGGCGCCTTCTATCGGTTCTTCACCTCGATACACAACACCATCGAGGTCGAACAAAACACCCTTAAGACCAGTAAGCGGTTCATCCCATTTCGTCGCCTGTTGTTGACGGCGCAGCTCCTCGAAGCTCGGCAGAGGCGCTGTCCAAGCACGCCCCAGGGGTAAGTGCATGTCGACAGGATCGGCACCGTAGCAACGCCAGTGGATGTCTTCGTCGATTTCTATGGTTGACCAGGCGCCAGCAGGATCTGGCGCAGTCGTAAAACTCTCGGTCAATGATTGAAGCGAGAGATAAGGAATACCATCGACCGTATTCGCTTTGTTCCAATGAACGTGCCCGGCAACACAAAGCACAACATTACCCGTTTCACGCAGCACTCGGCGGATCTCCGATGTCTCATCGTACTGAGCACAATGCTGATTAGCCTCGAAATAGTAGTTCCCCGTCATCAACGCTCCATCCAGTGGAACATGACTGAACACAATGGAAGGCAGTTCTGCAGCGGCTAGGTCTCGGGCCAGCCAATCTATATCGCCTTCCGAGAGGATGAAACCTAACTGCCTGTCGTAACGGACGTCCGCCTGCCAAAATACAAGATGATACCCTTTTAAATCGATGCTCTCGCTGGAGAGCGAAGTACCGAGCAACACTTCCCCTTCAGTTCGGCTCATGAATTCCTGATCATGATTGCCAACAATATGGCGGCGAGGAGCTCCAACCCGCTGGAATGCGCCAGCAACATCGGCAGTCAACTCTTGATCGGTCGCGTTGTCCTTATCGCTGATTCGGTCGCCGAGATCGACGACAATATCGGGGCCCCATTCATTGGTAAAATCGACAAACTGATGCAGCAGCGGCATGGCCATGTCACTCCGTTTCGTCTTTACCGGCACACCGTGATGGATATCCGTGACGAGAGCGAGGCGCAGTCTTTGTGAAGCCACGTTCATTTGTTGATCATTTGATGCAAATATATATCGAAAACTTTAACTTCGATGTCTACCTGGTTCACCATACCTAGCATCTATCCTTGGTATCAGCCTATTGATTGAAATAGCAGACCATCGGCAAATTTCTTGGATACTTAAGCATGCACCCGTCGTTATCCAGATAGGCAATGATCCCTTAGAAGAGCCGCCATCGAGCGGAACGCAACTGGCATCGCAAAGGCGCAAATTACTCCCCCCGTTGAAGCGATACTTCAGATGAAAATGATCAAATATCGGATTCGACATTGTGGCTCAAGATTAGGGTAACGTCACCTATGATCGCAAGTATCGTTTAAACGAGATGGAAATGTTACTTTGAATCCGCACGATCCTAATGACATTAACTGTATTAGAAACAAGTGACCCGACTATACGAGACTTCCCCGTCAAATTGGCGTTATGTTCATAATCAGTAATCGGCGATAGAAAACTTTTCCATCGAAGACTGAATTATAGCTGTTTGACATAAAACACTGTCATATTAAGGGATGTTAATGACTAAAAATCTACGCTAACTTTAAACAAAAACCAAATGCCAGAGTTTTTATTCGGTAGGCAAATTCTAGCAATAGCACTAGAGTTCCGTTGTACCCTCACACCATTCATAGCATAATACGATGCGCATTTTGCTAGGATTTTCCCCGTTCCAGTGGTATCGATAAGTGCAATGATACTCTCTGGAGAGAATCACCGAAATTCCGATTTCGCCCGCCTAAAGGCCCAGGCGGAAGCCACCCCAGATGACGCCGAAATTTGGAACCGCATTGGCCAGGTCACGGCTAACGATCTTCCCGAAGAAGCAATACGCGCATTTGCCCGAGCCGCAGAAATTACTCCTGAATGGGCAGAACCATGCTTCGGTCTAGCCCAAGCTCTGTCACGGGTCGGTCAAAATGACGCCGCGATTACCGCGTACCGGACCGCTCTGGCGCTTGAACCAAAAAACGCAAATGCACATTTTGCGATTGCCCGGCTATTGGAAAAACAAGGAGCTGCGAGCCACGCTATCGCCCATTTCAGCGCGGCCGCACTTCATAGACCGGATTGGCCGGAACCCCTTCTCTACAAAGGGTCCGTCCATGAAGCACGCGGTGAATTTAAGGACGCACGGCGCGCCTATGAAAGGGCTATCTACCTCGGCGCACCTCGCGGGTTCACCCTGCGCGCCCAATTGCAGGTTCCTATTATTCCGGAGTCAGCCCAATCATATTCCGATGCCCGCGATGAATATACACGCCGCCTGGAAGCTCTCCTTGAGGCCCCGCCACCGGTTAATGACCCCGTACGAGAAGCTGGTGGAAACCGATTTTTTCTCGCATATCACGGCCTCGACGATCGCCCATTGCAGGAAAAACAGGCACGCCTAATGCGGGCGGCCTGCCCCTCGCTTTGCTGGACAGCACCGCATTGCGCCCAGAAAAGCATTGCTACGACGGTGCGCCGTATCGGCATCGCTTCTCGGTTCCTGCATGACCACTCGATTGGTCGACTGATGATCGGACTAATCGCATGTCTACACGAGCGCAGCGATTGTCAGATTTTCTTGTTTCATGTTGTTACACCAAAAAACGATGAGTTGAGACGAGAAATAGACGCTCTCGCGGATACGGTCGCAACCCTGCCAAGCGATCTACAGGCGGCGCGGGAGATGATCTCCATCGCACAACTTGATGTCCTGTTCTATCCAGATATCGGCATAGACCCCGTGACCTATTTTTTGGCCCAGTCGAAGCTCGCACCGATTCAGGCAGCTACATGGGGCCATCCCGTCACCACCGGGATGCCTACCATCGATTACTACCTTTCCTGCGACGCGGCGGAACCAGAAGACGCCGAAAAACATTATACAGAGCAACTCGTTCGTTTGGGCGGCCTTCCTTTCTCTTACCGGCGACCCGCTCGGCCAGAGCCTATCGGCTCGCGCCGCGATTTCAATCTACCGGAAGACGCGACGATCTATTTTTTAGCGCAGAACCTGTTCAAAATTCACCCGAACATGGACTGCGCCTTAGCGACCATACTGCTGCGTGACCCGAAAGGCCTGATCCTCCTCCTCGAGGGACAAGACCGCAAATGGGGCGCCAAATTGCGTGATCGATTCGAGCGCACCATCGGCAAAGATGCGGCGCGTATCCGGTTTCTCCCCCGGCAAACACACGAAAATTACATGCGACTTCTCGCATTGTCGGACGTTAGTCTTGATAGTTTCCCCTTCTGCGGCGGCAATACGACCTATCAGGCTCTCGCCATGGGAACCCCAGTCGTGACCCTGCCGGGCGACTATCTTCGAGGACGGCTGAGCCTCGCCATATATCAGCACATGGGCATGATGGATTGCGTTGCCAAGGACGCAGATGACTTCGCAAATATAGCCTTACGCCTTGGCACCAACTCAGAATTTTGTTCACAGGTCGAGAAACAAATTCAGAACGGCTGCGACAAGATCTTTGAGGATCCCATCTTTCTGGAAGAAGCGCAGCGGTTCCTGCTAACCGCGACACCTCGGAAGATATAAAGAAAACAGCCCTGCGAGAGATCAGACCCTAAAAACATAAAAGAACGATAATTATCTTTATGTCTCATCCATTTGGGTTAAATTTTTGGAATTTTAACACATCAAAAGTGATTTAGATTAGATAAAGAAGTTCTTTTCGGCACTTATCAGTCCGCTTGTTTGTTGCGTCTTTTCCCCATCAGCCCTATGGTCTCATCGGCGACCGGTCGCGTTTTACTGTCGCAAGCATGCCGATGTAGCTCAGTTGGTAGAGCAACGCATTCGTAATGCGTAGGTCCGCAGTTCGAGTCTGCGCATCGGCACCAAATTTTAAAGAATTCGACAGAATTATTCTGGTATAGGTTTTTTTGCAGTAACCAAATAGCAACTGTCGAAGCTGATCTCGACACGCATCCCAACTATAATGAAAGCATAATTTGTGTGAGTGGTTTCAAAATCTTCTTATCTATATGACCAACGCAATCGTTCTCATCACTCGTTATAAATTTATGGCTGATTCAATACATCAATCACGCTGAGGATAACACTGGATCCCGAGTGGTGTGGGTCGTAGAGGATATCAGATCATTCACCTTACTTCTTGAATTCCAAACGTATTATTATTGGTTCAATAAGTTTTTCTGAGGCAATGTGTTCGGGATCATTGGCCTCAGGACGGACATGCTCTTTTCCCCCGTAAGGGGGTAGTGTGTACAAGGGATACCACCTCAAGATTAATAATTTAGATTTGGGTCAATTTAATTTTTATCTGGATGAAATTTGTTTATACCGAGGCTTAAGCGAATTTCTTTTGATGCAATACTTTTGTCCTTTTCAAGCGGTATTCCTGTAGCATCCGCTACTTTAACAATCCCATCAAAAATCCCTATAATACCAGCAGCATCCACTAGAGCTGAAATTCCTAGTTCTTTTTCTACTTTGTCTCTTGCGACAGTTAAATCGTCCTGATTATTAGAGTAAAACCCATCAGCTAAGGAAATAAGACAACTTTCACCCCTTATACCTGTAGGCGTATTCGACTCACGTACCATAGCGGACAAGTCGATTTCTTTACCGTAAAATTCACTGCTCCCACGGAGCAGAACTGCGTGACTGGTAGTTCAATAGACGCATTGATTTATAGCAGATACTCTACCTGCCAATAATTCAATTTGTTGATGTGTTAAGGCACGATATTCCTTTTTAAAATCCCTTACCTCTGAGCCGTGCAGGTACTGGGCAGCATCTAATTTAAAAAAGGCAATAACTTCTTCGGGCACCAAACTTAACGCTTGATGAATATGCACGCCACGCACGTCTTCGTAAGGATTTATTTCCCCAACGCCAATATCGCTAGGATTTAACGTAGGTACCCATGCTAACTGTTTTTTCGCATTTATTGGTCTTTTCTTGCTAGGAATACCGCCTTGTAATTTTGGCAAGCTTGGCCTTGGCCAGCCAAGAGTATCATTGAAACCATCAATGGCTAAAACAGTTGCAACAACAGCAATGATTTCAACATATTCACCGTCTGTTACTCTCTTAAGGGCTATCTTATTCACCCAATCTTCAGTAATCCGAGCAGCATCGTGACGTAGACGATGAATAATCTCTATCATTCCATCAGAAAGAATTCCTAAACTCTCATGTTTTCCTTCCACCAGGTTAGGTGAAAGTGAATTTTTTGACAACTTACATAAGCTACAATCCTTTGAATACCTTAACTCTTTTATTATACCAACTCGAGTTTCCGCATCTAACCAAGTCCCCGCTATGCCAAGCCGGCCCCAATTATGTTCATGAGCTTTTCTCAAATCTTTTCTTACTACTTGGTATTTATTTTCATACATAAAACAATCCTAAGAGTTCGGCCTTAACAAAAATTTTTTGCGATACTTCTGAAATTTATTTTACAGAGCAAAGCGCAGAAAAAGAAGCTAGGGTAAGGTAATGATGGCATTATACTAACTCACCATCGTTCCCGATCAATCCATTACGGTCAACTGCAGAGTGATCAGCAGTTGAATTGCTAAATCCCAATTGTGCCTATCAAACCGTCATTCAATAATTAAAGCTTCGAGAGCCGTAAAATATGCCACAACCAGCCCAGGATGGGAAAACGATTCCCACGCTATAAAACCTCCTTTTATTGCCAGTAAAAATTTACGCTTCTCTATTTTGTTATGCGCAGGCACCCCAAATCGCATCCAAGCATCCGGATCATTTTCACCATCTATCAAATGAATTCCACTACCGCACCTGGCTTAACATTAAGCAAGTCGACCGCACGCGCCTGATTAGCAGCGATTTCGACAAGACCGCTCGAATTACGGTGCCAAAAAAGCACACCCTCTTGAACGCCGGAAAAAGTCCGCGCGTAGGCCAACGTTTCGGAACCAACGCGTAGCTTGCGGCCATCATCAAGTGTCGAGCCTGCGATGCCGGTCATCAGATTGCCGTAAGCATCAACATAAATCACCTCTGCTAAATCATCCGGCCACTCGATGCCTGGGCGGGTCTCACTCATCTCCAAAGGATCTCCCGGAACAGCCTCCCCTCTTGCAATCATGGCGGCGACAGGTGCAAAGAGGTCCCGGCCATGAAATGTTGCGGATAGATGATCAGGCCGCCAATCGACCCTCATAAGGCGCGCGTCAGGAATTCTGCGATGGAGCGGCTCGAACAATCCGTTATCCGGACCAACAAAAGACACGTCACCGCATTCTAACACTACCGGAAGACGAGGCCCTCCGACACCGGGATCGACCACGCAGAGCCATACGTCACCAGCCTCGCTCGCGCGCGCCAGGGCTGCCAGCAGATAGGCGGCGGCGCGCGGGTTCCATACAGGCGCGTCATGCATGACATCAATAATGGGAACGTCCGGCGCCAACCGGTGCAACACCGACTTCATCTGCCCGACGTACGGGCCGTCATAACCGAAATCCGTATAGAGCAGGATCATGGCATCGTTTTGGTCCGCCCGAACCCGAACCATAACCGCTCGAGGAAAACCCGAGCGGTAGAACGTTGGTTTATTTTTTTAACTTATTCTCGGTTCCCAAATATCGATAGCATCCAGATGAACATAGTCACGAAGCTACCATAAAGGATAAAGGCGCCAAAAATCGCTTTGCGATTCTGCAAATCTCCGGAGTCCCCTTCGAAATAAGCCGACTTGATATTCTGGGTCTCATACGCCGTCAGGCCAGCAAAGACGAGAACGACCACAACCGAAAGGAACAGATGGAACATTGCACTCTGCATAAAAATATTCACGACGACCGCAACCAGGATTCCAATTGTCGCCATGGACAGAAACCGACCCATGGCCGTCAAATCTTTCTTAGTGGTATACCCGTAGAGGCTCGTTCCGGCGAAGGCCGCCGCAGTGATGAAGAACACGCGCACAATACTTTCCCCAGTGTAGAGGTAAAACATCGGCGCAATGAGCGCACCCCACATCGCAGCATAAAGCCAAAAAGCGCCTTGGGCCATCGTCCAGCTACCGCTAAACATAACTTTGCCCGAGAAGAACCCAAGGCCGAGAATGCCAATAAAAAGTACCCATTTCATGGGACCGAGCGCCACTGCCTGCATAATTGCCGGATTGAGCGCAACCACGAGCGCTATAATGCCGGTGAGCGCGACGCCGAGCGCCATATAATTGTAGACGCTGAGCATGTATTTGCGTAGGCCGGCATCAATGTCCGTACCAACACCGGCTCTAGCGGCTGCCTGTGCAAGATTTCCACTACGCGGATCAAAAGCCATACTAACTACTCCCAATTTATAGGCTTACCTGCGTTAAATATTGTAGATTCATCCATCAATTGCAACCATGTCACAAATCAATCGTTGCGCAAATATGGTGCCACCTTCAGGCTTAAGGCGCGCCAAGTCCCGACGAAACCAAACACGGTCGTAACGACCACGGCCGCAAAGAGCGTCCAGACCAGCGGTTCCACTCCGAAGTCCCATCGCATGCGCATGATCTTCTCAACGACAGACCAAGCGATAAGCGTGCCGAGTAGTGCGGCCAGAAACGAGGTGAACAGACCGATTAATCCGATTTCTACAAGGAAAGTCCTCATGATCCGCAGTTTCGTCGCACCCAATACCTTGAGTACAACGGCGTCATAGACCCGCCGCCGATGGTCCGCCGCAATCGATCCTCCAAGCACCAGAATTCCAGCGAAAATTGCCACTGCCGCGATGCCCTTAACGGCGATAGCGAGGCTTCCCAGCACGCTGTTTACGTCTTCCAGCACTTCTTTGACGCGGATGGCCGTTACGTTTGGGAAACTGTCCGCGACTGCACGTTCGAGCGCCAATTCCTTCGCCGGATCGATCCGCACAGTCGCGATCTGGCTCTGCGGGGCACCTTCTAAGAGCCCAGGCGAAAATACCATCACAAAGTTAATTCCCAGGCTGGTCCAGTCGATGACCCGGAGATTGGCGATCCTGGTCGTGACCCGCTTACCCAGTATGTTCACTGTCAAGCTGTCACCAACGTCAAGACCGAACGCGCGCGCCGCCCGGGCGTCAAAAGAAACTAAAGGCTCGCCCGCATAGTCCGCTGGCCACCAATCGCCAGAAACAATGCGATTGCCTGCATCTGGCAAACGGCGCGACCAGGTGAGACCTCTATCACCGCGCAGTATCCACGCAAATTCGGGCGGCGGCACTATCTTTTCTACCGGTGTGCTATTCAACGCTACAATGCGACCACGCAACATCGGAACGCGTTGCAAATCAGCAACGCCAGGATGATGCCGCACGAGTTTGTCAAATGCCTCCGCTTGTGGCGGCTGGATGTCAATGAAGTAGTATCCCGGCGCTTCCTCAGGCAGGACTTCTTCGATTTGGCGCTTAAGATTGTGCTCCAATAACGCAACCGCCACGAGTACCGTAAAACCCAAACCAAGCGAGAGCACTGCTCCGGTCGTCGGCGCACCAGGCCGGTGCAGGTTGGCAAGTGCCAGTCGCAATATAGGACGACGGGGACGCGGTATCCGGCGAAGGATATGAACGAGCACTTCTCCTACCGCTCGGAAAATAGCGAATGCCAAAACCGCGCCAGCGATGTACCAACCAGCCATATCCGGACGGGACGCCGTTGCAATAACCAACAAGGCAATTATCGCCGCAAGCCCTCCACTTGCAAAGTAAAAGCGCCGTGGCGGTTTCCCGCAAAGGCGTTCAACGGTGTTCCTAAACAAAGCAGCCGCCCGCACCTCACCAGCAAGCCCAAGAGGCCATAACGTAAAGAGCGCGGCGACAAGAAACCCGAATGCGGCGGCGATCGCCATAGGTTCCAAATAAAATCCCATGCGCACCGTTACAGGCAGTTGGCCATCGAGCAATGGAGCCACGAACTTCGGCACCAGTGCGCCAATCGCAAGACCGCCGGAGATGCCAACTGTGGCCATTGCAAAAACTTGCAGCAGGTAAATGCGAAAAATGGTTTGTCGATTCGCACCGAGACACTTCAAAGTCGCGATAGATCGGATCCGCGACTCAATGAAAGATCGAACGGAATTGGCGACACCGACACCGCCAACCAGCAAAGCGGTCAGCCCAATCAGCGAAAGGAACAGCGCCACGCGGTCGACGAACCGTTGGATACCAGGTGCTGCATTTTCTACGTCCCGTATGCGCCAACCAGCCCCGGGAAAGCGTTTCTGCAAAGTCTCACGCCATACCTTAAGGTCTGTCCCGGGCGGAAGCGCCAGGCGGTAATGATATCGGATAAGGCTTCCTGGTCGTTCTAAGCCCGTTGCCGCCAAGGCCGGCGCTGCAATGATAATCCGCGGGCCAAGCCTAAACGCTCGTGTGCCTCGGTCTGGTTCGCGGTGGATAATTGCTGCTGCCCGAAATTCGGCGTCGCCGATGCGAAACCGATCGCCAACGGAAATACCAAGATGCTCGAGCACCCGCGGCCCAACAGCGGCACCCCAAACATCGTCTTTCCTTTGAAGCGCCATCGCAAGATTACCGCCGCCCCTTAGCGTAAAACTTCCGTAAATAGGGTAATTCCCATCAACAGCCTTCAATTCGACCAATCTTTGTCGAGCCGTCCCTAACAATGGGCGAACCATAGTGCGCATCTCGATGACGGATGAAATTTTTGCACCCCCGGCTTTCAGCCAAGAAAATTGCTCTTGGGAAGCGCGACGATGAGTAAATGTGAGGTCGACATCGCCACCAAGCAGGGTTCGGCCTTCCGCCTTCAAGCCCGCCGTCAACGCCGCAGCAAGCGAGCCAACACCGGCAACCGCGGCTACACCGAGAGCTAAACAGGCGATCAATAAGCGAAACCCAAACAATCCCGACCGCAACTCACGGAGCGCGAAGCGAATGGGAACCAACCATGCCTTCATGGGCATTCGCTTGTCTGCATCTCGGCAGGCGAAGCATCTATTCGCCCGTCGTACATCGTTACAATCCGCTGGCATCGCTCAGCGACTGCAAGGTCGTGCGTGATGAGCATCATGGTAGTTCCGGCACTCGCGGCAAGTTCGAACATCATCTCAACGATGCGGCTACCTGTCTCAACATCAAGATTGCCAGTCGGTTCGTCCGCCAGCAATAACTGCGGCTCAACGGCAAAAGCTCGCGCCAAAGCCACGCGTTGCTGTTCACCACCGGATAATTGACCCGGATAGTGCATTAACCGATGTCCGAGGTCGACGGCTTCGAGTGCAACTTCAGCTCTCTCGAACGCGTCACGCCGGCCAGCTAATTCCATCGGTACTGCCACATTTTCCTGGGCATTCATGGTTGGGATCAAATGAAAGGATTGGAATACGACACCGATTTCATCTCGCCGGAAAACAGCAAGTTCATCCTCATCAAGAACGGAAATTTCACGACCTGCCACCCAGATCTGGCCGGCGGTAATTCGTTCCAGACCGGCAACGGTCATAATCATTGAGGTCTTTCCAGAACCCGAAGGACCGACAACACCGACAGATTCGCCCCGATCTATGGAAAGATCAATTCCTTTTAGGATGTTGATCTCACCAGCATCGCTCTTAAGTGTAAGTTCCACGTCTTGGAGGCGGACCATCTGGCCCGCCGAGGAAGAGAAGTTCATGTTTGCACCGTTTCCGATCGTCGGGAAAGTTCTTCGACCATATGGCGAGGTACGCCCACCTTTCAACGCAAAGATCACCCTTCCGTTTCTCGCATACCTCCTGGTCATTACGCCCACAGCAGCGATTTCGGATCAAATTCGTATCCTCGCTCTCGGCGACAGCTTGACGGCTGGCTATGGACTACGCCAGCCGGATTCATTTCCCTCACAGCTCACCCGGCAACTTCAGAATGCCGATATCAAGTCGGAAATTATTAACGCTGGCGTTTCCGGAGACACCACAAGTGGCGCCCTACAACGCATAGATTGGTTAATGGACAGACGCTTTGACCTCGCAATCGTCGAACTCGGAGCAAACGACGCCCTCCGGGGTATAGACCCGGCTCTGACACGCCAGAACCTCGAGCAAATCGTCCAAAAATTGAAAGCCACGGGTACGCCAATCTTATTGACCGGTATGAAGGCGCCACGCAATCTCGGCCCCGACTATGCGAAGCGCTTCGACGATGTCTTTCCGGCCATTGCTCACCATCAGGGGTTGGATTTCTATCCATTTTTCCTGGAAGGTGTTGCCGCCGACCCAAAGTTAAACCAGCAGGATGGTCTGCATCCGAATGCTAAAGGGGTTGCCATTATCGCCGAACGTATATTGCCCTTCGTTATAAATGCGCTAGGAAAGGATTTTAAATGAGTAATCCAGACAAGTTTCTTGTAGCGCATGCGAAAGGATCCAGCTGGCAGGAAGCCGCAGACGAGATGATTCGAAATCTGCAACCGATTGGCGAGGAACACCGCCTTGGATTCCTCTATGTCACAGATGCTTTCGCGGCTTCCCTGGAGGATATTTCCGCTTTTCTGCGTCAGACGACCGGGGTGCCGAATTGGGTCGGCACTGTTGGGTTCGGCATCTGTGCACCTGGAAAGGAGTATTTCGGCGAAGCCGCGATGGCGGCAATGGTCGCGCCGATACCGGAAAAAGCGTTTCGCGTTTTCGGCGGTATCAGCGACGACATCGCGCCCGCGATTGCCAATATTGCTGACTGGCTTTCGGACACGCCGCCGCTCGTTGTCACCCATGCAGATCCTCGTAATGAGAATGTTCCCCGGATTATCGAAGATTTGTCACGCGAAACCGACGGCTTTCTAATAGGCGGTCTAACCTCCTCGAACGGTGCCCATCCGCAACTCGCCGGGGACGTGGCGGAGGGTGAGGTTTCAGGCGTGATGATATCACTCGAAGCGGTTCCAGTTGCCGTCGCACTGACGCAGGGCTGCTCGCCGATCGGCAAAATGCATCGGATCACTGCCGCCGAACAAAACATCCTTATTGAAATCGACGATCGCCCTGCTCTCGAAGTTTTTAAGGAAGACATTGGAGAAGTCCTGGCCCGCGACCTCAGTAAGGTTGCCGGCTATATCTTCGCTGCAATCCCGGTCAGCGGCTCGGATACAGGAGATTATCTCGTCCGCAATTTAACTGGAATTGATCCTAATCAAAATCTCATCGCAATTGGTGAACTCGTCACCGCAGGCGATTCCATCATGTTCTGTCGCCGCGATCACAATAGTGCGGTCGAAGACATGCGGCGCATGCTGAGAGATCTCCGCCACCGAACCGGCAACGTACCGATCCGAGGCGGGCTGTATTTTTCGTGCTGTGCGCGGGGACCAAACCAATTTGGGACTAATAGTGAAGAATTACAGTTGATCTCCAAAGAACTCGGTGAGTTTCCGCTAGTGGGCTTTTTCGCAAATGGTGAAATCTCCAATAACCGGCTCTACGGTTATACCGGCGTACTTGCATTGTTCACTTAGACGGAGTCTGTTCTGGTCCGCCTTTTCATCGCCATAGCCTTGCCGACCGATATGGTCAATCGCCTATCCGTCATGACGTCCGGCCTGCCAGGTGCACGCTGGACGCGGCCTGAAAACTTTCACCTAACCCTGCGCTTTGTGGGTGAGGTGGACGAAGGAACGGCGGAAGACATCCACAGCGCTCTAACCAGTATCACAGCACTACCCTTAGACATTTCGCTTTCCGGAGTGGGCTATTTTGGCAAGGCCAAAGCGGCCAGAACAGTTTGGGTCGGAGTGGAACAGAACGAACAGTTGACCCGCCTGCAGCAAAAAATTGAATCTGCACTGCAGCGAATTGGTCTCGCAGCGGAAGAGCGAAAGTTTACGCCGCACGTTACTCTGGCTCGACTAAGGGGTACTCCGCGAGGCCGTCTAGAGGACTTCGTAGGCGGTCATACGGGTTTCAGAACCTCCTATTTTCATGTTGAAAAGTTTTCCCTCTATTCGAGTTTTCTCGCTTCTTCCGGGCCAATATACAGACCGGAAGTTGATTATCCTTTGAGCGTTTGGTGAACCAAAAATTCAAAACCCTTTTAAGGGATATCAAGTCCTGCGACATTTGTGCGTCAAAACTACCGCTTGGACCTCGACCGATCATAAAAGCTAGACCCGAAGCCAAGCTCCTTTTGATTGGACAGGCACCCGGCATCAGGGTGCACGAAACTAGAATTCCCTGGAATGATCCGAGTGGCGAGCGTCTGCGGAATTGGCTGAAAATTTCTCCAGAATATTTCTACGATGAGGCAAAAATCGCCATCGTGCCAATGGGATTTTGCTATCCTGGCGTCGATCCAAAGGGTGGAGACAAACCACCGCGCACGGAATGCGCAGCCAAATGGCACACGCCTATTCTCTCCGCTTTACCAAATATCCGACTGACCTTGCTGATCGGTCAGTACGCCCAAAAGCGCTATCTCCTCAAGACACGCAAGAAGACACTGACCGAAACCGTGCGAAACTTTCGCGATTATGCGCCGGATTATTTACCGCTCCCGCACCCAAGCTGGCGCAATAATGCCTGGATCAAGAAAAACCCCTGGTTTACAACGGACATTCTGCCAATATTGCAAGGGCGAGTGTCCGAACTAGTCAAGTGACGCCTCTATAATCTAGATAGAGGCATCAGATAAGCCAAAAAGATACTCAATTCCGCGGATTAGTTCATGGCAGACAAGTCGGCCCAGCGGTTCCTATGTTTCCCAGTCGAACGGCGGACTCAATTCCATCGCTTGAGTTTTCTCTTCGTCAGGAACATTCTCGACCCTAATCACAATGTCACCGGCTGCACGGCGCAAATAGGCAAGCATCTCGGCGAAAGCACGTTCGGCAAGCTCTTCAATCACCTCAGCAGTAGGGCATTAAGCAAGGACTACAAGTCGTTTATCATGGCGGTCCGATTCAGGTATTTTTGAGCGATTGCTTAAATTCAGGGGGGGGGAAAGGCCCGAAAATATGATCACGAGGCTTTCTAAGGTGGAACGAACTGCAGCACTCGCCGAGCTCCCCGAATGGACAGAAGTCGCTGGCCGCGATGCTATCAGCAGAACTCTAGTTTTCTCTGACTTCAATGAAGCTTGGGGCTTCATGAGCCGAGTTGCCATTGAGGCTGAACGTGTGGACCATCACCCAGAATGGTCCAACGTGTGGGCCACCGTTAATGTAACGCTGACGACACACGATTGCAGTGGGCTCAGTTCTCGAGACGTGGCACTGGCGCAATTCATTGATAAGATTGCCAGACAGCAAATACTATCCGAAAGCTCTGCATGATGCCGCACCTACTCAAGTGTTTCTGCTTCGTAGCCATCCTCATTTCCGGATCGGTGAACGCCCAGGACTTCCGCGATGGGCTGCGCGCTTTTCAACTCGGCCAAAACGAACGCGCTGTGGTCATCTTTCGAAACCTCGCCTCCGGCAACAACCGCGACGCACAGTTCATGATGGGTGTAATGCGGGAAGGCGGATATGGAATGGAAAAAAATTTGAAGAAGGCGGCACAATGGTACCTCAAAGCAGCAAAAGCGGGATTGCCTTCAGCCCAGTTTAATCTGGGCATCTTTTACCAATTGGGGCAGGGAGCTCGGAAAAGCGCGGCGGAGGCCTTTGTCTGGCATAACCGGGCGGCTCTCCAAGGTCACGCCTCCGCCCAAAACAATCTCGCATACCTCTATTTCAGCGGCGAGGGTGTCGAAAAGGACGCTATTGAAGCGTGGAAATGGTACGAGCTGGCTAGCCGTAATCTAAAGGGCGATGCACGCCGCATCGCATCGGAAAATCGCGATAAGGTAAGCCGCACACTTTCGAGCGACGAGCGCACAGCCGCGAAACGCCGCGCAGACGATTTCAAACCGGTCCGCGAATAGATGCGCAAATCTACGTTGGCGCCAGGCGTATTGCACTGTCGAGACGGACGACCTCACCGTTTAGCACAGGATTTGAGATCATGTGCATAACAAGTGAGGCGTACTCCGCAGGCGTCCCAAAACGCGAAGGAAAGGGCAATGTCCCAGCGAGGCTTTGCTGAACGTTCTCTGGCAGGCCCATCAACATTGGCGTTGCGAAGAGGCCGGGTGCGATGGCCAAAACACGGATGCCAGCGCGGGCGAACTCGCGCGCGGCAGGCAGTGTCATTCCAACTACCCCTCCTTTCGATGCAGAATAAGCAGCTTGACCGATCTGACCCTCATAGGCGGCAACAGACGCGGTATTGATCACTAAGCCGCGCTCACCTTCGTCGTTCGGCTCGCGTGTCATCATATCCGCGGCTACGAGGCGCATAATATTAAACGTGCCAATCAAATTAACGTTTATAACGCGGGCAAATTGTTCCAACTGCATCGGGCCCTCTCGACCAACAATCCGCCCGGGCGTGCCGATACCCGCACAATTGATGCAAATAGCAGCTGGCCCGTGCGCATCGCGGGCCATGGCAATAGCAGCCTCGCCGGACGACGCATCCGACACGTCGCACTGGACAGCAACTCCACCGATCTCTTCCGCTACTTCTTCGGCTGCCGACTTGTTAAGGTCGAGCACAGTAACCTTAGCTCCCGCTGCAGCCAAGGCGCGAGAAGCGCCGGCCCCAAGGCCGGAGCCCCCGCCGGTAACGACCGCCGGTAATCCTGTTGCGTCCATAATGTCCTGCCCAATTGTTATAAAATTGCGGCCGGTATAGCAGAGGGCAGCGCAACTTCCCATATCCTCTGTATGACCCAAAAGGACGAATTCGAACTCGTCATCGCCCGCATGGCCGCAACGAACGCACATCGACAGCGCGCATCGAAACTTCTTGAGCTAATGCCCGGGCATTAGCTGGAGCCATTTGACATAGCGATGTTGACGCACTGCATTTTTTTTGATGCCACCTTGTTAATGGAACTCATAGCACCGCCATTCGATCACGGACGAGGACACTATAAGCTCCTTGAACAGCGAATTATGAAAGGACAGGCAGTCATCCGCCTATTCGACAACAATCGGTCCCTTTACCGCGTCTTTGAATATAAAACCTGACCGCGTATCGGTTACCCTTTCGTGCATAGCTACCGCAGTAGGCTCGAAATCGTACGCCGGCGCCGGTTCCAACTCGAACGCGTCGCCTTCGTATCTACCGCGCACTAAGGTAGCACTATCCGGCACGCCCGTGATCTGTCTGACGCGCGGTGACACGTAGCGCATAGCAATACCGATGCGCCGGTCGTCTGATTTGTTGGGAGCGGAAGAGTGCGCGATTTTGACATGATGGAGCGAAATCTCGCCCGGTGCGATGACAACGTCGACAGCCTTCGAACCGTCGATTTCACGCTTCATCACCTGACCACGTGTCAACAAGTTATCTTTATCAAAGGTATCTTCGTGCTCTACACCCTCCCACTCATGGCTACCCGGGATCATCTTCATGCACCCACTTTCCACCGTGGATGCCGAGAGTGCGAGCCAGGCAGTTACCACCTCGTCGCTGCTAAGGCCCCAGTAATTGCCGTCTTGATGCCAAGAGACAAATCCGGGATCGCGCGCCTCCTTGATGAACAAACTGGTCTGCCAACACAGCAAGTCGGGACCTAAGATGTCCTCAACCACATCGAGTATTTCCGGACAGCGTACCAGCTCTGCCATCCATGTCGTGACAAGGTGCAATTTCTGTCGCTTCATCCCTTTCATGTATTGCGGTCGATCGCGCTCGAACTGTTCGAGACGAATGCGATAGGAGAACGCCTCTTTGGTGCCTATCGCAGAAACAGGATAGATAAAACCATCACGCTGATAGGTGCTCAACTGAGTTTCGGACAAACGTTTAGGCATCATGTAAACGATCTGAGGCCAAATTGCGCCTAGGTCAAGTTATGGCCATTGAACCCGGCTCCTCTTGGGCGTAGGTTTGCCACCTTCCTGCAACGAACTTGGCGCATGCCGCCAAACAGAGGATCCCTGTTATGACGTACATCGCTTCCCGTATGAGCCGCGTCCAAGTTTCACCCACCATGGCTGTCACCGATAAGGCACGCGAAATGAAGGCTGCAGGAGAGGACGTAATTGGCCTCGGCGCAGGCGAACCCGATTTCGACACACCGGAATTTGTCAAGGAAGCAGCCATTCAAGCGATGCGGGACGGCAAAACTAAGTATCCTCCAGTACCTGGCATTCCCGAGTTGCGAGAAGCGGCCTGCCGCAAATTACAACGCGAGAACAGTCTTAACTATTCGCCGGACCAGGTTCAGATCGGCGTCGGCGGCAAGCAAATCATCTTCAATGCAATGATGGCTACACTTAATCCGGGCGACGAGGTGATCATTCCCGCACCCTATTGGGTAAGCTATACAGACATTACCTCCTTCGCAGAAGGGACACCGGTAGTTGTCGAATGCCACCAGAAGAACAATTTCAAAATATCGCCAGAACAGTTGGACGCGGCAATCACGCCGAAAACTAAATGGCTATTTCTTAACAGCCCGTCGAACCCAACTGGAGCCGCTTACTCGAAAGCCGAGCTGAAAGCACTTGCCAATGTGCTGATGTGCCACGAACAGGTCATGATTTTCGCCGACGACATATACGAGCACATTACTTATGACGGCTATCAGTTTAATACGATCGTGCAGGTGGAGCCCGGCTTGTACGAGCGCACGCTCACCATGAACGGCGTCTCGAAGGCCTATTGTATGACGGGTTGGCGCATCGGCTACGGCGCAGGGCCGAAGGAGCTGATCAGGGCAATGAACGTAATCCAGTCACAGAGCGTTTCGGGCGCATCCTCTATCAGCCAATGGGCCTCAGTCGCCGCGCTCGATGGTGACACCGGCTTCATCCAGGAACATAACAAGGTATTTAAGGAGCGTCGCGATCTTGTCGTCGGTATGCTAAACCAGGCAAACGGTATCGACTGCGCAACGCCAGAGGGCGCATTCTACGTCTATCCATCTTGCGCGGGCCTGCTAGGCAAGAAGACGAAAGACAACAAGGTCATCGAAAGCGACGAGGATTTCGCCGCCGCGCTATTGCAGCAAGAAGGGGTTGCCGTCGTCTTCGGCGCTGCCTTCGGGCTTTCTCCTCACTTCCGGATTTCTTACGCCTACGCAACGGAGGACCTGGAAGAGGCCTGCCGCCGCATCCAGCGCTTTTGCGGATCGTTGGACTAAAGGAGAGGTTGCATTCTAAACCTATCCCACTGGATAAATTGAGGACGACAACACTTATCAAACCTTAATTTTCCATCCCTTTATGGAAGACCCCATAAAGCTACTAGCATCGTCAAACTATCGAGCGTAATCGTCAATTCCCTCGCGCTCGAGCTGGCGAAGTAGCATTGGCCATTCCCTACCAGCCTCAAGAAATCCCCCCTTTCCGTACATGGCAAGACCCATGTCGATGGACTTCCGTTGGGTCGCTTCCGAGACCTGCTGCAATTCCACACCACCAGCCATGGCATCGATCTGGTGACGGCAGGCAGTTTCAATTCGGTAAAGATAGACAAAAGCCTCACTCACCGTCCTACCAACTGACAGAAGACCATGATTGCGCAGAATTAGGATCGTCTTGCCTTCAATGTCGCGCACAATGCGCGGCTGCTCGCCCGCGTCAACTGCAGGTCCCTCGAAATCATGATAACCAACCCATCCCATAATGGTCAGAGCCTTTTGACTCACCGGCAACAATCCATGCTTCTGCATCGAGACGGCGGTGCCGTAACGGCTGTGAGTATGCAGGACGCAGTGACGTTCGTCACCCGACATATGGATCGCGCCATGGATGATGAACCCGGCCGGGTTCATCGGATAGTCATTATCGCCGAGCATGTTACCGTCACCATCAACCTTAATCAGGGAGGACGCCGTGATCTCTTCAAAGAACATACCAAACGGATTGAGCAGGAAGTGGTCCTTGGTTCCCGGCACGCGCAGTGACAGATGCGTGTTATTGAGATCGGTCCAACCATAGAGATGACAGAGCCTATATGCCGCGGCCAATTCACAACGCGCCTGCCATTCATCGAAACTGCAATCAGGCGGGCACCCATCCTGCGGAAACTCGATAATAGCGGCTTCGGACATTGCGCATCCTCCCGGTTTTCCCTTTCATTGAACTATAGGCCGCGGAGGGCGGCTCGACAGCTCCGGCCGAGCCCCTCCCCGCTTACGCGCACCGCCCTACTTCCCTTTCCCACATGACTAATCGCGATGGGAGGAGAATTGCCGGTGGCCGATTATCAGAAACCGATCCCGCAACCCACACCCGAAACACAGCATTTCTGGGACGGGTGCAAAAACGGGAAACTGCTGCTACAGCGTTGCAAGAACACAGGTAATGCGTATTTTCCACCGCGACCGTTTAGCCCATATACGGGCTCAAGGGAAGTCGAGGTATTCGAAGCGTCGGGCAGGGCCAAGTTATTTAGCTACGTTATAAACCACCGCCCAGCGAAGGGTTTTGAAAACCAGGCACCCTATGCCATCGCTGTAGTCGAACTCGACGAGGGACCGCGCATGATGTCCAATATCGTCGAGTGCGAACAGACGCCAGAAGCACTGAAACTTGACATGGCGCTGGAAGTCGTTTTCGAGGATATCAACGACGAAATAACGCTACCGAAGTTCCGGCCAGCGAAGAGCTGAGGGGAGCAAGAGAGATGAAACCAGGATCAATCGCCGTCGTCGGCGCCGCCGAAACCACCGAACTGGGCAAAATCCCTAATATGTCCAATATCCAACTGCACGCGGACGCTGCGCTTAACGCAATGGCTGATGCGGGTCTAAAGCCGAGCGATATTGACGGCATGGCCTGTTGCAGAGAGGAACCGACGGAGATGGCCCACTATCTCGGCATCACGCCTACTTGGGTCGACGGGACAGCTGTCGGTGGCACCTCCTTCTTGATCCACCTACGGCATGCCGCCGCTGCAATCAACGAAGGTTTATGCAGCACAGTGCTAATCACTCACGGCGAGTCGGGCCGTTCCAATGTCGCAAAGTCCCGCCCAGCGGTGCATCCCGGTAGCCTTAATGGTCAGTTCGAGTTACCCTACGGAGTCTTAGGTCCGCCTACCATGTTCACACTCCCGGTGCTGCGATACTGCAAGGAATACAACGTCTCGATCGAGAAAATCGCAAACGTCGCTGTGGTGCAGCGCGAATGGGCGAGCAAAAACCCGCGCGCCATGTTCCAAGACCCCATCACGGTGGACGACGTGATGAATGCGCGAATGATCGCCTGGCCCTTTACCTTACTGATGTGCTGCCTCGTTACTGACGGTGGCGGTGCGCTTGTCGTAACTTCCGCAGACCGAGCGAAAGACTTCCCGACCAGACCAGTTTATATTCTCGGCACCGGTGAGAGCGTCGAGTCACGCATGGTGAGTCAACTCGAAAGTTATACCAGCAGCCGCGCCTTTCGCGTTTCCTCGCAGAAGGCTTTCGCGGAATCGGGCGTTAAGCATGATGAAGTCGATCATCTGATGGTCTACGACGCTTTCGCGCATCTGCCGGTCTGGGGCCTTGAAGATCTCGGCTTTTGTGAGAGAGGCGAGGCACCTGATTTCATTTGGGAGAACAACACCGCGCCAGGTGGAAAACTGCCGATGAACACATCGGGTGGCGGCCTCTCCTATACGCATACGGGCATGTACGGCATGTTCGCGCTGCAAGAGAGCATTCGTCAGATGCGGGGCGTCGCGCCGGCACAGGTCGAAGATGCACAAATTGGCGTCTGCCAGGGTGTCGGCGGTATGTTCGCCGCAGCTGGCACCATCGTGTTCACCAATCAGGATCCATAGGCTACTTATTTTCAAGGCTCTCCCGGCTGATAAAGGATTCGTTTTTACATTAGTTGAACCAGAGCGGCGGTCGAGATAGTGTCCCTAGAACAAAGATAACATCTGGGAGCGTGCCCATGTCGGAGGCCGCCAATGCTAATTTTAGCAACGAAAAAATCAGCGTCCCCCAATCTTTCATCTCAGAGTTGCGGGAAGTTCTTGGCGACCGCGTGTCGACATCGGCCTCGGTGCGAGAACATCACGGCAACGCTGAAGATTACATTCCTGTAGCTCCGCCCGACGCCGTCTGTTTTGCCAATTCAACAGAAGAAGTCGCGAAAATTGTTCAGCTCTGCGCCCGCGACAAAATCCCGGTTATCCCGTTCGGTACGGGAACCTCCCTTGAGGGGCATGTGCAAGCGCTCCGAGGCGGCATCACCATCGATGTCACCAACATGAATGAAGTTTTGGAGGTCAATGCCGAGGATCTCGATTGCCGGGTGCAGGCAGGAGTTACACGCAAACAGTTGAACAATCAATTGCGTGATACCGGTTTATTTTTTCCAATCGATCCCGGCGCAGACGCCTCCATCGGTGGCATGACGGCGACGCGCGCCAGCGGCACCAATGCGGTCCGCTACGGCACAATGCGAGAGAATGTCATGGGCCTTACTCTGGTGCTACCTGACGGCCGAATTATCAAGACCGGTGGCCGTGCCAAGAAGTCGGCGGCCGGTTACGACCTAACGCGCATATTCGTCGGCTCCGAAGGCACGTTAGGCGTGATAACCGAAATTCAGCTCAAACTTTACGGCATCCCCGAAGCGATCACCTCCGCCGTATGCCAGTACCCCACCCTTGAGGAAGCGGTCAATACGGTCATTCTGACGATACAATGTGGTGTGCCAGTAGCCCGTATAGAACTGCTCGACGAGAAGCAGATGGAGGCCTGCATTGCCTACTCCAATCTCGAGGGCTACGAACCCAAACCAACTTTGTTTTTCGAATTTCACGGCACCCCAGCCTCGGCTAAGGAGCAAGCCGAGACAATCGGAGGCATTTCGAACGATTTCGGTGGCAGCGCATTTGCGTGGTCGGCGACGACCGAGGAACGGAACAAACTCTGGCAAGCCAGACACGACGCATACTATGCGGCTTTGGCGATGTTTCCCGGAAAGAAGGGAATAGCGACCGACGCATGTGTCCCAATTTCAAAACTCTCGGAGTGCCTGTTGGAAACGCGCCGCGATATTGATCAGAGCGGCTTTTACGCGCCCATCGTCGGTCATGCAGGTGACGGTAATTTCCATCTCGTTATTCTGGTAGATCCAAACGACAAAGATGAGATGCACCGTGCCCACGAACTGAACGACCGACTAGTCCACCGAACTATTGCGCTAGGCGGCACTTGCACGGGCGAGCACGGAATCGGGTGTGGCAAGATGGATTTCTTAGTCGCCGAGCACGGGGGTGATGCAATCGCCGTCATGCGCTCCATAAAAAATGCCATTGACCCGCAGAACATAATGAACCCTGGCAAAATCATTCGGGTTTGAGTTGTCGCGGAGACCGATCAGTTGCGAAAACTGCTCTATATATTTATCGGCCTTAGCGTCTTAATCCTAGCCGGCCTATTGATCGGACCAAGCTTCTTCGATTGGAACACCTACAAGCCGCAGATAGCGGCCGCAGTGAAGGATGCGCTTGGGCGTGAACTGCGGATCGATGGCAATCTTGATTTCATGATCTTACCCAGCCCAGCGCTGAGCGTGAGCCGCGTCAGCTTGGAAAATGTCCAAGGCGCCAATAACCGAAAGATGGTCGCCTTCGACAAAGTGGAGGTAAAAGTCGACATCAACGCACTATTGCAGGGTAGGATTGCAGTAACCAGTGTGCGTTTGGTCCGACCCATCATCGCGCTCGAAATCACTAAGGAAGGCAAAGCAAGCTGGGACATCAAGCGGACCGGTATCCCCTCTTTAGAGGCTAAAATTGAGCCGCCCAACATCCCTTCTTCAGAACCTAAATCCACACCGTCAGCAAAGGCTGTCGAGCCTTCAAGTGGGCTCGCAGTCGACGTCTCTCTCGACAGCCTGCTGATCGAGGATGCCGTCGTCACCTACACCGACGCACGGTCTGGCCTAACTGAACGGATCGAAAATCTCAACACCGAGATTTCCGCCGAATCGCTGAAGGGTCCATTCCGGGCTGAGGGTCAATTGACGACCCATGGTATTCCGTTGGGTTTCGGTCTGACAGTTGGCCGCATTTCGCCGGATAGACCTCTGCCAATCAAATTCAGGATTGCCTATGATGAGGCGTCCTCGGACATTCGTTTTACCGGACAGCTCAATGAGCTAACGCCTCACGCTGTTCTTTCGGGCAAGGTCAAGTTTTCGGTACCCGACGTGGCTGCATTGGCCCGAGGCATGGGCGTCGCTGACTTGCCGCTACCCGCCACCCAATCGCTTTCGCTGAGTGCAGATGCCTCTGCTTCGGCAACTAACATCGACATCAACAAATTGTCGATGCAGTTTGGAGACATGTCATTTGCCGGTGCAATTCACGGCCAATTGAACCCAATTAAAAGCCTGGATATCGTACTTAGCTCGAGCAGAATTGATCTAGACCAATTGCTCGCAACACCAACAAACACATTGAAACCAAGTATCGGCTCCAAAGGCCAGACCAATGCCACCGAAGCCAGGGTCACCCCTTCCACGAAATCCTCCACCGGTGGTGGGGGCGGACTTTTCGTATTACCCTCGAACATTGCCGTCAAGTTCGACCTTGGCGTGGAAACCGCATCCTACAGAGGCGGTGTAATTCGGAATACTGTATTCCGCGGCGATCTTAATACAGGGGTCGTCACCTTAGAGAACCTTTCGACCAATCTGCCGGGCAATTCTGGCCTATCCGTCAACGGTCGGCTTGCAGCGGTCGACGGCCTCCCAGCTTTCGAAGGCTATATCGCGGCGAAATCAGACAACCTCCGATCCCTTGTGCAGTGGCTTGGCGTGACCCCAAGCCAATTGCCATCGGATCGACTGCGCAACTTCTCATACACCAGCAAACTGAAAGCAACGCCGAAAGCCGCAACTATCACCGATATCTCCATCCAACTAGATGCTTCCCGGATCAATGCCGGTATGGCATTGGAGTTGCGTGAAAAACCTGGTGTCGGTTTGCGGCTTGCGATCGATAATTTGAATCTGGATGCCTATCTGTCTAAACCTCGAACAAGCGAACCATCTGCAGCCAACTCGAGCAAGGCGTCGGATTTAAAAAAGAACCAAGAGAAAGTCACTTCCGCTCAAGAACCAAAACCGGCAGCGGCCGCTATAGCGACACTCGACCGCCTATTCAATGCTGTCGACGCCAACATTGAGCTAACAGCCGCACACCTCATTTTTGCCGGCGAGAGAGTGCGCAATGCAAAGGCTAATTTGACGATATTTGATCGCACCATAACCGTCCACGAGGTGAGCGTTTCTGATTTCGCAGGACTCGGCGCCTCTTTTGCGGGAAATCTCTCAACGAAAAGTGGCAAGCCGACACTCTCTTTAGACTATGCCATCGCACTAAGAGACGCGGCGCGACTTGCTCGGTTCGCTGGCGCAACGCTGCCAATGACAGCGACGCAACTTGGTAAGGTGTCGACCAATGGCCACCTCGAAGGAACGATAGACGACCTTCAGGCAAACCTTTGGCTCAAGGCGCTTGGAGCATCGACGAAAATCAAAGGTACGCTATCACGACTACTCAACGGTCCGTCGGTCAATCTCCACGTATCATTAAAACATCCGGAACTGTCGATTTTCGCCCGAAAGTTTGCTCCCTCTTATCGGCCGGCAGTCCGCAAACTCGGGCCGCTCGACGCCTCTGCAACGCTGCAAGGAAATTTAGAAAATCTGCAAACCGACCTCCGGCTAAAGGCCCTTGGAGCATCGACACGGATCAAAGGCCCTATATCACGACTATCCAGCGAGCCATCGGCCAATCTACGCGTATCATTAAAACATCCGGAAGTGTCGAGCTTCGTCCGAAAGTTTGTCCCTTCTTATCAGCCGGCGGCCCGCAAACTTGGGCTGCTCGACGCCTCTGCGACGCTGCGCGGTGATGCCAAAGCTTTCGCTATTGAAAAATTGGACCTTACAGCTGGACCTGTGGCGGCCACAGGAACTTTTAAGGGTACCCTCGCGGGGAAACGGCATAAATTTGACCTTGATCTCAAAACCAGCGAAGTATTGCTTGATCTCTTTCTGCCGGCACCTGCTCCGAAAACGTTAACACGAACCCGCAGTTCGCAACGAGGCGACCGCGCTTCCCTTAGGAGCCAAACCCAATCGCTTCCAACTCAACGCTGGTCTACCGATCCGATAACAATGCCAATTCCGATAGAAATCGATGCTGTCGCGAGGATTGGTATGGCAGCGTTCACCAAGGGAAATATTAGCCTTAAAACGCCTACTCTGCGCGCGGCGCTCGGCAATGGCCGATTTGTCGTAGAGGATTTCCAGGCACGCCTCTTCGGTGGGAACGTCTCAGGTAAGGCCACACTTCAGCCAAGTGGAAATAAAGCTACGATCCAGGCGGAACTGTCTATCGAAAAATTGAACAGCCGTCTCGCGCTAAAATCACTCACTGGCCATGACCGGCTGCAGGGTCCCCTTACTGTAAAGGCTGATATCGCAACACAGGGAAACAGCGAGGCCAGCCTCGTCTCCAATCTGAACGGCAATGCTACAGTATCAGGGCAGGCACAAGTTCTTTTGACAAAGTCAGAGCGAAATCAGATAGGCGTCGTCACGGTAGGCAGTAATCTATTAGCTAGCTTGCTCGGCAGTAAAGTTAGAGAACTTCAGAGCCTGTCACCATTCACTCAGTTGCTTGCCTCTCTAGACCAGGCTTTTGGGCGCAACTCAGCCCGCCTTTCCGGTGACATCCGAATTACTCGCGGAATCATCCAAACAAATAATCTTGCACTTCACAGCCAAGGAAACATTGCAACGACACGCGCCCGGGTTGACTTGCCGAGCTGGCAATTATCATCGACCACCGAATTAGTCGACGATCCGCGCCAGGAACCCCTCATCACATTCTCAGCCGCCGGTCCGATCGATGCACCGTCACGCAATCGTGTCGGTGGTCGATTACTCAAACAAGGTAAAGCCAGTGTCGGAGAAAAATCAAACGATCTGCTCCAGCAGGCGATCCCCGGACTACTAGGCGGATCATCGCAATCTGATAAGCGTAAAAAAGTCAATCCAGGAAAACTACTCAAGGGAATTTTCAAACAGCTCCAGCGGTAGAGCGCTGTTTTGCATCCTGAAGGACATAGACGCGAATCGCACTCGACAGGTTTCCAATTCTTTCACTATCGATTTCTGAAACCACGTGATTGACCGTTTGACCGTTCCGCGCTGCGATTTCCTTGAGCGAGTGCCAGAATTCTGTTTCCAACGAAACACTGGTTCTATGACCAGAAATCACTACTGAACGTTTCTTAATTTCCAAAGCAGGCCCGAGCATTTCAACTTTTTCTCTGATAAATTCTGCCTGGGGCCGATCTCGTAATTTTGGCACAGTATCACTCATTATTTGGCTTCCTAAAGCAGCGCATTTTTGTGCAGATCGAGAAAAATAAAACGCCCATAATGCTCATGTTTTAATGTTTGCATTTCCAATTTGCATACAATCACATGATAATTCATTCTAATTTGCATTAATTATTATCAATTCATCAAGGGCATAAAGAAGCAATAAAATCTGCAATATCCGTAATTGCCTCATCAAGATTTTCCTTTAGCGTTCGACCCGCTTTTTTACGGGGCTTAAAGCTGTGATCCCCATCTACCGCCCATGAAAAACGAATTTGCGTCGAAAGTGAGTAACCATCGACCTCGGTCCGCGTTCCAAATGTGTCGCGCTCGCCCTGACAGAATAGGGCTTCAGTTTGGAGGTCTATCAAATGCTTGGTGCGCAGCTTCTCAGGCTTACCCGGCGGGTGAAACGGATATCCAAGGCACACCAGGCCGGCTGCACCGACCTCATCAGCAATCATGCTAGCAATGCGGCCCCCCATCGATTTGCCTCCTACTACCAATATCGGAGGGTCAATAGCCTCAGCGACTCTGCGCCAAGTTTCGCAAAGTACAGGCATTCGATCCGGTGCCAATCTTCGCCCAGTAATGCGCCGTTTCGCCATATATGGAAATTCGAATCGCGCAACCCGAATTCCACGTGTTGCCAGCCCCGTAGACACCGTTTCCATAAATGGCGAATCCATCGGTTGGCCAGCACCATGCGCTAACACTAAAGTTGCTCGTCCATCTTCGGAACCGTTCCACAAGAGGTATGGTGGCGTTGCATCACCTCCACTAGCGTTATTCATTATCTTTTACATCCACCCCTCTTTCCTGATTGCCGAGATCCATTCGGTGTCCATAACCGCAAATTGGGCCTACGGGAACTTTTAAAAAAACATCGGGTTAGTCATCATGCGGTACGCCCTAGCTAAGGCCTAGATCG
>JAYZET010000003.1:0-25845 GCA_036337155.1 Pseudomonadota bacterium | reverse complement strand
GTCTTGGCGCTATGGCGCTCTCTTACTGTCCTGACATGCAGGCGTTGCACAGAGGGTACTATAACGAGAGTATTTTTGCCTTGCCGGGGAAATTGCTGATGGGGGTACATCCCGAATTTTTGAATTCGCGTGCGCGCGCGGGACTGTCGGCACGGGCTGTGGTGGAATGTGGTGAGACGCCAGTTGTGGAACTGGGGTTGGTTGAGAAAACTGGTCGCGAAGGTGGGCTGGGCGCTGGCCTCTACCGGCCGCCTTTAGAAATTTTTAAGGAAGCCTGCTTGGCGCTCGATTAGTCGGTGTGTTTGACGATCAGTGCGTCCACTACCGTAACCCCATCCCCTTCGGGATGCGCGAGGATTGGGTTCAGGTCGACCTCTTTGATCGTGCCTGAAAAGTCGGCGGCAAACCGTCCGAGATTAACCATGAGTTTTACGAGAGCGGATATATCGACGGCGGGTTCTCCCCGGACGCCATCGAGTAGTGGACGGCCTTTTAATTTATTGAGCAACGCATGTGCATCATCCTTCGTCAATGGCACTGGTGCAAAAGCGATATCTTTCATGATTTCGACGTAGACGCCACCCATCCCGACCATCAGCATCGGACCAAATGCTTCATCATGGTTTATGCCAAGGATCAATTCTTGCCCTTTTTTTGCCATGGGCTGCACCAGCACGCCATGAATATTGGCCCTGGGGTTGTAGGCCTGTGCATTCGCCGTAAGGTATTCGTAGGCTTTTTTCGCCTCGTTACCGCCAACTAAATTTAGTGCGACCGCACCCGCCTCAGTCTTATGTAAGATGTCAGGTGACTGCACCTTCAGTGCTAACTTCCCACCGATTGTTTCGGCAATCTCCGCTGCTTCTTCGCCCGACGTAGTCAACTTCCCGCTTGCATCGGTGACACCGTAAGCGGCAAGAAGTGGTCTTGCCTCGTATTCGCACAAAGTGCGTCCGGCAGCCGCCAATTTTTGACTAACGTCAGCGTCCACACCCGCGGTCTTGATGTTTGGTCGTTTTAGGAAGCGCTCCCGGATCGCTCGGTAATCCGCCATTTCCTTCAGGGCACGCGCACAGTTTCGCATATTGGTGTAAAGCGGTAAGCCACATCGATTGACGATCTCTACTGATCCTTCGCGCGGCAGCGTGTAGGAACAAAGCACGACGGGCTTGTTGGCGTTTTTGTTTAGCTCAATCAAGTCGTCCCGCTCACGGCCGAAAGTCGTGCTATGGCGGGCCGAGCAAATACCAATAACGGCGTCCACATTTTCTGCGTCCATGACCATTTTGTTGAGCCTTGCGTAACCAACCTCGCGAACCGCTTGGGCAGTGCCGTCGACAGGGTTTTGTGATGTACCGTAGGCGGGTAGATAAGCATCAATCTTTTTACGCGCCGCCGGATCTAGTACCGGTACTTTAAGACCGCCCAGCGCTGCAGTATCCGCCATCAAGCCTCCGGCACCGCCAGAACCGGTTGTAATTCCAATTCGTTTGCCCGCCGGTAAAAGGTGACCCCAATGTGAGAAACCAGATGCGATATCGACAATTTCTTCGATATCACCACCCTCAATTATACCATAACGTTCGAACATAGCGCGGTAGCCGGTGTATGCGCCAGCAAGCGCTGCCGTGTGTGACGCGGCGGCGCGTTGGCCAGCGTCAGACCGTCCAACTTTGGTGACGATAATGGGTTTGCCAGCACGTAGTGCTTTTTCGCCGACCCGCGCTAGTTTCTCAGGCGTTTTCACATCCTCCATGAATAAGGTGAAGATGTCAGTCTCGTTGCAATCGATGAGATACTCGACGAAATCTAGCTCCTCAAGGGCCGCTTCGTTGCCGGTTGTAAGAATATAATTGAATGGCAGCTCTTTTGGCCGACCGCGGTCAAAAAATGAAAATCCAACCCCACCGCTCTGCGCTATCGCGGATATAAATCCGTTGGTGCGATAATCTGGCAAGAGTGGCTCGTCGTTTTCGTCGACTGCTGGGCTAAAGGTTGGGCATAGCGCGGCTTTTGTGTTAGCGAAGCCTTCTGAATTAGGGCCGCAGACCGCCATGTCGAATTCTTCGGCGATATCACGGATTGCCTGTTGTTGTCGGATGCCGTCATCGCCAACTTCTTCGGCGAAGCCTGACGTGATGATCTGAGCGGCTTTTACCCCCTTTCGGCCACATTCACGCAATGTTTCCGGTACGAATTTCGCTGGAATAATGAGGATGGCAAGGTCGACATGCCCTGGCACGTCACTAATTGTCTTATACGCCTTTAATCCAAAAACTTCTTCATCGCTACGGCTAATTGGATAGACGGTTGCTTCGAAATTATGACCCATCATAACCTTCATGATCCGGCCACGCAGAATGTCGGTGTTATTAGCTGCGCCAATCACGGCTACCGCATTAGGCGACAGAAAAGCTTTAAGGTCAGGCATAGACGTTTCCTGGGTGAATGTAATCGTAATTGGCAGAAAACAGTCCGTGTTATCTGAGGCCGAGTCCCCGAGCGATGATACCGCGGAGGACCTCAGTTGTGCCGCCCTGGATCGTTAATTTTGGCGCGATCATCGTGGCGAAGCGCATCAAGTCGTCGAATTCTGTTCGGTTTCCAGCATCCGGATCGGCAAAAGCCGCTAAGGTCCGAACTTTAGCGGGCAGGTCTTGTTCCCACTTGGTTCCAAGATCCTTGACCAGAGACCCTTCTACTGTCGGCTCCTTGCCTGCCTGTAGCATCCCGTTGACAGATACAGACATACGGCGAAGAGTGTGCACTTGTGCAACCAGGCGTCCGATGCCCTCGGCACCCCGAGTATCGGGAGTATCGCCCAGGACATTGACTAACTCCGGTAGAATGTAAAAAGTCTCGAGGAAGCGTTCGGGACCGCTGCGCTCGTAAGCCAATTCACTCGTCGCTTGTTTCCATGCCTCATCCTGGGTACCAAGCATCATATCGTCTGGAATAAAGGCGTCCTCAAAAATAACTTCGTTGAACTCATATATTCCTGTCGGATGAAGAATTGGGCGGCAGGTGATGCCCTCGGTGTTCTTCATATCAACGACAAAATTGGTCAAACCGTGGCGACGGTTATTTTCAGTTGGCTGGGAGGTGCGGAACAATCCGATCATATAGTCGGCATGATGCGCTCCGCTTGTCCAAACCTTACTTCCATTAATTTGCCACCCCCCGTCGGTCTTAGTTGCGCGGCAACTGGCAGCGAAGAGGTCGGAGCCTGAGTTTGGTTCGCTCATGCCAATGCAGAACATACAGTCGCCTTCAATGATACGAGGTAGGATATTTGCTCTCATCTTCTCGTTGCCGTAACGGATGATTGTTGGGCCACTTTGTCGGTCTGCGGTGAAGAATACCCGTGTTGGTGCTGCTACCGCACGGAACTCTTCTGTAACGACATATCGTTCTAGGAAGCTTCGCTCTTGTCCACCGTATTGTTTCGGCCAGGTCATGCCAATCCAGCCTTTTTCCCCAACTTTGCGTGCAAATTCGCGGTTCAGACCATTGCCCAAAGGGGTCGTCTCCGGATTGAAGGTTCCTGCGGCAATTTCCTCGCGCACAAATTCCCTAACTTCTGAGCGAAGCTCTTCGCATTCTGGTGGGAGGCGAACTGGATCGAACTGAATTGCGGTCGACATCTGTATTAGCTTCCTTTCTGTCTTATTTTAACCTTCGGGCCAAACTAAATGGCTGTATCCTTGCCAGGGCGCTGCCGACGGCTAATTTTAAAAGGCGAAAGTCGAACATGCACGTTTGTCCGACCACAAACTTAATATGGACCGCCGCAAGCGATTGTCACTCAAGGACGGCCTATAGAGGAAATCACGCCTAATGAGCGAGAACGATAACATCATTGTCGATATGTCAACGCGCATTTTCCAGGATTTATGCGAACCTCAGATGATCAACAGTGCAAAAGATGACAGCTGGAAAGAGCCGCTTTGGTCGGCTTTAGAAGAGGCTGGATTGACTGCTGGCTTCGTACCAGAAGAGCTTGGAGGTGCGGGAATAGAGTTATGTGATGCCTTCGAGATTCTTCGTGTGGCAGGTAAGTTCGCTGTGCCGACCCCATTAGCCGAGACAATGTTAGGTGGATGGTTATTAAGCCAGGGCGAGATTGGTTTTCCGGGAGGTAGGTTGTCGGTTGCACCGGTCCGCGAACAGGATCGGCTCGATATCGACGATGGTAATACGTTGTCGGGCACCGCGAGGGGCATTCCTTTCGCACGCGAAGCAGATGCATTTGCAGTTATTGCGTATCGCGGCAGCCAGGTTGTCATCGCCTTAGTGGACGCCGCATCCTGTCGGATCACCGACGGATCGAGCCTAGCAGATGAAGCAAAGGACGATGTGACATTTGACGGAGTTGTTGCAAGCGAGGTTGGCAACGCATCAACAAAAATCGATGAAAACGCGCTCTTTATGATGGGAGCGCTTGCTCGGTCTTGTGAGATGGCGGGGGCACTTGAGGCGATGTTAGAAATTTCCGTCACCTATTCGCAGGACCGGGTTGCTTTTGAGCGGCCAATTTCAAAATTTCAGGCTGTACAGCACAACCTTGCTCGCCTCGCTGGTGAAACTGCTGCGGCAGTCTGCGCTGCGGGGTCAGCAGCGGACGCATTGCAACGGGCCGGTTCTTTTGATGAGGATGTTTTCTTTGAGATTGCATCGGCCAAAATCCGAGTAGGTGAAGCAGCAGGCGAAGGTGCAGGTATCGCGCATCAGGTTCATGGCGCGATTGGCTTTACAATGGAGCATATATTGCATCGATATAGCAGACGAGTTTGGTCATGGCGTGACGAGTTTGGTTCAGAAAGTGTCTGGGCCGTGAGGCTGGGAGAAGCCGTCGCGGCTGACGGCGACGATGCGCTTTGGGCGACGCTTGCGTCGCGTTAGGAAATGTCAATGGCGACGCCACAATCCCACGCTTTAATCATATTTATTGCCTCTCGAAATGACAATTTTCACGGCCAATTTGAAAAATTTAACTCAACAATTCCCCAATCCCATTGGTTAGAAACGCGATAAAAAGATTTCGCGGCCCCGGCCAGTAACGTCTAGTAAGGAGAATACATATGCCTACAATTCCAGCCGATCGTCTTAAGGCGCTTTCGGAAACAATATTTCAGGGCGCCGGTGTCAGTGCCGCTGAGGCGGAAATTGTTGCACGGCACTGCATTGATGCCAATCTTGCCGGCCATGATTCGCACGGAGTGTTGCGTGTAATCACTTACTGCGATCGGGTTGAAAAGGGGCACATCATCCCCGGAGCTGAAATTGAAATTGAAAAAGAATCGCCAACGACATTGGTTGTGAATGGCAATTGGGGTTTCGGTTTCACGGTGACAGAAACGATTACGAAGAAATTGATTGAAAAAGCGAAAACGCAGAACGTAGCGGTAGGCACAATACACTACCAAGGCCATATTGGACGCCTGGCAGATTACCCGCTAATGGCAATTGAAGAAGGTATGATCGGCATGATTACGGCTGATTCAGGCCGCAGTCCGAAGCGGGTTGCGCCATTCGGTGGGATCGAGCCAAAGCTGGGCACTAATCCAATTTGTATGGCCTTTCCCTCGAACCTAGAAGCGCCATTTTATTTCGATATGGCGACTTGCGCTGGCGCGGCTGGGAAGCTTGAAGTAGCGGAAGCCCGTGGTGAGCATGTACCCGAAGGCTGGCTAATAGATAAGCACGGTAATCCGACGACCGATCCATCGACAGTTAAGGATGGGGGCGCCATTAAGCCGATGGGCGGTAATGAAGGCTATAAGGGCTATGCATTGGCCGCGATGGTCGAAATTCTGTCGGGTCTGTTGACAGGGTTAGGTTTTGGTGTGGAGCCAACTGGAAAGCACAACGATGGTTGTTTTATTGCAATTTATAATGTCTCGGCATTTCGTGAGTTGGAGACATTTAAAGCTGAAGTAACCGAGTTTGCAGAATACCTAAAGGCTACGGTACCCGCCCAAGGCGTTGAAGAGGTGCTTTATCCAGGTGAAATTGAGCATAAACGTCGGATGGAACGCCTCGCGGGCGGTGTCTATGTCGAAAATGCAACGTGGGGTAAGTTGAAGGATTTAGCGAATAAATACGGCGTTGCTAGTAGTTGTGATTTTAGCGAATAATTTTTAATAAAACCGTCGCTCTGACCTTACTCCCTCAGTGGGAGAGGGTCAGAGCGAGGAAAAACTAACCTGCGAGGCGTGCCAATGCTGCTTCGGCCTCTTCCACGATATCTTTTACGACATCGCCGGCGGTTTTAACTTCATGAATGAGGCCGATGCTTTGTCCAGCCGGAAGAACTCCATTTTCGACATCGCCTTGGATGCGGCCAAGGTCTGATGCGGGTTCTCCATATTGGCGGACCTGTAAAGGATAAGGTAAAATTTCGTCTTCTTTCGAAGCCCAGTTTCGAGTGTAATCATTGTCTATCAGGCGGCAGGGTTTGCCGCTATGCGCGCGTGTAATTACAGTGCCAGTCGAATCCGAACTAACTAATTTGTTTTTGTAGTTCTCGTGGCTCCGGGATTCCATTGTTGCGATAAATCGTGTCCCCATCCATACCCCCTGCGCGCCAAAGGCCATGGCTGCTGCGAGACCGCGTCCGTCCGCAAGACCGCCGCCCGCAAGGACAGGCACATTGACGGCATCGACGACCGCAGGAATAAGAATGGCTGTGCCAATTCGTCCCACATGACCACCCCCGTCTACGCCAGAAGCGATTACGGCATCGACGCCATCGGCCACTGCTTTTTCAGCGTGACGGACGGCCCCACAAACTGACATTACGTAGATGCCGGCGGAATGCGCCGCGGGAACTGCATCCTTTGGACTGCCTAGGCCCGAGATCAGAACCGGAACCTTCTCCTCGATAACGACATCAACCATTTCTTGAACTGCTTCAGTATATTTTGCTGCGACTTCGCCTTCTGCACGTACTGTTGCGAAAAGAATGTCGACGCCAAATGGCTTGTCGGTAATGGCCCGAACAGCATCAATTTCAGTCTTAATTTCGTCGCGCGTCATATTGGAACCGGCACCAATAACACCAAGCCCGCCCGCCTCCGAGACTGCGCCGGCAAGAGCACCTCGCGCCACAAAACCCATACCGGCTTGAAAGACCGGATATTCAATTCCGATCCGTTCACAAATTTCCGTTTTTAATCCTGGCATATTTTCCTCCGGGCCTAAGGTTTCTCGAGACCGAATGTAACGTCCAAACCAATCACGCCAACCCCTGCTTGAAGCTTATGACTCGGGGACGATGTCATTTTAGGGATCCAACTCACTCGCAAGGGAAATGCAAAATGCCCAAAACACCTGAATTTTTTTTTGGTAAAACCATTGTTATTACTGGCGCTGCCAGTGGTATCGGGCGATCGACGGCACAGATTTTTGCGCGTGAAGGTGCTAATGTGGTCTGCGGCGATATTGATGCTGAGGGAGCCGAGCGAACGGCGAACCAGATTATTCAAAAGGGCGGCGGGGCTTTGGGTCTTGCGTGTGACGTTACCAAGCGTGAACAGGTAGACGCAATGATACAACGGGCAATTGAAGAGTTCGGATCTGTCGAATTTCAGTTCAATTCAGCGGGCGCTGCTGGTCGGAGGTCCACGTTTCTCGATATCGATAACGATCTCTGGGATCAGACCTTTGATCTGAATGCTAAGTCGGTTTACCACTCCATGCAGGCTGTGCTGCCTCATATGTTGGAGAATGGGGGCGGTGTGATCGTAAATGTTGCAAGTATGTCTCACAAACGTGGCGCACCTGGTTCTTCGATCCATTATGCCGCTGCCAAAGGGGCGGTTGTGACGATGACACTTGGCGTAGCCCGTGAGTTTGCCGACAGAGGTATCCGCTGTTTATCGATTTCGCCGGGGCCGGTCCGTACGGCCTTTCAAGAAGCGGCGAAGACGTCACCTGAGTTGATGGAACGATTTAAAAATGACGTACCAATGAAGCGTTTCGCAGAGCCCGAGGAAATTGGGGAGTTGGTGTTGTTCATGTGCTCTGATGCCTGCGAATACATGACGGCGGATACCGTGTACGTAAATGGCGGCGGTGGTTGGCGCTAAGTTGAACGGAAGTTAGAAGTGTTATTAAAGCTGCGTAAGTTCCATAGCCTTTAATTAGCTGCAGACAGATGTGAACGCCTTCAAGGCCCCTTTCTGAAATATCACTATTGATTAAAATTTTTATTCAGCCGCTGATTGTGCGGTTGTTCGATAGCATCCGTCCTTCATCTCTTCCTCAAAACTGGGCACCGTCAGCAAGGTGGTTAGTTCATGCACGTCATCGCAATTAGTAAACTGATCGATTGTGTTGACGATTGCGTTTAAATCGATATCTGGGTCAACTGTTTGACAAAGCGCGCGCGCCTTTTCAAGAACGCTGTCAGTCGAAAGAGGATGCACCGGAGTACCACGGCTATCCATTACTTCAGCTGAGCGGGTCGATCCATTATGCATATGTAACTCAACCCGGTTTGGCATTTTGGCCGGCACGAATTCATCTAACTCTGCATCGTGCTCGGCTTCAACGCGGTCTACGATATCGAGAATGCGTTTGTCGTCGTGATAATCTAAGTTGAATGCGTCGTAGCGGGTTGGTCCGTAAGCCAAGGTTGCGCCGACGATGTACGGCATACTGTATTGGGCAGCCATAACCGAGTCTGGGCGGCGCATTTGATGTTGGCCGATGGCTGTCTCGGGCGATTTGACGGTGATCCTCGCGATCGTATCGAGGTCGAGCGTAAAGCCGTCTGTTGCATCGCCAAGCGCATCTATCAGTGAGTGGAATTTGCGGCAGCAGGAATACGGTTTGATCGAAATATTGTGAACTTCGAAGGCTTCATTGGCACTCTTACTTAGAAGTTCTGGTTTTGGATCGAGACCGAAGAGATGAAAAAATCCAAATCCCCCTTCCAATGCTTCGATTGGCCCTTCGACGCCTATATCAGCGAGCTGCGCCGCGGTTACTCCATTTTGGGCCGGGATTCCGCCATGCATGCGCTTGACCATCGTGCCCTTAGGCTCAAAGGCAAATTGGTTAGCGCCACTTGCCATAGAAAGAGCAAGGCCCCAAGCTTTGGCGAGTTTGGCGCTATCTATGCCAATTAGATGTGCGGCGGCAGCTGTGGCACCAAACGGGCCGAATAGGCAGGTGGGGTGTCGTCCAAACTCGATTACTTTGAGTGGATTTGCCGCCATGCCAATGCGCGTCATCGCTTCGTAACCGGCGACAATGGAAATCATAATATCTTTACCCGACGCTTTGAGATCGTTTCCGACAGCCAGTGCTGCGGATATTACTACAGTCCCCGGGTGGCTCATCGACTTGTCATGCGTATCGTCGAGTTCGTAACCGTGGGCTGAAGTGCCATTTACCATACCTGCAATAGATGCCGGCGCACTGCCCCCGCTGCCAATCAAAAAGGAGTTTCCACTGCCATTTTTGCGTGCCCAGGCCGTCAACATACGACCCCAAGGTTGGACTGAACCGCAGAGCGTTACAGCTGAATAATCAAGTATAAGCCTCTGTATTTGCTCAATGTCATCTTTTGCTAATTGCTCAAAATTTAGTGCTGTAATCTCTTCCGCAAGTTCGACCGTCGACATTAGTTTATGCGACACCTTTGCCCCCTGGATGTATTGCTGTCCTGTTGTCTTGCCTAAGAAGCTGTAGCCAATTGTCTTGTTTTCGAGTCCTCGAGATTTTCAAGAACTCAGAATGGCTATTTAAAGAATTTTTGAGAACTTTCACATCTGATTGGCAGCTGGTAACGCATGTTGTTGAATGGGTGGATTTTATTTAGAATTATCCTTATGGAGTCCGAGCCTAATCCAGCGTTGGAACGGTGGCGCGTTTCGCAAGAATTGGTGGACGATGTACGATTACGATCTTTTCGTTATTGGGACGGGCCCCGGGGGTCACCGTGCCGCAATTCAGGCAGCTAAACTCGGCAAGCGCGTAGGTGTTGCGGAGGCGGGTGCTGTTGTGGGTGGTATATGCATCGGAAAAGGTACAATACCGAGCAAGACTTTGCGGGAAGCCGCCTTGTATCTTTCCGGCTACCGAGAGCGAAATGTCTACGGCGCATCCTATACTGTGAAGCAAAATATCACGATGCCGGATCTTCTGCATCACACTGATCATGTAATCCAAACAGAAATGGACGTGGTCCGACATCAGTTACAGCGGAACGGTATCGAATTACACACTGCTCATGCTAGTTTCGTGGATAATCATACAGTCCGATTGGAAGCGCTAGGTTCACATCAGCATGCAGACATAACATCGGATAAGATTGTAATTGCGACGGGAACGACGGCGGCGCGTGATCCGCATATTCCTTTTGATGGACAGTGTATCTTTACCAGTGACGATATGTTGGAGCTGGAGGATTTGCCAAAGACTATGGCTATTATCGGTGGCGGTGTCATTGGGGTCGAATTTGCCACTATTTTCGCTATCTTAGGTGTCCGGATTACACTGTTAGACGCGCGTGCGCGATTGCTTGATTTCGTTGATGCGGAGATCATTGATTCGCTGGTCTATAATATGCGCCAGAACCGGGTCACGCTGCGTCTTGGTGAAGAAGTTACGGGCCTCGAGACACTCGAAGAAGAAGGCCAAAGTCGGGTTCGAATTAAACTAAAGAGCGGTAAACAGATTACGGCGGATAAAGCGCTTTACAGCGTCGGACGTCAGGGAGTGACCGAGAGATTAAATTTAGAGGCCGCTGGATTGGCTGCTGATGCTCGGGGTAGAATTAAAGTTAACGAGAATTATCAAACTGGTATTGATAATATTTATGCGGTCGGCGATGTAATCGGCTTTCCAAGTTTGGCCTCGACATCGAGTGAGCAAGGGCGTCTTTCTGCATGCCATGCTTTTGGAATTGAAGCGGAAAGTATTCCTGATCTACTTCCCTACGGAATATACTCAATTCCCGAAATTTCGATTATTGGGAAAAGTGAGGAAGATCTCACCAAAGAAGGCGTGGCGTATGAGATTGGTAAGGCGGAATATAAGGAGATAGCGAGGGGAACAATTCTTGGCGATGCCTCGGGTATGCTGAAATTGATCTTCCATGCAGATACTCGGAACCTTTTAGGTGTTTGCATCATTGGTGAGGGTGCAAGCGAGCTGATCCATATTGGTCAAGCGGTTCTTACGATGAACGGAACGATTGATTATTTCATCGATACGGTTTTCAATTACCCCACACTTGCCGAGTGCTACAAGACGGCTGCATTTGATGGGGTGAACCGGCTGGGTTAAATCCCCCACGTGTTTCGAACAAGAATACAAGGACGCCTCTGTTGATACTTGTGACGGAACATATTTCAATTTCCGAAGATGAGCTTAAGGAGAGTTTCGTTCGAAGCTCTGGGCCAGGTGGTCAGAAAATCAACAAAGTCTCGACCGCGGTCCAACTGCGTTTCGACGCTCTCCGATCGCGCAACCTTAATCCTGAAATCTACCGCCGACTGCAAATGTTGGCGGGACGGCGCATGACGCGAGAAGGCATAATAATTATTTCCGCAGATCAATATCGAAGCCAAGAGCGCAATCGGCAAGATGCATTGGAACGACTCGTTGTGTTGATCAGGGAGGCGGCAACTCCGCCCCGGCGCCGGCGTTTGACAAAACCGAGCCGCGGCGCCAAGGAGCGCCGGATACAATCGAAAAAGCATCGAGGTTCAATCAAGAAAAATCGCGTTAAAACGAGTAATTTCGACTGATGCGTCAACGGACAAACCACTGTTATGTATATGTGTTGGGATCGGATACTAACGGCGGCATGCGCACATATGTTGGCTGGACTAATAATCTCCAGGGTCGATTGGCGGCACATAATTCAGGCAAAGGTGCCAAATCGACGCGCGGACGTCAGTGGGTATTGCTGTATGCGGAACGCTACTTTAACCGCAGTGACGCGATGAGCCGCGAATGGCAGTTAAAGCGCGATCGGTCGTTTCGTCGTTGCCTGACCGCGATCTAAACTTCATCATCGTCCGGTGGGAAGACTTCCTGGGTTAAGATCTCGTCGATCAGGTGTTCGCGCTTTATGTCGGCTATATGTGCACGTTTCTGATCGTTAGTTAGGTAGGCACCGACGCCCTTTGTCATCGCGAGCACAACCGAGCTGTCGATGAGGTCCATCCAATAGGAACGGCGGACGAGCTTGCCGTCTTGATCTCGAGCGAATGGGTTGTCTGGGTCGAGGCCTAAATCTGGTTTGTAGTAATCGGGCATGTTTGTTCTGATTTTCGTTATATCGACAACACGGAACTTACGATAGATAAACGCAGGTGTGCAAATTTGGCTCTCTTAGCGTTTAGAATGGTGCACGGTAGGCTTCGGAAGGCCAATGGTTGATTTTGGGAGTGAGAAATGGAACTCAATGATGTTATGCGCTCTACTTTCGCAGCGCGCGAATACACCGGTGAAGAAATGTCGGACAGTATGCTCTATGAAATCCTCGACAACGCTCGATTTGCACCGAGTGGCGGTAATCGGCAAGGAAACCGGGTCATCGTCGTCCGGGATCAGGGAAAAAAGAATGCTCTCGGTGAACTAAACAGACCGGCGGCGAAGCGGTATATTGCACAGATAAATGCAGGTGAGAATCCGTGGAATCCCTACACCCCCACTGTTTGCACGCCGGAACAAATTGAGGCGACCAAACCGGCTTCTATGTTGGTTGAACCGGTTAAGAATTGTTCGGTGGCATTGGTATTTATTGTAGACCTGAAAGTTGTGGCCTCGATGGATCAAGATTTGGATCGTGTCGGAATTATCAGTGGCGGCTCGATTTATCCCTTCGTATGGAATGTCTTGTTGGGTGTCCGCCAGGCCGGGTTTGGGGGTACCATCACGACACTGGCGTGTGCACAAGAAGATAAGGTGAAGGAGCTTTTGAATATTCCGGAGAACTTCGCCGTTTGTGCCGTCGTTCCGATCGGCAAACCCGTGAAGCAATTGACCAAGTTAAAACGCCTGCCCGTTGAGGGGCTCACTATGCGTGAAACTTTTGATGGTAAAGTGTTCTCAGGTAACTAGCGGTATGGTCGACTGCCGACGGTCTGAGCCCTGTGCATCCGACGCCGCATATTCGGGTTGAAAGGTTCGCGGCGATGCATAATGCATCGGTTGTCCCAAATTAACACGTCGCCTAGCGACCAAACGTGCTCATACATAAAGCACGATTGTGTCGTGTGTTTCCAGAGCCGGTCGAGCAATGCTTCGCTGTCTTCGACGGGAAGACCAAGTATATAGGAATTGAAACGCCGACCGAGATATAGCGCTTTCCGTCCGGTTTCAGGATGCTCACGAACCAGCGGATGGCTAGGACCGGGGCCCATCGAGGGATCGGGATAGGCTCTGAAATCCTCCCGCAGTACTCCGTCACTTGTATAAGATGGGTCATGTTTTGACCATCGATCTTCGACTGTCTCTTGTAGGTCCTCTGGGAGTGCATCGTAGGCATCATAGAGGTTTAGAAATGACGTATTGCCACCTTCTCCTTCGGGTGGCAGTTCCTTGGCATGAAGAAAACTTCCGGCGGGTGGCTTCTCGACAAAGCCGGTATCCGAATGCCATTTCGCTTCTTCTGCACCTAGTTGGCCGATTTTCTTGCCATCTTCGATAATATTGGAGATGACGTTGATTTCCGGTGGCACGTCATCCTTTTGCCCGGAACCGTGTGAATATTTTAGAAGTCGGCTTGGGGGTAATTCTAATTCGCCAAAATTGCGGGCGAACCTCATTAACTGCTGATCGTCCAAATCCTGACCACGGAATAATAGAACAGGGTTTTTATGCCAGGCATTCTGCACCCACTCGACCGTTTTCGTCGGCATTAGTTGTGCAAGATCGAGCCCGCGGATCTCGGCACCGTGTGGCGCGTTAAATTGAATTAGCTCCATGGTCATGCGTACTCCAGCATTTCGACGGGGACGCCAAATTTTAATAGTGTCTTCTAAATCGAGATTAGGTCGATCTGGAAAGCTGAATAGGGGTAGAGCAGGTATGTTTGTTGAGCGAAAACGGTTTAACTTCCTCAATCTTCATTCTTGATGAACGCGCGGATCAATAGGCAGTGTCTGGGAAATGCCAAATAAATCTTCGATCCATTTCGCAATGCGTAGCAATTCCGCTTCACCACGCGGCTTGCCGACGAGCTGCAAGCCGATTGGCAATCCTGTCTCCGTAAATCCACATGGCAGGCTTATGACCGGGCATGAGGTCATAGTTAAAGCAAACGTAATGGCGAACCAATCGATATAAGTCTTGCATGGATTGCCGTCGATCTCTGTGACGTAGCGTTGTTCTACGGGGAATGCGGGGATTGATGCGGATGGACAAATAAGCAAGTCGTGGCTTTCGAAGAATTTTACCATCCGCTGGAATAGCACCCATCTGTTGCGTTCCGCTTCAAAGAGTTCCTCTGGTCTAACAGAAAATCCACGTTCGACATTGCCTATAATATCGATTGCGATGCGCTCTCGCTCCTTCTCCAGAAGTTCTCCCATCATGGTGCCGAGGAGCACGGCGCGCAGCGTCTGAAAACTGTCTAATGCACCCGTGAAATTCGGCATGTCGTCGGTGACATCAATTCCCGCACCGGCCAATTTCTTTGCAGCACTATTTGTCACTTCGGCAACTTCTTTCGACATTGGAACGATGCCCAGATTTGAGCTATAGGCGACCCGCAGCGGTTTGTCTGCGGCCTCAAGTGCGGCGACGAAAGAACTGGCGTGATCAAAAGAAAAGGGATCGTGCGGGTGTTGTCCGCTACCAGCGTCCAACATCAGTGCAATATCGGCGACATTCCGCGCCATGGGGCCTTCGACCCACAGTGTGTCGAAGGCTTGTAGGCGCTGGCCACGCGGAACGACGCCGGGCCCCGGCCGCAGCCCAACCACACCGTTGAACCCTGCCGGTGTGCGCAGGCTGCCGCCCAGATCGTTCCCGGTGGCGAGCCAGACTTGGCCACTAGCCAAAGCGGCGCCGGAACCGCCCGAGGAACCACCGGCGCTTCTTTGTGTATGCCACGGGTTCCTCGTTAGACCATTGACGGGATTAAAGGTATGGCCACCCGCCCATTCCGGGACGTTAGATTTTGCTATCGGTATGGCGCCATTCTCTTCGAGCCGTGCTACGGTCGCATCAGAGGTTTTGGGCACGTTCTTGGCGTATATTGGCGAGCCATAGGTCGTCGGGACGCCGCTGACATCATTGTAATCCTTCACAGCGATGGGCAAACCTGCGAGGATACTCTTGGGTTTGCTCGTATTGGCTTGTTTGATACCACGCTCAAAGCAGCGGATGGGTAACGCATTGACGAACTGATCGACCTCCTCGATTCGGGAAATCGCGGCCTCTATCAATTCCACGGATGTGATGTCACCCGTTCGCAGATGTTCAACGGCTTCGCTTGCGGTCCAACGCCAGTAGTCCTCTTTAGACATGTTATCTCCCCCGCCAAGGTAATTCACGCACTGCCGCTGGCGGCAATGCGTCTGGATGCTACATTAATTTTCGCCTTCAAACAGTCACTAGATAGAGGAACGTTCGACATGAGCACGGACAATGGTAAAGGCGGGCCGCTTGCCGGCCTAAAGATATTGGAATTGGCGGGTATTGGGCCGGCGCCGCTTTGTTGCAGTCTCATGAGCGATCTCGGCGCTGACGTTTTGAGGATCGATCGGAATGCGGATGCGGGGCTTGGAATTGGTCGGGACCGCCGTACCGATTTGACGCGTCGGGGACGAAAGTCAGTCTCAGTTGATCTAAAACATTCCAAAGGCTTGGAGACAATTCTCAAACTGGTTGGAGAGGCGGATGTGCTGGTCGATCCGTTCCGCCCAGGGGTGACGGAGAAGCTGGGTCTTGGTCCAAGTGATTGTTTTGCCCGCAATAAAAAAGTGATCTATGCGCGGATGACTGGTTGGGGGCAGACGGGACCTTTGGCACATGCTGCGGGCCACGATCTGAATTATCTCTCGTTGACGGGAATTGTTCACGCGGTTGGCTCAAAGGAAAAACCGATCCCGCCGCTGAATGTTGTCGCTGATATGGGCGGTGGTGCGATGTCAATGGCGCTTGGAATTCTGGCTGGTGTTTACGAAGCTCGCAATTCGGGAGAAGGGCAGGTCGTGGACATTTCGATGACCGAAGGTTCAGCTTATTTAGCGCTTGGTATCTACGGCATGGCGGCCGTTGGCGATTACAACCACGAGCGCGAAAGTAACTTTCTTGATGGTGGTGCTCATTTCTACCGTTGTTATGAAACAAGCGACGAGAAGTTTGTTTCTATAGCCTCTATCGAGGCCAAGTTCTACGCCATCCTCTTGGATAAACTTGGCTTGGCTGGCGATAATTCTCTGCCGCCTCAGATGGATGCATCGCAATGGCCGGCGATGTCAGAAAAATTCGCGTCAATATTTAGGACGAAGACGCGTGATGAGTGGTGTGAAATTATGGAAGGTACTGATATCTGTTTCGCGCCGGTCTTGACCTTTAATGAGGCGCCGGACCATCCTCACAACAAGGCACGTGGCAGTTTTGTGGATGTCGAAGGTGTTCCTCAACCCAACCCAGCACCGCGGTTCAGCCGCACACCTGGTTCTGTAAAAGGTGCGGCGCCGGATTATGGTGCCGATACGCGTTCCGGCCTCATTGAGTGGGGATTTTCAGAGGCCGATGTCAATAACTTGATTGAGGAGAAAGCTGTCGGGTGGCAAGGTTAGGGCCCGCAGATGCCTCTTAGCCTAGGTAGCGATATTGGCGGCACTTTTACGGATTTCGCCCTTGTTGATACGGAGACTGGCGATATCCGAATTCACAAAAGACTGACGACGCCGAGCGATCCTTCAAAGGCTATTGAGGACGGCGTCGTTGCATTGACAGGCGGCGTCGTCCGGACCGATCTTTCCACCCATATTCACGGCACAACACTTGTGATTAATGCCGTGATTGAACGCAAGGGTGCCCGGACAGGCCTGATCACTACGGAAGGGTTCCGCGACGTCATTGAAATTGGACGAGAGAAACGATACGACGGTTGGGACCTTAAGATCAACTTTCCCAAGCCGTTGGTTGAACGGGCGCTGCGATTGGAGGCGATTGAGCGTGTCCATGCTGATGGCAAAGTCCTAAAGGCCCTTGACCGGAGGGCCCTGCGAGAGACGATTGCTAACCTAATGCGGGAGGGGGTCGAAAGTCTCGCCGTATGCTTGTTGCATGCCTATAAAAATCCGATTCATGAGCAAGCGATACATGAGTTGATACGCGAGATCGCCCCTGATCTGCCGGTTTCGCTCTCATCAGAAGTATTGCCGGAGATCAACGAGTATGAGCGCGTTTCTACAACCGTCGTGAACGCCTACTCGAAACCGGTAGCGGCTCGCTATCTCACTCGTCTTGAAGAACGAATGAACAGTGCAGGCATCGGTGGCGAGCTGCTTTTGATGCAGTCGAGTGGTGGGATCAATTCGTCGGCGACAGCACGAGAATTTCCGGTGAGGATTATTGAATCTGGCCCGGCCGCCGGTGCCCTCGGGGCGGCTCACTACGCGCGCCTTGCTGGTTTGTCACATGTCCTGTCCTTTGATATGGGGGGCACAACGGCGAAGATGTGTTTGGTTCAAGATGGGCGAATTTCCCGGACGACGGATTTTGAGGTGGCGCATGTTCATCGTTTTAAGCGAGGCAGTGGCATTCCCGTTCGTGTCCCTGTCCTCGACCTCCTGGAAAGTGGCGCGGGCGGCGGGTCGTTGGCGCAGATTTCGGAGGTTGGCACGCTGCAGGTGGGGCCGGAAAGTGCGGGCGCAGACCCGGGGCCGGCCTGTTATGGCCAAGGCGGGACGCAGCCAAGCGTCTCCGATGCAGACCTAGTTCTAGGCTACCTCGATCCGGCGCATTTTTTGGGCGGCAAGATGTCGCTGAATAAGGCTGCAGCGGAGACTGCTATCGAACGAACCGTTGGCACGCCGCTTGGGCTCGGCATAACAGAGGCGGCGTATGGGATCCATGGTATCGTAAATGAAAACATGGCTGCGGCCGCCAAAGTTTATGTGACGGAGCATGGCGAGGATCCGGCGTTTTATACATTGGTGGCATTTGGCGGCTGCGGTCCAGTACACGCGGTCGATCTAGCGCGGCGTCTTGGTATTAGACGTATTCTTATTCCGCCGCGGGCTGGCGTTGCGTCAGCTATTGGCATGGTCGTGGCACCAGTGAGTTACGATACCGTTCGTACGAATCGAGTCCGCTTAAACGTAGCGGAATTCGGAAAGCTCGATACGCTATTTGCCGCGATGGTGTCTGAATGCCGGGAACGTATGCCGGAATCCATAGACCCGAACGACCTCGTTTACGAACGAGCGGCCGATATGCGTTATGTTGGGCAAGGGTACAATGTCATGATCTCATTTCCAGATGCGTTGCTCGCGGATGCTACTTCCACTGATGTGCGAGGCTGGTTCGACGAGACCTATCGCAAACTCTATGGCCGGACTTATGATGATCTTGAATTGGAGTTTATAAACCTTCGCCTTACTGCGACGGCCTCAATGGGTAATATTTCCTTAGTCGCGGAGACTGGAGATGAAACGGCGGAACCTGTCGGTTCACGTCCGGCCTATTGTCCGGTCGCAAACGGTTTTCGGGAGCATGTGGTCTACGAACGCGGGGATCTCTTACCCGGCTTTCAAAGTGTTGGTCCTATTATTATTCAAGAAAACGAATCAACAACGATCATCGGTAGTGACACCAGACTGACGGTCGACGAGTACGGCAGTCTTCTGTTGGAATTAACGGGACGCGGGGAACAGCAATGACGGGCGCAAAACTGGACCCAATCACATTGGAAATGTTCTGGCGTCGTTTGAATTCGACGGTAGATGAATTGGCTGCAACATTGAAGCGGACGTCCTTCTCGACTGTTGTTCGTGATGTGAATGATTACGCGACGGCCATCTTCGACCGGGAGGCGCGTTTGTTGGCTCAATCGCCGGATTCGACGCCTGGTCTTTGTGGCCCGCTGGGACACATGTTGAGCTGTATGTTGCGTGACAATCCACCCGAAACATTAATTGATGGCGATGTCTTGATTGGCAACAATCCCTGGGACGGAAGTGGGCACCATAATGACATCACGGTGACGACGCCGGTGTTCTTCGACGGCAGCTTGATTGGTTATACTGTTTCTTGTTGCCACCATGTGGATATCGGTGGGCGGCGCGCTACGACTGAAAGCCGAGACAATTACGAAGAAGGCTTGCGCATTCCGCATTTGAAAATTTTTATCGCGGGCGAGCTGAATACAGATGTTCTGGCTTTTATAGAAAATAATGTTCGTTCCGCCGGCACGGTTGTCGGAGATCTTCGCGCGCAATTCGCTGCCAATCATGTTGGGTGCGAGCGCATGAAGGGCATTTGTGTTGAACGTGGCTGGCAAGACCTGCAGGATTTGGCGGAGGAGATTATCGAACGCAGCGAAGCCGTGGCTCGGGCCGAGGTTGGTAAATTGCCCAATGGCGTATTTCGACACAAGGCGGTCATTGATATTGAGACTGGGGAAGAGGTCACAATTCATTGCAAGGTCACTGTGGACAACGAGGCCATTGAGATCGATTACGGCGGCAGTTCACCACAGGTGAAGTCAGCGGTGAATTGCACGCTGACCTACGCGTCTTCCTATACAACCTTTGCCGTGAATGCGGCCCTCGACCTGCCTATCAAGATTAATGAGGGCACGCTGCGGGTATTAACAATTAAGGCCGATGAAGGTACGATCGTGAATTGTACCTTTCCGGCGCCAACATTTGCCCGAACTGCTATCGGCAATCACTTGGCGGAAATTATTTATTGCGCGTTGGCGGATGCTGTGCCTGAGCGCATTGTCTCCGGCTCGGGATCGACACCGATGTGGGGGCAATATCTTTTTGGTAAGAAGCAGGACGGCACGCCATTTGCGCCTTTGAATTGCATCAATGGTGGCATGGGTGCACGTCCCGACAGTGATGGAGTGTCCTGCCTAACGTTTCCTGTCAATGTCGGCAACACGCCGGTTGAGGTTTTGGAATCTGAAGTGCCGGTTTTGGTGAAGAAACGTGCGCTGTGGGAAAACTCAGCGGGGCCAGGAGAATTCCGAGGGGGTTTCGGTCAGGAATTTGAGGTAGAGGTGTTGGCAGACGACCTGGGCCCGCTTGACGATATTTTGGTTAGTTTCCGTGGGGGACGATTTATTCACCCGGTACCAGGAGTGCAGGGTGGCGGTGGAGCTCCCAACGGCGAGCTTTACGTCAATGGCGAACGTCAAGAACCGGGTATTCAGCGAACGCTTGTTCCGGGTGATAGTTTTCTCTGCCGTGCGCCAGGCGGCGGTGGTTTTGGCAATCCAGGGAAACGATCGGAAGTTGCGCTTAAGCAAGACCTTCGCTCGGGTTTGGTGAGTGAGGATTTTGTCCGATTGCACTATGGCGACCAGTATCTCGCCGATCCCGGAGATGATTAACTGATCTTTGCCAGCGCAATTCCAGCTTTGTTCGTATTATTATGCGATTACCGAGGCAAGTGACGTTGATCTACATCGAAGGGGTGGCGCGAAGCTATTCGACCTCTTCCATCCGTATCACATCGGGACGCCCGGCCATGAATGGCCCCATTGCTGCACCTAAAGTTTTAAAGTGGTCTGAGTTACGGTGAAATTCGGTCGCTGCTAAGTCCTTGTATCGTTCCATGAAGACATAGGTGTGCTCGTCGTCGGTCTTATAAAGTTGATAAAGTAAGCAATCCGGTTCATTCGCGTTGACGGCCTCGACCAGCTTCATGGCCGCTGCCACGAACTCTTTGGCCATACCCTCTTTAACTTTGATCGTCGCCACGGTGCCGCGCATCTCTTTTTCCTCAAATGGTATTATGCGTTTGATATAAAATTTAGGGCAAAGCGCCGGTCGGGCGAGGGTTATCCCGCGATCACAGCTTCGCCTTGAATTTGCGTCCGATGAAGCACGCGAGGTCGCGTATGATCGAGCGCAGTGCGAGAGTGCAAGGCACATCTGTTGTCCCACAATAATACATCACCCGCTCGCCAAGTATGGCTCCAGACGAATTCGTCTTGCGTTGCGTGACGCCATAACCTGTCTAATATCGCCTCGCTTTTGTCATTCTCGAGGCCGATGATGTAGTTCGAGGGCCAATTCCGACGCCGGCCAAGATAGAGCGCCTGGCGACCAGTAGCTGGATGAATGCGGACAATGGGATGGGTTGGGCCTTCGACTTCTTCCGGTTTGGTTGGCAGTTTGGCTGTTGGCCGGAGGACCCCTGCGCTATTGCGACTTGAATCGTGCACTTGGTATTTGCCGGAAATCACTATTTTCATAACATCAGGGAGCGTCTCGTACGCTAAATATTGGTTGGCAAAAGCAGTTTCGCCTCCGCCTCCTTCCGGGATCTCTATCGCATAAAGCATGCTGCCAGCGGGAGGTGTTTCGATATAAGAATTGTCGGAATGCCAGACGACCTCGCCGCTGCCAAGACCTGCGTTTTCGCGAACTGGCACTCCATTCTCATCAAGATTGGAGATTACCGTAATTTCGGGGCGCGTGGCGAGGAGACCACGCCCGGCTTCGAACCCACCCTTTTTGAAATATTTATGTGCACCGCCTTCTTGAGGTGGGCCGAACAGGTTGGATGCAGTCAGGAGCGTGTCTTGGTCCAATTCTTGGTCCCGGAACAACAGTACGAGATGTTTGTGCCAGGCGTCCTTAAGAGCGGAGGCGACCGCTTGTGGAATCTCTCCGGCAAGATTGATGCCGCGAATTTTCGCACCAAGTGCTAGGCCAGAGGCTATGGTTTCCAAAAAACTCATTCTTAATTAGGCCGTTTATGAGCCTGGGCTGGCAAGCCCCAATCCTTGCCGTGCGATAGTGGGAGGCAATATCTTTGTGTAAGTACGTCGCTTTTAAGGAGAATGCTCATGCTCAGGAACGAGCCTAGCGCCTATTCGGTAGTGTGGCCGCGCGGGGAAAAGACGCAAGATATTGCGCCACTTGCGACACGGCTCGATTCATTGGAAGGCAAGACTGTTGGCTTTGTCTGGGACTATCTATTCCGGGGTGACGAGGTTTTCCCGGTCCTAGAGGAAGGCTTGAAACAGCGCTATCCAAAGATCAAGTTCGTCAATTACGACGAATTTGGATCGACCCATGGTGGAGACGAGCATGCGGTGATCGCTGGCTTGTCGGATAAGATCAAAATGACCGGTACCGAAGCCGTAATTTCCGGCATGGGTTGCTGAGGCAGCTGCACGCCCGCCGTGTTGCGGGCAAGCGCAGCTGCTGAAGAAGCTGGAGTTCCCAGTTCATCTCTTGTCTGTGAAGGGTTTGTTGGACAAGCGGGCACAACATCGTCTGGTTTGGGGATGCCAAACCTGCCCCTGGCTATGGTTCCGGGGCACGTTGATGTGCAAACCAATGATGAACTTCGGGCGAACGTCTTGGACGTTACCGTGGATGACGTCATCCGGAATCTCACCGAACAACCGCTGCAGGCGCAGGCCATGCAAGAGCCTGACCCTCGTGAAATTCTCTTTGAAGGAACATTTGAGGAGGTTAATCGTCTATTTCTTGAGAATGGCTGGACGGATGGATTACCGATCGTCCCACCAACGATGGACAAGATTGAAGAATTTTTGGCATTCACCGATCGTTTGGCGGATGAGGTTATCGGTCGGTTGTTACCGGATAATCGTGAAGCGACAATTTTGAATGTCGCAGTCAATGGCGTGATGGCGGGATGCCGCCCTGAATATATGCCAATCCTCGTGGCGTTAGCCGAAGCTATGGCCGATCCGCGCTATGGCGTGGAGCATAGCGGCAACACGCCGGGCGCAGAAACCTTAATTGTGCTGAATGGTAGTTTAATTAAGGAGCTAAACTTCAACTACGAACAGGGCGCACTGCGCGATGGTTTCCAACCGAATACGGCAGTGGGACGCTTTTGGCGTTTATATTTGCGCAACGTCGCAGGCTTCCTTCTGCATCAGAATGACAAAGGAACGTTCGGGAATACCTGGCGGGTAGTCTTGGCGGAGAATGAAGACGCAATTCGGGATATGGGATGGACCACGCTTTCCGAGGATGCAGGGGCTGCTAAGGGAGAGAATGCGATTACTATCTCGCGATATACCGGCGGAAATGTCATCGTCTCTGTGTTCGGTAATTCAGCGGAGAAGATTTTGCCGTATCTGGGCGACAGCCTTGTTAAGCATACCGGTTGGGAACTCTGTTTCACGGTAGGCCTAGCAACAGGTACGTATCAACCACTCTTGGTGTTGAGCCCCGTAATCGCTCAGGTGTTGGCGAAATCTGGCATGTCGAAGCGAGATGTGCAGCAATGGCTCTTTGAGAATGCTCGCATGACGGCGGCTAAGTTTGAGCAGTATATCGCTGGGTACACGAATTTGGTGCCGGGCGGGCGTTCCCTAATGGAGATGGCGCGTTTGGGTCAGGCGCCGAAGGTTTTTGGGGAATCCAACGATCCGCAGCGTTTAGTGCCAGTCGTTTGTGAACCCAAAGATATTCTAATTGCAGTGTCTGGGGATCCCCTTCGCACAAACTGTTATCTTTTCGTCCATAATGGCATGTTGGGATATACGACGCCAAAGGGGATCGAGCTACCTGATGGTTGGAGTGAGAAATTGAAGAACGCGCGAAATAAGTAAGGCATTATCGTATTCGACATTCCTGAAAAATAGGGTTTTAGTTCGGGCTTATTCGACCAGTGTTTCCAGCGTTTCCACCCGATCGGCATCATTTGGCGCTTTATCCCAACGTATGCGGTGGATGCGGGGGAAACGCATTGCCAACCCGGACTTGTGTCTTTTTGAAGATTGGATTGCATCGAATGCGACTTCGAAGACCAGACCTCTTTCGACTGCCCTTACGGGACCAAAGCGGTCCGTCGCATGCGCTCGTACCCAGCGATCCAATTCGACTAACTCTTCGTTTGTAAACCCTGAATAGGCTTTACCGACCGGTACTAACTCGTCCTCACCCTCCTTTGATGCTCGCCAGCAGCCAAAAGTATAATCGGAGTAGAAGGATGACCGCTTGCCGTGGCCACGTTGTGCATACATTAGTACGCAGTCAGCTACGAGCGGATCTCGTTTCCATTTAAACCAAGGGCCTTTCGGTCTGCCGGCGATGTAGGGACTATCGCGTCTTTTTAGCATTAGACCCTCTATTCCGGCCCCCCGGGTACCGTCTCGGATCTCAGAAAGTTCCTGCCAGCTCTTAAAGAGTACCAACGGGGAAAGGTCTATATTGGATGCGGTTTGCTTATCAGCCCATGTTTCAAGTTTTTTTCGGCGAGCTTCTAAAGGCTGTGCACGCAAGTCTTCATCTTTATCAAAGAGGATATCGTAAACGCGAAAATGCGCGGGATGTTCGGTGAGTAGTTTTTTTGTGGTCGTTTTACGCCCCAACCGCTTCTGCAGCTCGGCAAAAGGTGCGGCAATGCCGTCACGTGCGACTAATAATTCACCGTCAAGTACACCTATGAAACTGGCTGAATTTAGGATATCTGGGAATGCGCGGCCAATGTTATCTCCGGTTCTGGAATAGAGGCGGCAGTCGGACCCGTCTGCAACAAGAAGCGCTCGGATACCATCCCATTTCCATTCTGAAATAAAATCGCTCGGCTTTAGTTTGACTAAATCTTCTTGGCGAATTGGGTTTGCTAGCATCATGGGCCTGAAGACGAGCGATTGGTCAATTTGTGGAACAGGAGCTTTGCCTTCTAGCCAGTCGAATAGATCTCCGTATGGAGGTTTTAGTCCGTACCATAATTCTTCAATTTCTGAGACGGGCTTTCCGCCATACTCCGCCAGTGCGACTTTTGATAAACGCGCCGAAACACCAACCCGTAATCCACCCATAATTAGCTTAAGAAAGGCGAACCTCTCCGGAATCGTAAGATGGTCAAGTGTCTCAGAAACCAAGGCGGGAAAATCTCGTCGGCTTGTATTTTGTAGTTTTTTTATAATAAGAGAGAGACAAATATTTTGAGTAGTTTGATTAGTATCAGGCCAAAGTAGAGATACAGTTTCAGCCAGGTCGCCGACATACTCGTATGAGAATTCGAAAAGGGTCGGGTCGACTTTTTTGGCGACCAATTCGCGCACCATCGAGGCCTTCGCACCTGGCAAAACAAGTTCGCCTGTCAAAACTGCGAGGGCCCAACCACGATCTGGATTTGAGACCGCATCGAAATAATTGGTGAGCAGTCGAAGCTTGCCGTTCCGCTGGGGGGTATGGATAAGATTGTCTAAGAGATCAGCGAAGGCTCTCATTCGTCCTCCTCGCCATATTCGATCATTGAAAGGGCGCGGGCACGGATACCTTTGCTCTGTGCGTAGTGGACGAGGGCATCTTCGCGGCCATGAGTGACCCAAATTTCCTCTGCATAGACGGCTTGTATAGTGTCGGTCAATTCATCCCAATCTGCATGGTCTGAGAGAATTAGTGGGAGTTCGACACCCCGCTGTCGCGCCCGCTGCCGAATCCGCATCCAACCAGATGCGAAGGAGATCAGTGGATCGATAAATCCGCGCGACCAGCGGTCGTTTGTGGCGCTGGGTGGTGCCAAGACGATGGCACCGGAAAGCAGCCGTTTATTCTCTTGTGAAACGGCGCGAAGGTCGCCCAAGGTGATACCAAATTCATGATAAAGATTAGTTACACCATTTAGGGCTCCGTGGAGATAGAGAGGCTGGTCGTAACCGGCTGCGCGTAACAAAGCCATTAATCGTTG
>JAYZET010000002.1:0-31808 GCA_036337155.1 Pseudomonadota bacterium | reverse complement strand
CCGCACGACGGACGTGACGGGTTCGGTCGAGTTGCCGGACGGTACAGAGATGGTGATGCCAGGCGACAATATCTCAATGCAGGTAAACCTGATAGCGCCGATTGCGATGGATGAAGGACTACGTTTTGCTATCCGCGAAGGCGGCCGAACTGTTGGTGCCGGTGTAGTTACCGGTATCTCGGATTAAAAGGGGAAAAGGTCAATTGCGGCGCCCAGTGGGTGCCGCGACTTTTTAGGTGGGCCAATAGAATGGACAGTCAGAATATTCGCATACGTCTTAAGGCGTTCGATCATCGCGTTCTCGATCAATCGACACGGGAGATCGTTAATACCGCGAAGCGCACGGGGGCAGACGTTAGAGGGCCCATCCCATTGCCGCAACGCATCGAGAAGTTCACAGTCTTGCGTGGACCGCATGTTGATAAAAAAAGCCGAGAACAATTTGAAATTCGAACGTATAAGCGGATGCTGGATATTGTGGACCCAACGCCGCAGACGGTCGACGCTTTGATGAAGCTAGACCTTGCCGCCGGCGTCGATGTTGAGATCAAGCTTTAAGGAATTAGTGCCATGCGAAGCGGGTTGATCGCCCAAAAAATTGGTATGTCACGCGTCTTCGCGGAAGACGGGACACATGTGCCGGTGACCGTTCTTAAGGTTGACGGTTGTCATGTTATCGCCGTTCGAACGCAAGAGAAAGATGGTTACAATGCAGTGCAGTTGGGTGCTGGCAAGGCGAAAGTGAAAAACACGACGCAGCCGATGCGTGGTCACTTCGCAAAAGCGAATGTCGAGCCTCGACGGAAGCTTGCCGAGTTTCGGGTAAGTGAGGATGCTTTGCTTGATGTTGGAGTTGAATTGTCTGCGGCTCATTTCGTTGCTGGGCAACATGTTGATGTCGCCGCTCAAACGATTGGTAAGGGCTTCGCAGGAGCCATGAAACGTCATGGTTTCGCCGGTTTGCGAGCAAGTCACGGTGTTTCGATTTCTCATCGCAGCCACGGCTCAACTGGTAATAGCCAAGATCCAGGCAAGGTTTGGAAGGGCAAGAAAATGGCCGGTCACATGGGTGACGAACGTGTGACGACACAAAATCTTAAAGTTGTTTCTTCAGACGAGGATCGTGGCTTGATCTTAATTCGAGGTGCGGTGCCAGGTTCCAGGGGCGAATGGGTACTGGTAAGTGACGCCATCAAGAAAGTGATGCCAGAAAGTGCGCCGTTTCCGGCAGCGTTGTTGAAAGGGTCGTCGCGATTGACTGGAGAAATAGCTGTGGCCCAGGGTCTAGGTCCTGAAGAAGATGAAATGAAGGAGACGCCTGCAGACGATATCGAAGGTGGTGACGCCGACGAGGCGAAGGACTAAGCGCTATGAAGAACAAGGTAATAGATCTCGAAAGTAAGGCCGCGGGCGATATCGAGTTAGCGGATGAGGTCTTTGCGGCCGAGGTTCGTCCCGACCTGCTGGCGCGAATGGTCAACTATCAATTGGCCAAGCGGCGTGCCGGCACGCACAAGACGAAAGGAATGAACGAGGTACAAGGCACTACCTCTAAGCCCTGGCGTCAAAAAGGTTCAGGACGGGCACGGGCAGGCTCCACGCGCGCACCCCATTGGCGTGGCGGCGGGACGGTATTTGGACCGGTGGTGCGTAGCCATGCGCATAAGCTACCGAAGCGCGTTCGTCGTCTAGCTTTAAAATCTGCTCTTTCATCCAAGCAGGTGGATGGAAAATTGATTATTCTAAAAGCTGCCTCGCTGGAGGATGGGAAGACCAAGACATTGCGCGGAATGTTCAATAAGCTCGGATTGTCGAATGCATTGATCGTAGTTGGTGCGGAAATTGATCAGAACTTCGAGCGTGCCGCTCGTAACATTCCAAATATCGACGTACTGCCGATTACGGGCGCGAATGTGTATGATATTCTTCGCCGTGAAATGCTCGTGTTGACGCTGGATGCCGTTGAGGCGTTGGAGGCTCGATTGAAATGAGCTGGAAATATTTAAACAAGCATAAGATCGACCGTGGGCGGATGTACGAAATTATTGACTCTCCAGTGATAACTGAAAAGTCTACGCTGGGCTCAGAGAACAACCAAGTCACGTTTAAGGTCCCACTCTCTGCTACGAAACCAGAAATTCGCGCGGCAGTTGAAGGATTATTCGAGGTAAAGGTGAAATCGGTTAATACTTTGCGTCAGAAAGGTAAGAACAAGATTTTTCGCGGTCGTCGCGGACGTCGGAACGACTATAAGAAAGCCATTGTCTGCCTTGAGGAAGGTCACTCGATCGATGTGACTACGGGAGTTTAAATTATGGCGTTGAAGACATTTAATCCGACCACGCCGAGTACGCGGCAACTTGTTATTGTTGAGAGATCTGGTCTGTACAAGGGCAAGCCGGTCAAATCTCTTACTAAGGGACTTACAAAGAAGGCAGGTCGTAACAACGATGGCCGAATTACTGCTCGTCGGCGGGGTGGCGGTCATAAGCGGCTATATCGAATTGTTGATTTCAAGCGCCACAAGTTTGATGTGTCTGCGACAGTTGAGCGGATAGAGTATGACCCGAACCGTACGGCTTTTATCGCACTGATTACTTATTCTGACGGTGAGGTTGCTTACATTTTGGCACCACAACGCCTAGCGCCCGGTGATGAGGTTATTTCCACGAAGGGCCGCGCGGATATTAAGCCTGGGAACGCCATGCCTATGTCGAATATTCCGATTGGCACCATCATCCATAATGTTGAAATGAAGATCGGGAAGGGTGGTCAGATCGCGCGCAGTGCTGGCAATTATGTTCAACTAGTTGGACGTGATGGCGGACATGCCCAGCTTAAGTTGAATTCGGGGGAACTCCGTATGGTGCGAGCCGAGTGCATGGCTACGATTGGGGCGGTCTCGAATCCGGATCAATCGAACATCAAGCTTGGCAAGGCTGGCCGTAAGCGCTGGCTTGGTAAACGTCCTCAAGTTCGTGGCGTGGCGATGAACCCGGTGGATCACCCACATGGCGGTGGTGAAGGCCGTACATCGGGTGGTCGGCATCCGGTTACGCCTTGGGGTAAGCCGACTAAAGGAAAGAGGACGCGTCGTCCAAAAAAGGCGAGCGATAAGCTCATAATCCGTCGCCGGCATAAGCGTTAGTTTAGGGAGAATCGGGTCGTGTCTCGTTCATTATGGAAAGGTCCATTCGTTGATGGTTATCTGCTTAAAAAGGCAGAAAAAGTTCGCGAATCTGGGCGCAACGATGTTATCCGCACCTGGTCGCGCCGCTCGACCATCTTGCCGCAATTTGTGGGGCTGACATTCGGCGTACACAACGGACAGAAGTTCATTCCCGTCCTAGTGACTGAAAATATGATTGGTCACAAGTTCGGTGAGTTCTCACCGACGCGAACGTTTTACGGTCACGCAGCCGACAAGCGGGCAAGGAGAGGCTGATCGTCATGGGTAAGGCGAAGTTAGAACGCAGGCTGGAAGATAACGAGGCGCAAGCGCATGCCCGTTTTGTGCAGACTAGCCCGCAGAAGCTTAATCTTTTGGCACAGCAAATTCGTGGCATGTCGGCGGACCAGGCTATAGCAGCGCTAACCTTCTCGAAGCGCCGGGTGGCAGGGGATGTGAAGAAATTGCTGCAATCGGCTGTAGCCAATGCTGAGAACAATCATCAGCTCGACGTTGACCGATTGTACGTTAGAGAGGCAACAGTGGGTAAGACTTTAGTACTGAAAAGGTTTCGCGCTCGAGCGCGTGGAAGGGTGGGCCGAATTCGCAAGCCGGTCAGCAATTTGACGATTATCGTCCGTGAACGCGAGGAGACGGAATAATGGGTCAAAAAGTAAATCCGATCGGTTTCCGTATTGGAATTAACCGCACATGGGACTCGCGTTGGTACGCTGATAAGGAATACGGTAGCCTGCTTCACGAAGATGTCAAAATTCGCGAGTATATCGAGAATAAACTGATCCAGGCCGCCGTTTCGCGCGTAGTTATAGAGCGTCCCGCTAAGCGTGCACGCATCACGATTCACACTGCGCGTCCCGGCGTGGTGATTGGCAAAAAAGGTGCCGATATCGAGAAACTCCGCCAAGACCTTAGTAATATGACAGCCGGTGATGTTACGTTGAATATTGTCGAAATTCGTAAACCGGAAATTGACGCAAAGCTAGTCGCCGACAATATCGCGCAGCAATTAAGTCGTCGAGTGGCGTTTCGCCGTGCCATGAAACGGGCGGTCCAATCCGCCATGCGCCTTGGTGCGGAGGGAATTAGGATTAAGTGCGGGGGTCGTTTAGGTGGTGTTGAGATTGCTCGTGCCGAATGGTATCGCGAAGGTCGTGTGCCTTTGCACACGCTGCGCGCTGATATTGACTACGGCACCTCGACTGCGGAAACCACTTACGGCGCATGCGGTGTCAAAGTCTGGGTCTTCAAGGGTGAAATCATGGAACATGATCCCATGGCATCGGAACGCCGACAACAGGATCAACAGCCGCAGCGATAATGCGCGCTGATGAGGAAGCGATATGCTTAGTCCAAAAAGAACGAAATTTCGCAAGGCTCACAAAGGCCGAGTGCACGGCAATGCCAAAGGCGGTACTTCCCTAAATTTTGGGTCATATGGGCTCAAAGCGTTGCAACCGGGACGAATAACGGCTCGCCAGATAGAAGCGTCGCGTCGAGCGGTAACGCGACATATCAAGCGCGCTGGCAAAGTTTGGATTCGTGTGTTCCCGGACGTACCGGTCAGCAGCAAGCCGGCCGAAGTACGAATGGGTAAGGGTAAGGGGTCGCCAGAGTACTGGATGTGTCGGGTTAAGCCGGGCCGCGTCATGTTTGAATTGGATGGTGTTGGGCCAGAGATCGCGCGTGAAGCGTTGATGTTGGCAGCCGCTAAAATGCCTATCCGTTGCAAGTTTGTGCAGCGCGGTGGCGAGGGAGTTTGAAACGATGAAGGCGGAAGAAGTGCGTCATAAGTCGGGCGACGAATTGTCTGATCAGCTGGGCGATCTACAAAAAGAGGCTTTCAACCTTCGTTTCCAGAAAGCGAGTGGACAGCTGGAAAATACAGCAAGAGTTCGCGAAGTGCGTCGGAATATTGCTCGTGTAAAGACCGTCCTGCATGAGCGCAGTCGCGCGGCGTCTTGAGGAGAAGAGACGAATGCCTAAACGAGTTATGCAAGGACGCGCCCTGCGGGACGCTAAGGACAAGACGGTTTCTGTTCTGGTGGAGCGGCGTGTGCGCCATCCGTTATATCAAAAGTTCATGAAGCGGTCTAAGAAGTATCTCGTCCATGACGAGAACAATGTTTCGAAGGAGGGCGATACCGTTCGAATCCGCGAAAGCCGGCCGATCTCTAAACTAAAGCGTTTCGTCGTTATGCCTGATTCAGGCAAAAAAGGTTAGGGAAATCGCGTAATGATTCAGATGCAAACAAAACTCGACGTCGCCGATAACTCAGGTGCCCGCCGTGTGCAATGCATCAAGGTACTAGGCGGTTCGAAGCGCATGACCGCTCATATTGGTGACGTTATCGTAGTTAGTGTGAAGGAGGCAATCCCTCGGGGGCGAGTTAAAAAAGGAGATATTCACCGCGCGGTAATTGTCCGTACGTCAAAAGAAATTAGCCGTCAGGATGGGACGAGTATTCGTTTTGATCGCAATGCAGCGGTACTGATTGATCGCAACAATGAACCGATCGGGACGCGAATTTTTGGGCCGGTCACGCGTGAATTGCGGGCGAAGCAATTCATGAAGATCGTGTCTCTCGCGCCTGAAGTGATTTAGTTGTAGTGGAGTTCAATTAGAGAAATGTCAGCGAAATTTAAAAAAGGTGATCATGTGCAGGTGATCGCAGGCAAGGATAAGGGCAAGCAAGGCGATATACTATCTGTCGTCAAGGGCGCCCGACGTGTGATAGTCAGCGGCGTGAACGTGGCGCGGCGGCATACTCGCCCCAGCCAAACCACACCGGGTGGGATAATTGACAAAGAAATGCCGCTTGACGTTTCTAACGTTTCTCATATCGATCCAAAGGATGACAAACCGACGCGTGTTGGGTTCAAATTGCTGGGTGATGGCCGGAAGGTTCGCTTCGCGAAACGTTCCGGTGAAGTCATCGATAACTGAGGAGCAGCACGGGATGGCTGAGAACGAATACGTGCCCCGACTCAAGGAACATTACGATAGCGTTGTACGTGGTGCGTTGGTTGAGCAATTCAAATATGCGAACGTGATGCAGACGCCGAAGCTCAATAAGATTGTCGTAAATATAGGTGCGGGTGAGGCTGTTGGAGATAGCAAGAAAATCGGTTTTATTTGTGATGATTTGGCGGCAATTACAGGGCAAAAAGCCGCTGTTACACACGCTAAAAAGTCAATCGCTAATTTCAAGTTACGGGAAGGAATGCCGATTGGCGCAAAGGTCACCTTGCGCCGTGACCGCATGTACGAATTCTTGGATCGGCTTGTAATGGTTGCGCTACCGCGAGTGCGAGATTTTCGTGGTTTATCGCCACGTAGTTTTGACGGTCATGGTAATTATTCACTTGGGTTGCGGGAACAGATCGTCTTCCCGGAGATTGACTATGACAAGGTCGATACGATCCGAGGCATGGATATAGTTATCTGTACAACGGCTGACACCAATGAGGAAGCGTATGCGCTGCTCAAAGGTTTCAACATGCCATTTCGAAGTTAAGGCAAGGATGAGGTTTTGAAGCATGGCTAAGAAAAGCGCCATCGAACGAAACAAAAAGAGAATACGTCTAGTTAAGAAATATGCTGGTCGACGGGAGCGATTGAGAGCGATCGCGAGCAATCGTGAACTCCCGGCTGAGGAGCGTTTTGTAGCGCGTCTTAAATTAGCGAAATTACCACGTAATTCTGCACCAAACCGCATACGCAATCGTTGCGAGCTTTCAGGAAGGCCGCGCGGATTTTATCGCAAGTTCAAGCTGTCGCGCATTGCGTTGCGCGAAATGGCGTCGGCTGGGCATATCCCGGGCATGACCAAGTCCAGCTGGTAAGGAGATCGACCGAATGTCATTGAGTGATCCATTAGGCGATATGCTGACCCGAATTCGGAACGGGCAGCGCAGTCGCCGGTCGACAGTAGTGTGCCCGTCATCCAAGTTGCGCACAAACGTCCTTGAAGTTTTGAAGCGAGAGGGTTTTATCCGAGATTATAGTTGGGCTGAAATCCGCAGTGGCCTCAGCGAGCTTACCATTGAACTCAAGTATCATGATGGTGAACCGGTGATCCGCGAGATCAAACGCGTATCCACACCAGGTCGTCGGGTATATTCAAGAATTAAGGATTTACCGCGGGTTTATAACGGTCTCGGAATTTCCATTCTCTCGACACCGCGCGGTGTGCTATCAGATGCGGAAGCACGTGACCAGAACGTCGGTGGCGAAGTCCTTTGCCGAGTATTCTAGGAGAAAACAGATGTCGCGTGTAGGACAGAATCCAGTGCTGATACCTGATGATGTCGTAGTTACCCTAGTGGACGGTACTATGACGGCGAAAGGGAAGCTTGGTATACAGACGGTTGACCTCCTGCCGATCGTAGTCGTCAGTGTCGAGAATGACACCGTTGTTGTTAAGCCGGCGAATGAAGGCAAGCGCGCACGAACCATGTGGGGGACCACACGAAGTCTCGTGAACAACGCTGTCATTGGCGTTTCCGAAGGTTTCACTCGTCGCCTTGAAGTTAATGGTGTGGGTTATCGGGCTCAGGTTCAGGGCAAGAAACTTAATCTTCAGCTTGGATACAGTCATGATATTGCGTTTGATATTCCGGAAGATATCGAAATTCAGATTGAAGGGGATCGAAACAATATCATTGCGGTGAGTGGCGCCAACAAGCAGAGGGTAGGTCAGGTTGCGAGTGAAATCCGTAGTTTCCGAAAGCCGGAACCCTATAAGGGCAAGGGCGTGAAATACACTGACGAGCAAATCCTCCGCAAGGAAGGTAAAAAGAAGTAAAGGGTTCGAGCGATGTTGGATGATAAAAAGCTATTTGATCGCCGTAAACGGCGAACCCGCCAACGGTTGCGCAAAGTGGAGCGCATTAAACCGCGCCTGTCAGTTTTTAGATCGAGCAGGCATATCTATGCGCAAATTATCGACGATGTTGGTGGAATTACATTAGCAGCGGCCTCGACGATGGATAAGGATCTCCGTAAAAACCTAAAGACGGGTGGCGATCGCAAAGCTGCCTCACAGGTCGGAAAGTTAATAGCAGAACGCGCAAAATCGGCTGGTGTCGAGACAGTAGTTTTCGACCGTGGCGGTTATAGGTACCACGGTCGAGTGAAGGCGTTAGGTGACGGCGCACGTGAGGCCGGGTTAAATTTTTAGCGAAGGACTGACGTTATGGCGCGAATGCAGAACGAGCGTGGTGGACGCGACCGACGAGAGGATGGACCAGACCTCGTCGAGAAGCTAGTGGCGATTAACCGTGTCGCAAAAGTCGTTAAAGGTGGACGCCGTTTCGGCTTTTCGGCGATTGTAGTTGTTGGTGATGGAAACGGACGAGCCGGCTATGGCCTGGGTAAGGCACGCGAGGTGCCGGAAGCTATCCGCAAGGCGACGGATCAAGCTCGTAAGGACATGATCCGCGTGCCGTTGCGTGAGGGGCGGACGTTACACCACGATATCAATGGCCGTTATGGGGCGGGACGTGTTTCTCTGCGCAATGCGCCTCCAGGAACAGGAATAATTGCAGGCGGCCCGATGCGCGCCGTCTTCGAGGCGTTAGGTGTTCAGGACGTCGTCGCGAAATCAATTGGTACTTCGAATGCCCATAATATGATTAAGGCCACCTTCCAGGCGCTTTCTTACTGTGTCTCACCACGTCAGGTTGCGGCGAAGCGTGGCAAGAAGATTGGTGATATTGTGGGGCGTCGCGTCGACGCGAAAGTTAGGGAGCATGCCGATGGCTAGCAAGAAGACCTTGCGGGTAAAGCAAATCGGTAGCCCAATCCGTCGGCAGAAAGATCAAAGAGCGACGCTGGTTGGACTCGGCCTCAATAAAATGCATCGGACACGTGAACTGGAGGATACACCTGCAGTGCGCGGTATGATCGACAAGGTTAAGCATCTGGTCCGCATCGAGGGCTGAATTTACTGCCTTAGGATGCTCCTCGGAGAACAAGAAAATGAAACTACACGAATTGTCGGATAATCGGGGTGCGCGTCAGGCACGTAAGCGGGTTGGACGTGGTATTGGTTCTGGGAAAGGAAAGACTTCGGGTCGAGGTCACAAGGGGCAAAAATCTCGAGCTGGAGCGACGATAAAGGGTTTTGAAGGTGGTCAAATGCCCTTATATAGGCGAGTGCCGAAGCGTGGTTTCAATAATATTTTTCGTAAGAACTACGTAGCCATAAACGTCGGACGGTTGCAGCAGGCGATAGATTCTAAGAAACTCGATGCAAAGAAGACAATTACCGCGGAAGTACTTGCTGCTTCAGGCGTTATACGTCGTGTACGTGACGGCGTTCGCCTGCTTGCCAAAGGTGAGCTAAATACCAAAGTAACCGTTGAGGTCGCTGGCGCTTCAAAGGCTGCTGTCACACGTGTGGAGGAGATGGGTGGCACGGTGGTCATATTGGCAAATACTGCCGGAGCTAATAAGCGGTTGAAATCCACAGAAAAATCGAATTTAATCCCTGAGGACAACAGGGCGTCCGAAGAATGAGGCCAGAGGCGGAAACCTGACCAATGGCATCAGCGGCCGAACAACTTGCGGCGAACTTCAATTTTGGAGCGTTCTCGAAGGCTGCGGAGCTCAAGAAGCGAATCTGGTTTACACTCGGCGCCCTCGTGGTTTATCGATTGGGCACCTATATACCTCTGCCGGGAATCGATGCGCAAATCCTTCAGGACGTATTCTCGGAACAGGCGGGCGGTATTCTCGGAATGTTCGACATGTTCGCGGGTGGTGCGCTTGGACGCATGTCGATATTCGCGCTCAACATTATGCCGTATATTTCTGCCGCAATAATTATGCAACTTCTCACCGCTGTTTCACCACACTTTTCGGCATTGAAGAAAGAGGGTGAGGCGGGACGTAAGAAAATTAATCAGTACACACGGTACGGTACGGTACTATTGGCGACATTCCAGGCCTATGGCCTTGCTGTTGGTATGGAAGGAATGACTGACAGTACAGGTGCGTCGGCCGTAATCAACGCTGGTCTGTTCTTCCGTGCGACGACGGTGATTACTATTGTTGGTGGCACGATTTTTTTGATGTGGTTAGGTGAACAAATTACCCAGCGCGGTGTAGGTAATGGAATTTCGTTGATTATTTTTGCGGGCATTATTGCTGAATTGCCAGCGGCTTTGGTGCAGACCATGGAAATGGGTCGGACGGGCGCCTTACCGACAATCGCGATCATCGGTATTTTGGTATTAGCAGTCATCGTCATTGCGGCAATTGTTTTCGTTGAACGCTCTCAACGGCGTATCGTGGTTCAGTACCCTAAGCGTCAGCAGGGCAATAAAATGTTCGGTGGTGAATCTTCACATCTTCCCCTGAAGCTGAATACATCCGGTGTTATCCCACCAATTTTTGCAAGCTCGATGTTGCTCTTGCCGTTCAGCGTTATCAGCTTTTCTGGTGGACGTGGACCAGAATGGTTGACGACCGCGTCTGCCTATATAGGTCCGGGGCAGCCGTTATTCCTCGTTCTGTTCGTCAGTTTGATTGTGTTTTTCGCCTTCTTCTATACGGCAATTGTGTTTAATCCAGAGGAGACCGCAGATAATCTTAAGCGACATGGTGGTTTCGTGCCCGGCATCCGTCCTGGCAAGAACACCGCGGAATACTTAGATTACGTTCTCACACGATTGACTGTTGTCGGTGCGGCATATCTTGCAATTGTATGCATAATACCTGAATGGTTGCGCAACGAATTCGCCGTCCCCTTTTATTTCGGGGGCACAAGCCTGTTGATTGTAGTCACAGTGACAATGGATACGGTGGCGCAAGTACACGCGCATTTGCTTGCACATCAATACGAGGGCCTGATAAAGAAATCGCGCTTGCGTGGGAGGCGAGGATGATTTTGATCCTTCTCGGTCCTCCGGGATGCGGTAAGGGTACACAGGCGAAACAGTTGGAGCACCCAGGCCAAATTGTCCAATTGTCTACTGGTGATATGCTTCGGGTTGCAGTGGCCTCTGGTAGCAAAATGGGACAACATGCTGCGAAGGTCATGGAAGCGGGTAATTTGATGCCCGATGAAATAATGATTGAGATAATTTCCGAGCGGATTGACCAGCCGGACTGCAAGAACGGATTTATTTTGGACGGATTTCCCAGGACTGCGCCCCAAGCGGAAGCACTGGATAAACTTTTGACGGATAAATCACTTTCTCTTGATAAGGTGATAGAACTCAAGGTTGACGACGATGCCATGGTTGAGCGGATTATTGGCCGGTATAGCTGCGCGAATTGTGGCGCCGGGTATCACGACAAGTTTAATAAGCCGAAACGGGATGGGGTTTGCGATTCTTGCGGTGGTACGGAGTTCAACCGCCGTTCGGATGATAACGAGGAAACGGTTCGATCGCGGTTGGTAGCATATCATGCGCAGACGGCGGAAGTCGTGCCTTACTATAAGGAACAAGGCATTCTAGCCGAAATCGACGGCATGCAGGCTATTGAGGACGTGACCGTTGCAATTCAATTTGCGATCGCTTGAATTGTGGGGTTTGACACGGGAAGGCAAAAGCCTATAATCCGCACTCCCGATGGGGCGTCGCCCCGTGTAGTTGCTTTGACCCCTACGAAGCGTTGAGCTGAAACGAAGCTGGCTAAAACCGGCAGGCGTAAGGAGTTATTCACGTGGCGCGTATTGCAGGCGTAAACATTCCAACGCAGAAGCGGGTTGCTATCGCTTTGACATATATTCATGGGATCGGCAGGACTAAAGCAGACGAGATTTGCGGCAAGTGTGGTGTTCCCGATGAACGCCGGGTCAATGAACTTACAGAGGAAGAAGTGATCCGAATTCGAGAGGCGATCGACAACGATTATCTCGTCGAGGGTGATCTTCGCCGTGAAGTGGCAATGAACATCAAACGATTGATGGATCTCGGTTGCTACCGCGGGGTTCGGCATCGTAAAGGATTGCCAGTGAATGGTCAGCGTACGCATACCAATGCTCGCACCCGTAAGGGACCGGCCCGCGCTATCGCTGGTAAAAAGAAAGTTACGAAATAGAAGGATCGTCCTATGGCGAAGGCGACTACCACGCGTGTACGTAAGCGCGAGCGGAAGAACATTACCTCTGGCGTAGCGCATGTGAATGCGACGTTCAACAATACGCTGGTCACCATTACAGATGCGCAAGGTAACGCGATATCTTGGTCTTCGGCCGGAGGCATGGGCTTTAAGGGAAGCCGTAAGTCTACGCCCTACGCGGCACAGGTGGCAGCTGAGAACGCTGCCCAAAAAGCAATGGAACATGGCATGAAGACTTTAGAGGTCAATGTAAAAGGCCCAGGTTCGGGGCGAGAATCTGCATTGCGGGCATTACAGGCAGCTGGATTTAATATCACTGCAATCCGTGATGTTACGCCGATCCCGCACAACGGATGCCGGCCGCCTAAGCGTCGCCGGGTGTAAAGATGAAGGTGTGTCAGCGCTGGCTGACTGCCGCAGTATAAATTTAGTGGAGGGAGCGGGTCGATGCTCCCTATTACTTCTAGAACGAGGTAGCGATCGTGATCCAGAAGAATTGGCAAACCCTGATCAAGCCGAACAAACTCAACGTTGAAAGCGGAATAGATTCAGAGCGCTTTGCGACTATCGTAGCCGAGCCACTGGAGCGTGGATTCGGGATGACACTCGGTAACGCTCTCCGCCGAATTCTACTTTCGTCCTTACAAGGCGCTGCCGTGACCGGTATCCAGATCGAGGGCGTTTTGCATGAATTTTCTTCTCTTCCTGACGTGCGAGAGGATGTTACCAGTATTATTTTGAACATAAAATCACTCGCGTTGCGCATGCATGGTGAAGGTCCAAAACGGATGCAATTATCCGTAGCCGGCCCAACTGAGGTGACCGCGTCTATGATTGAAACTGGTCATGACATTGAGGTAATGAATCCAGATTTGGTGATCTGTACGCTTGATAAGGGTGCGAAGTTTAACATGGAATTGACCGTTGATACCGGTAAAGGCTATGTAGCGGCGGCGCAAAACCGGCCACCAGATGCTCCCATCGGGATGATTCCGATTGATTCGGTGTTTAGCCCGGTTCGCAAGGTTTCTTACAAAATAGATAACACCCGTGTCGGACAAGTCACTGACTATGATAAGCTGTCGGTCTCCCTCGAGACTAACGGAACGGTTACACCTGAAGATTCCGTGGCGCTTGCCGCCAGAATTTTGCAAGATCAATTGCAACTCTTCATCAACTTCGAAGAGCCGTCTATGCGGGTGGAGGAAGATCGACCATCAGAGCTGCCATTCAACAAAAATTTACTCCGTAAAGTTGATGAGTTAGAACTATCTGTTCGCTCGGCGAACTGCCTAAAAAATGACAATATCGTTTATATCGGAGATCTCGTACAGAAGACCGAACCAGAGATGTTGCGAACGCCAAACTTTGGTCGTAAATCATTGAACGAGATAAAGGAAGTACTGACCCAGATGGGATTGCACCTCGGCATGGAAATTCCGACCTGGCCGCCTGAGAATATCGAGGAGCTTGCTAAGCGGCTCGAGGAACCATTCTAATCGACGAAACGTTTTTTAGGGGGGCTGCCATCATGCGCCATCGGATGCATGGACGAAAATTGAACCGGACCGGCGAACATCGTAAAGCGATGTTCTCGAACATGTCAGCAGCATTGATTAAGCATGAGCAGATCACAACCACTCTGCCAAAGGCAAAAGACCTGCGTCCCATTATCGAAAAACTGATTACGCTGGGTAAGCGAGGTAGATTGCACGATCGTCGGCGGGCGTTCGCGTTTCTTCGTGAGGACGCGATGGTAGCGAAGCTGTTTGGCGTCTTGGCGGAAAGATATGCGGATCGCAACGGCGGATATACACGGATTCTGAAAGCGGGATATCGTTATGGTGACACTGCACCGATGGCGGTAATTGAACTGGTTGAGCGGGATGAAGAAGCGAAGGGTTTGGATTCTGGACCTTTGCTGGAAGAGTTTGACCAAGACGCTGCATAGCGCAGATCGCATACGTAGATTCAAAAGAGCCGGTGAAAGCCGGCTTTTTTGTTTCAGAAGTGAGGAAGGGGATGTATATCGAGGGTTCTGCGAATAGATAGTGTTATGATCTTTAATTCTGCAAATATTAAAACGTCCCTAATAGCCTTGAGTTTATTGGGCGCAGTTTCCCAAGCTGTTGCTAAAACTAAAGTTGCGCCCCAGGACGATTCAGAAATTAAGCTCTCTTTCGCGCCAATTGTTCGCCGCGCAGGGCCAGCAGTTGTCAATATTTACGCTAGAAAGATCGTGGAACAACGTAGAGGATGGATGTTCAACGATCCCTTTTTTAGGCGTTTCTTTGGTGAAGATTTTCCCTTTGGCGGTAGTAATCGAAATCGTGTTGAAAACTCACTTGGGTCCGGAGTTATCGTCGCCTCTCGGGGAATAATTGTAACCAATAATCATGTTATCAAGGATGCGGATGACATTAAGGTGGTCCTTGCGGATCGGCGAGAATTTGATGCAACTTTATTACTTAAGGACAAACGGACGGATATTGCGGTACTACGTATTGAGGCTGGAGATGAAAAATTACCGAAAGTCATCCTCGCGGATTCCGATGGCCTTGAGGTGGGTGATCTCGTGCTTGCATTGGGTAACCCGTTCGGCGTTGGCCGAACTGTGACCAGCGGAATTGTCTCGGCATTGGCGCGGACCAGCGTCGGCATTACCGATTATCGCTTCTTTATTCAAACCGATGCAGCGATCAACCCAGGCAACTCTGGTGGGGCGCTTGTTGATATGACAGGTCGGCTGGTTGGAATAAATACGGCTATCTATTCCCGAAATGGAGGTTCACTCGGCATTGGATTCGCAGTCCCCAGTAATATGGTGCGAGCCATTTTGGAAAGCGCGATGAGTGGAAAACCTCTTGTTCGGCCATGGGTTAGTTTCACCGGAAAGAACGTGACCTCAGATATTGCAAATGCGATAGGTTTGGGTCGCCCATTTGGCGTACTCGTCGAGAAAGTACATGAAGGCGGGCCCGCAGCGGACGCAGGGCTAAGACGCGGTGACGTAATTCTGCGCCTCGATCGCCATGAGATAGAGGATGGCCAAGCGCTCCGATTTAGACTCGCTACTCGGCAATTGGGCGATATTGTTGAATTGATGATTTTTCGTCAGGGTAAACGCCTCCAGAAGCAGCTCGAGCTTTTGCCTCCCCCCGATATCCCGGACCGGAATATTACCGAGCTCGAAGGCCAGCATCCGTTGTTAGGTGCAAAGATAGCTAACCTAAATCCAGCACTGGCAGCTGAACTTGGAATTGATACTGAAGCGAATGGCGTGATGATTCTTGCAATACAACGGAATTCACCGGCGGCACGTTACGGTTTCAAGCCGGGAGATATTGTGTTGGAAGTTAATGGGCGTGAGATTTCGCGCGTACGGGACCTTAAGCGTCTAGTTCAGGAACCCTACGAGGGTTGGCGTCTTAAACTTCGTCGAGATGGCAGACGCCTTAACGTTCGAATTGGTTAGATAGCAATGGTCTGCCAAGAGGGATTGTTTGAGGCCGGAGCACCTCGTCCGCTCGCCGACCGCTTGCGGCCTTCCACGATTGACGATGTCGTTGGTCAGGATCATCTCCTTCAAGAGGGTGGTGCCCTTCGGCGGATGATCGAGAGCGATCGCTTAGTGTCACTTGTGCTTTGGGGCCCACCGGGAACGGGCAAAACAACGGTAGCTCGATTATTGGCAAATCATATCGATTTGGAATTTAATTCGTTGTCTGCTGTATTCTCTGGCGTCTCTGAATTGCGGAAGGTTTTTGAAAAAGCGAGGGAACTGCGGTTAGTCGGTCGAGGAACTATGCTTTTTGTGGATGAGATCCATCGATTCAATCGGGCGCAGCAAGATGGTTTTCTTCCATTTGTAGAGGACGGAACCGTTGTCCTAGTCGGTGCGACTACGGAAAACCCGAGCTTTGAGTTGAATTCAGCTCTTCTGTCGCGATGCCAGGTCCTCGTTCTAAAACGTCTCGATGCGTCCGATCTCGAAACGTTAATTGAACGTGCCGAGGTGGCGGAAAATCGCAATTTGCCGGTAGATGATGATGCCAGGTTTGCGGTGCGGGAGATGGCAGATGGTGACGGTCGGTACCTATTGAATTTATGTGAGCAGCTGTTCAAATTGCCACCCGAAGTGACGCTTAATACGGCGGGCCTCTCCGATTTAATGCAACGCCGGGCACCAGTGTACGACAAGGGGCAGGAAGGTCATTACAATCTGATCAGTGCTCTTCATAAATCCCTTCGAGGATCGGATGTGGATGCGGCACTCTATTGGTTGGCTCGTATGTTAACGTGCGGTGAAGATTCGAGATATATCGCCCGCCGCCTGCTGCGTTTTGCCTATGAGGATATAGGTCTTGCAGACCCGCAAGCGGCCGTGCAGGCTCTAAATGCTTGGGAGGCGTACGAGCGTCTTGGATCTCCGGAAGGAGAGTTGGCGTTAGCGCAGGTGGTAATCTATCTAGGTTCCGCCCCGAAATCGAACGCGGCCTACAAGGCTTTGAACGCGGCGATGCGGTCTGCCAAAGGCACTGGATCTTTGATGCCACCAAAGCACATTCTGAATGCACCGACTAAATTGATGTCGGAACTCGGTTATGGCGATGGTTATTCCTACGATCACGATGCAGAGGACGGTTTCTCTGGCCAAGATTATTTTCCAGAAGGAATGGAACGAAAAAAACTCTACTCTCCTATTGGCATCGGGTTTGAGCGGGAGGTTCAAAAACGGCTTGAGCATTGGGCAAAACTTCGGGGAAAACGGGCTTTTAATGACAGCTAACTTTCTGGCATTTCCTTGACTATGTAAGCGACGCCACCAAACCGGGATTGTCTAAGGCGGTCACGAAGTTTTCTTTTGGATAGGAAGTCATGAACGGCGCGGGTGCAACCGTCCCAATCGTAATAGTCGTCAATCAGTATCAGTCCACCAGGAATTACTTTGTCGTAAAGATTTTCAAATATACAAAGTGTTGAATCGTACCAGTCTCCGTCGAGGCGTAATATGCTAATAGATCGTTCGGTTCTGAATTGGGGAAGTGTGTCCTCGAACCAGCCCTTATGTGCGTATAGCGGACGATGAGAGCTATTGATCGGTTCCAATCCCGAAAGGAAATCATCAAGTTCAGCAGAGTTGTTATTATGCCATAGGGCACCATCTTGCTGCTCTTGGTGGGCCTTTCTGCCGTCGAATTTACCAGCCGTCGGTAGACCCTCGAATGAGTCAAAGAAATGGCAGTCACGTATATTGGGGAGAATTGCGGTAATGGCAAAAGCCATTCCACCGCGCCAGGTTCCGCACTCGACAAAACAGCCGCCATTCAGTTCGCCGCACCTATTGTGATAATCCACCAGGAATAGGTTGCCGAAAAAAGTCTTACGCGGCAACATTGTTCTGTCTGCGTATTTGCGCCAGAGCGAATTATATCGTTGCCAGTTTGCTAGATAGTGCCATTGTTGCGACATTTGTTCCGATTAAAATTTAGTGGGATTTGATCGTATAAACATAGGACTTTGGAAAAATAGCTAAGACGACAAGAGATCCAATATGATGGATAAATCATGAAGACGGTGAAGGCAATTATACTAGGCGGTTCGTTTGGCTCCATGACGCGAGCAGTTTCGTAATGAACGGAGTGCAGCGACATACAGTTTTAGCTGATGAGGAGGGTCAGCGAATTGATCGCTGGTTAAAACTTCACTATCCGGATTTGCCTAGAGGACGATTGCAGAAATTACTTCGGACCGGTCAGATACGCGTCGACGGTAAACGTGTGAAAGCTGGGCGGAATCTCGGTGTCGGTCAGGAAATTCGAATTCCACCAATCAGAAGCGAACTGAAAGTGAGTGAGTACATCGAACGTCCTGTGGAGCAAAGTGATTTTCAGTTCTTGAGAGGGCGAGTTCTTTATAAGGACAACGATCTCATTGGGTTCGATAAGCCAGCCGGGTTGGCTGTCCAGGGTGGTAGCCGCACTACTCGCCACCTCGATGGTATGTTGGATGCCTTGCGTTTCGATTCAGTAGAGCGACCGAAACTAGTGCATCGGCTGGATAAGGATACCAGTGGTGTAATGGTGCTCGCGCGTAATAGGGCGTCGGCTCGTAGGCTCGGTCAAGCATTTGCTAGCCGTGATGTCCGGAAGATTTACTGGGCGCTGGTTGTTGGCGTGCCCAAACGGGTCAAGGGTCGCATTAATTTGCCGCTAATGAAAGGCGGAGGTGCGGGGCACAATCGGGTCAGAGTCGATGTCGAGGGCAAGCGCGCTGTCACGGATTTTTATGTTGTGGAGCGCGCGGGTAGTCGTCTGTCCTGGCTGGCCCTATGGCCGCGGACGGGCCGTACACACCAGATAAGAGCTCATTGCGCTGCCATTGGTACCCCGATTTTAGGTGATGGAAAGTATGGTGGTCGGGCCGCGTTTGTCGATGCTCTTCCGACGGCAGCAAGGCAGCTCCAGCTGTTGGCACGGGAAGTGATTCTGCCAAAAATATCCGGGCAAGGTGAGATTCGAATTGTTGCTGCTATGCCACCACATATGGACGAGTTTTGGCGCATGTTCGAACTTGAGCCAGAAGCCACAAGTGATCCTTTTACAGAGTTAGACTGAATCTGTCGTTTAAATGTGTTTGGAAAGAAATGTTAGCACCGTTGCATTGAACATTTCCGGCGTCTCGAAATTGGGTGAATGCCCAGCGCTTGTCATTGCGATGACTTTAGGAATCTGGAATATGTTTCGATACCTCGCGAATGAGGTTTGGTGTGAATTTTTGATAGTGTTCGCTTGTAATCATTAGCGTAGCTACGCAGTATCCGTCCATTTCGTCGGGATGTATTTCTGCTGGATTGCGGTTACTAAGGTCCACTGGCAAGTTGATGTTGAATAAACCGATTTGGCGATAGAGAAAGGCCGTCTCCAGAATTTCTTGGGTAAAGCCATCGGCAACTGCAGCTGTACCTAAGCCTCTTTCGGCAAACACGCGGCTTAATTCCGTTAATGCGGCTGCTACAGTGGGAATTTTAATGCCACCGGGAGTGATCGACAGTGCTAGGCAACTTCCACGTTCAGGGTGGTAGACAGCAGTCTGGAGACCTGTCCACCCGCCCATCGACTGGCAAATGATTGCTGTCTTGTCAATTTCTTCAACATCGAGAATGGCGAGCAAGTCTGTATTGAACAGACGGCGGTCGAATTTCTCTGGAGCGCAACTCAATCCCCCCAAAAATTCTGTGATCGAAGGCGACGGTTTTATAGAAAACGTGCGAAGGTCGAAATTTGTTGTCACCGACCAGTAGCATTGCCGCCTCGAACGTGCGCGAACGCGACGGCCGGTCCGTCGCCTTGGGCCTCGTAATAGATTTGTATCCCATTCGTCGATACCGTAGCCATCTCTCAGTAGTTTTTTTTGGTTTAGGCTTTCTGAGGAAAGATTGACGGGTTTAGACTAAAGTCTTTGACGATGCTTGGTATTCTTTTCAGACATGTTCTTTTGGAGCTAGGTTTTATTTTGACCCACAAAATTGACGGAGAAGTTTTCCAAAGCGTAAGGTTTTTTCACGTTATTTTCTCATTTTGCGACATCGTAGGCCTTCGAATTTACTGTTGCTCCGGTATTAGCGATGGCATCTTACAATTAGAGATAGGACAAATTTTGGACTTCTGAGTTGCTTGCGTCTGTTAAAATACACAGGTGTTTCTTTTTTTTGTTCAATTGGCTGGGAAAACTTGGGAATAGTACCTCGGCCTAAGGGCAAACTTTTTGTTCCAGATGCTTTGCGTAAGCAATCGGTGCGGAGATGCTAGTTCGGACTCTCAATTTTTGTTGCATACAATAGAAACACGCCTAGGAGTAGATTTAAAATTGTAATCTAAAATGGCCTCCTTCGTTTTGCTATCTTGTCTGGTCGACAAACGCTGTCAACTAAAGGCAACCTGGGGCTTGAATTTGGTCGAATTTCCGCGAGAGGAAACATTTTGATGCAAGATACCTCATTGCGGTTTGCTGTATTCGATTGCGATGGCACGCTGGTCGATAGCGTCAATTCCATAGTCGAGGCGATGTCGCATGCTTGGGCCGCCGAGGGTCTGAAGACACCGCCCTCCGTTAATCAAGTGCGCGCGATCGTCGGGTTAGAGCTTTTTGAGGCAATTGTTTGGTTACATCCGGAGGGAGAAACTGGCGATCATGAGCGGTTGGCTGAGCAGTATAGGTCTGCCTTCTCCGAAATTCACAACCGGCCGGACTACCATGATCCCCTCTATGACGGTGCTAAGAAAGTCATTGAGCTTCTAGATTCCAGCGGCATCCTGCTTGGCGTTGCTACAGGTAAGTCACGTCGTGGACTACAGGCGACCCTGGAAAAACATGGGATATTGGATCGATTTTCCAGTCTGAAGACCTCTGATGATGGGCCAGGAAAGCCCGATCCGACAATTTTGTTGGATGCCATGAATGAACTTGGGGTAGAGGCCCAGCAAACGGTGATGATTGGTGATACCGTATTCGATATGGAGATGGCTTCGAATTCGAAAGTGACCGCAATCGGGGTCCAATGGGGATACCATGAGACAGGCGATCTCGTATCGGCAGGAGCTCAACGTGTCCTAAGCTCGTTTGACGAACTTGAGGATGCTCTCAGAGGCATTTGGGGGACCCTGTGATTCCGCAGTCAATTAGCCGATTCTACAAGAGTGTAGATACCGATCGAACAGAGGATGGATATTTGGTGCGTCTGGATGGAAGGCCGCTTCGTACACCAATGGAGACCCCCTTGCTCCTGCCAAATAAACGTTTGGCGGCGGTCATTGCTAAGGAATGGAATGAGCAAGAGGAAACGGTAAACCTGTTGTCTATGGCAATGACGGGGTTTGCTAATACTGCCATTGACCGCGTCGCGCCGCGTCGCAAGGAGGTGATTGATGGGCTCATTGCTTATGCAGAAACGGATCTTGTATGTTATCGGGCGAAAGAACCCGCTGAACTAGTTAATCTACAGGCGAGAGCTTGGCAACCGCACTTAGATTGGCTTGAGGGAACCTACGGCGCGAAGTTATTGACGACAACAGGTATTATTCACCTCAAACAGAACCCTGCCACGTTGGATGTGATACGTCGTGTTTTGGCTAGTCGAAACGACTTCACTCTGACTGGGGTTTATATAATGACTGCCGCGATGGGCTCGCTCGTCTTAAGCCTCGCTGTTGCCGATGGTGCGCTTGATGCCAAGCGGGCCGCGGCGGCGGGTCAGCTCGATGTAATATTCCAGGCCAAGCACTGGGGAGAAGACGAAGAAGCCATTTCTCGCAGAAAACGTATTGCCCGAGAAGTGGCGTTGGTGGAAAAATTTCTTGGTCTGCTCTTTTCGGAAACATAAGGGTCCGTTTCGAATTATTGTTGCGATGGGTTCCGAGCTGTAAGATCGCCCTGAATTTCACCAAGGGAGACGCCAGGATATGCAGGAAATCATCCGGCAATTGGAAGAAAAGCGTGCAAAGGCGCGTCTGGGTGGCGGTGAACAGCGGATCGAGGCACAGCACGCAAAGGGAAAATTAACGGCTCGTGAACGCATTACGGTCCTCCTCGATGAGGGGTCATTTGAGGAATGGGACATGTTTGTCGAACATGACTGCAACGAGTTTGGCATGTCGGAGCAGAAGATTCCAAGCGATGGGGTAATTACGGGCCACGGAACTATTGAAGGCAAAAATGTTTTCGTTTTCAGTCAAGATTTTACAGTATTTGGCGGCTCACTGTCTGCAGCACATGCCCGCAAGATCGTAAAAATTATGGAACAGGCGATGAAAGTTGGCGCGCCTGTGATCGGTCTAAACGACTCCGGTGGCGCGCGCATTCAAGAAGGTGTGGCATCGCTCGCAGGTTATGCAGATGTGTTTCAATTGAATGTCTTGGCCTCGGGCGTGGTACCCCAAGTCTCCTTGATCATGGGACCTTGTGCGGGAGGCGCAGTGTATTCACCAGCGATGACGGACTTCATCTTTATGGTAAAGGATTCGTCTTACATGTTCGTGACGGGTCCCGATGTTGTCAAAACGGTGACCCATGAGGAGGTGACGCACGAAGAGCTCGGTGGAGCGATTACTCACACGACGACCTCTGGCGTCGCAGATTTGGCTTTTGAGAACGATATTGAAGCTTTGCTCCAATTACGCCGATTCATGGGTTTTCTGCCCTCGTCCAATCTTGAGCGGCCGCCCATGCGCGATACTAGCGACTCGGAAGACCGCCCGGAGCCATCACTTGACACGCTGGTTCCGGCTAATCCGAACAAGCCATACGATATGAAGGAGTTGATAGAGAAGATTGTTGATGAGGGAGAGTTTTTCGAATTGCAGCCATCCTACGCCGGTAATATCGTTATTGGATTCGCGCGTATGTCTGGCCGTCCGGTCGGGATTGTAGCCAATCAGCCGTTGGTCCTCGCAGGTTGTCTCGACATCGATTCAGCAAAGAAGGGAGCACGATTTGTCCGTTTTTGCGATTGTTTCAATATACCGATCGTAACGTTCGTTGACGTACCGGGTTTCCTTCCGGGCACCGATCAGGAATACAATGGCATTATAAAACACGGTGCGAAGCTCCTGTTTGCATTCGCCGAGGCCACCGTTCCCAAAATAACAATTATTACGCGCAAAGCGTATGGAGGGGCTTACGACGTAATGAGTTCAAAGCATTTAAGGGGAGATGCGAATTATGCGTGGCCGACCGCCGAGATTGCCGTTATGGGATCCCAAGGTGCAGTCGAAATCATATTTCGCCAGGATATAGGTGATCCAGAGAAGATCGAGCAGAGGACACAGGAATACCAAGAGCGCTTTGCTAATCCGTTTGTCGCAGGATCACTTGGATTTATCGATGACGTGATCATGCCGCGGAATACACGGCGACGTATCTCGCGCGCACTGCGTCTGCTTGAGAATAAGAAACTGGACAACCCTTGGAAGAAACACGCCAACATTCCCTTGTAGCGTCTATAAACAATGCGAGATGAGACAGAGGGTACAAACAATAAGTTCGAACGGGGGAGTAGACGTCTACGCTGGTTCTGCATCCATCTGCTCGTCTATTTTGCAGCAATTACCGCACTTGTCATAATAAATATTTTATTTTCTGCTGCCGAGCCATGGTTCATCTTCCCTATGGTTGTTTGGGGGGCGCCGCTTGCAGTACATGTTGCGTTTGTGATCGGATTGCTCGACACGCTGCTCGGTCTGAAATAACTATTTGTGCCCAGGCGCAAATTTGATCCAGGAGGACAGAGCAAATATGACCGATATCGATATCGATCTTTACAGCGACACTCAATCGAAACCTACACCCGATATGCGTAAGGCGATGGCGGAAGCCGAGGTAGGTGACGAGCAACAAGGAAGCGATCCGACGGTCACGCGACTTTGCGAAATGACGGCTGAGCTTCTTGGTAAGGAAGCGGCGGTATTTCTTCCATCTGGAACGATGTGCAATCAAATTTCCGTCGCCGTGCATTGTCGACCGGGTGACGAGATTATTGCCGACCGGACTGCACACATTGTTAACACAGAAGGTGGTGGGCTTGCGGTTTTCGCAGGTGCCATGTCGCGGGTCTTGGACGGCGATCGTGGGATCTACACGGCTGATCAACTTAATGCTGCCGTTAGACGCGCCCGGCGTTATACCCCCAAACCTAGAATGGCGGTGATCGAGCAGACCTCTAATAGTGCCGGTGGAACGATTTGGTCACTACAAGCAGTGCACGAAGTCGCTTCGGTGGCGCAGAAAAAAAATCTTATACTCCACATGGACGGCGCGCGCCTGCTGAATGCTGTGGTGGAGACTGGCGTCTCTGCGCGCGATTTTGCCGAACCCTTCGATTCACTTTGGGTAGACCTTTCGAAAGGATTAGGCTGTCCAATAGGTGCAATGCTCGCAGGCAGTGCCGACTTCATCGAACATGCTTGGCAGTGGAAGCAGCGGATGGGAGGCGCCATGCGACAAGCGGGTATCGTCGCCGCCGCAGGTGTTTATGCGCTGGAGCATAATGTTGATCGTTTGGCCGAGGATCACCAAAACGCGCGTCTATTGGCAGAATTGCTCGGCAATGTTCCGGGTATTGCGGTTGAGGAAGGTATTGCTACCAACATGGTATTCTTCAGTATTGAAGCGATGGGCTTGACCGCTGAGGAATTTCGTGACCGCTTGATCGACGAGGCTGGGATCCGGATCGGTGCTAACGATCTCTACCGGATGCGTGCTGTTACGCATCTCGACATATCAAGTGCAGATATCAAGCGAACGGCCGTGTCAGTGCATGATCTCGCTCGTTCAATTTTAGTTAGTTGTTGATTTCTTGATATGCTGCTTTGATCTCAAGCGAGAAATTTTGTTTCCAAACGCTTTCTGAGGATGATTCACTCACAATCAACAGGGCGGCGATTGTTGCGTCTTGCGGGGCATGGCTTGTCTAGTTGATATTCAAGTGGATTGGGCGCAAACCGATTCGGTGGATGTGCTTGGTTAGCCTTTTGATTCCCATTTTACAAACCTATCTGAAATACTGACATCGCAGTGTTACTTGTGGTAACCTTTGCTATAGAAACCAAAGATGATTTGGTCCGGCCTGAGCCGCGTGCGATTGGCCGGCTCGTTTCAGCTTGCATGGAAACTGACACAGGATTTACCCATTCGCGCACAGTGCTGGTAGTTGAAGTAAGTCATCCGATAATCGGTGTGAAAGGAATTATCCCAAGATTTCGTAATTGCCGAATTTTAACTAGAGAATATCCATCATTCTGCTGAAGGCGTATACGCAATTTTGTAACATCTGACCATTTGCGAAGCTTATGTAGAAAAAAAATTGAGGCAGTACCCGTACTTTTTGACTCCCTTGAATTCAACGTTCTTTTAGGGATCAGCGAGGGCGATGCGGAGTAGTGCGATGCCTTTAGTATTCTAACCTAAAACCGTGATGGCAAAATTTTGTATTGACCTGAAGCGCATACGGCATGGGGTAGAGCGAGGCTGACCAACCGCGTTGCTGGGGGATTCTAACGCTGAGACGCTTTTTTTACATCCTCCAGATAGACTTGAGTGACTTGTCGCACACGGTCGCTCTTGTGCCGGTATTGAGAATGGCGCGTGAATTCGATTGAAATGTCGATGTAAAGGTAAATGCATTATAGCAGTTAAGTTGACAAAATGGTGAAATTCAGGCGAATGGCTTAGGTTGGAATATACCAAATTCGGCGGAGTTCAGAGTGTGTTTGAGAAGATTTTGATCGCTAATCGGGGTGAGATAGCGTGCCGGGTGATGCGAACCGCGAAACGAATGGGGATAGCTACGGTGGCGGTCTATTCAGAGGCAGATGTTGGTGCCTTGCATATGCGTATTGCGGATGAAGCAGTTCACATTGGAGGCAGAACGTCATCCGAAAGCTATCTTCACGCCGAACGTATCGTTGAAGCGGCGAAGAAAACGGAAGCACAGGCTATTCATCCGGGATATGGATTTCTTTCCGAAAATGCGGCCTTTGCGGAAATGCTTGATGCAGAGGATATTACTTTCATTGGCCCTAAAACCCACGCTATCAGGGCAATGGGCGATAAAATCAAATCGAAAAAACTCGCGGCGGCAGCGGGTGTAAATACAATTCCGGGACATACGGAGGCGATTGCTGATGTGGGCGACGCGATAGACATCGCCAAAGATGTCGGGTTTCCAGTGATGATCAAGGCGTCGGCGGGTGGCGGAGGAAAAGGTATGCGTATCGCTCGCAACGTCGAAGAGACGCGATCCGGGTTCGAATCGGCGATGAATGAAGCAAAATCGAGTTTTGGTGACGATCGAATTTTTATCGAGCGGTTTGTTGAGGATCCTCGGCATATCGAAATACAGTTAATGGCCGATGCTTATGGCAATATCGTCTATCTCGGAGAACGCGAATGTTCAATACAGCGACGCCATCAAAAAGTGATTGAGGAGGCGCCATCACCTTTCGTTACCGAGGAACTTCGGGCTGAAATGGGTGCGCAAGCGGTTTCGCTAGCCAAGGCAGTCGAATACCGTTCTGCTGGCACGGTCGAGTTTGTTGTAGACAAAGACCGGAACTTTTTTTTCCTAGAGATGAACACCCGGCTGCAGGTCGAGCACCCTGTCACCGAATTTGTGACTGGACTAGACCTGGTCGAACTAATGATCCGCATAGCGGCGGGAGAAGAGCTGCCGATCTCACAACACGATATCGAGCTTAATGGTTGGGCAGTCGAATCGCGAATATATGCAGAGGATCCATTGCGACAATTTTTGCCTTCGACCGGCCGCCTTGTGCGCTATCGAGCACCCGAAGAGAGCAAGCATGTGAGGGTCGATACAGGCGTCTTTGAGGGTGGTGAAATTTCGATATTTTACGACCCGATGATCGCCAAGCTTATAGCCTGTGGCGAGACACGGGATCAGGCGTTGTCTCGGATGCGCGATGCTCTCGATCGCTTTTACATTCGCGGGATTGAACACAATATTCCCTTTCTCTCGGCAATGATGAAGCATCCAAGATTCGTCGAAGGGCAGCTTACCACCGGCTTTATCGAGGAAGAATTTCCCGAAGGTTTCAGTGAAAAGCACCTTAGACCTGAGAATGAGAGCCTTTTAGTGGCCGTTGCGGCGACTATACAACATGAGGCAGGCTCAAACAGAGTCGATGAATGTGAATTTGTAGCGTTCATCAAAGATGAGGAGCGCACCGAGCACGTAGTCCGAACAAATCGGACTAGCAGAGGGTGGCTCGCGTGGGTTAACAATAAAGAGTTCGAGATATCAACGTCCTGGAAGTTGGGCAACCTAATGTATTTGGGAACTATCAATGGTACCGATGTTTGTATCCAAGTGGAACGCGACGATGTTAGCTACACTCTAAATCATGCGGGCGGACGTTTGATCGTCAAAGTGCTGCCTCCGCATGTAGCGCCGCTTCAAAGGTTAATGCCAGATAAGGTGCCTCCGGATACGTCAAAGTTCTTATTATCGCCGATGCCGGGTTTGCTTATTCGGCTAGCGGTTACTGTCGGCCAACAAGTAAACGCAGGAGAAGAACTTGCTGTGGTAGAGGCGATGAAAATGGAAAATATCTTGCGGGCGGAAAGAGACGGTGTCATCGGAATTGTGCACGCGGCTCCAGGTGATAGCCTTTTGGTAGATCAAAAGATACTTGAGTTCGAATGAGCGAGCTGTTGCGCAGCTGTGTTCGTGTGAAGGTATATGGCCGCGTGCAGGGCGTTTGGTATCGCGCCTGGGTGAAGCGTGAGGCGAGTGCCCGCGGCCTCGACGGGTGGGTACGTAACCGGCAAGACGGTTCGGTCGAGGCTATATTTGCGGGAACGGAAGTTGAAGTCGAAGAAATGATCGAGATTTGCAAGTTGGGCCCCCCGTCTGCCAAAGTAGCGGATATAAATTGTTCGCCGGCGGAATTTTGCGATTTGGGTTTCTCTATCCTGGCTACCCTATAATCTATATTTTTTTTCTTCGAAAATTTTCTCGAACGTTGTCATAAGGGCAACGTCCAAGTCCGCCATCATTACTGGCAATCCAAGGTCGACAAGCGATGTAATGCCGTAGTTTTCGTCGGAAATTCCGCACGGAACTATAGCATTGAAATGAGAGAGATCTGGGTCCACGTTAATTGATATTCCGTGGAAGGCAACCCAGCGGCGGACGCGAACGCCAATTGCGGCAATCTTGTCTTCTTTCCCGCCGCTGCGGTCAACCCAAATTCCAACGCGACCAGGTCGTCGTTCTCCTGTAACGTTGAACATCGCGAGTGCTTGGATTACCCAATTCTCCAGCGCACAAATATAGGCACGCACGTCTTGTCCACGCCGGTTAAGGTCAATCATGGCATATACGACCCTCTGGCCCGGACCATGATAGGTGAATTGTCCACCGCGACCGGTTTGGTGAATTGGAAAACGATTGCAGTCGATCAAATCCTCCATTCGTGCGCTTGTGCCTGCCGTCAGAAGTGGTGGATGCTCCAGCAGCCAAATACACTCATGCTCGTCACCGCTATAAATACGTTCTACGCGTCGTTCCATAAATTTGAGCGCGTCTTCGTATTCCACTGGTTCGTTAGATGTTTTCCACTCAAGCATCTCGTCAGGCGGCAGATTAAGTTGTGGTGTTGTCATGCTCTTGCGAGGTGACCCCGGTTTTGTTATGTCCCGACTTCCAATACAACAATTCGGCCTGTATGGCTCGAATTGATTCGGTTCCTAGCGGTCGTGGCGGAACTGGTAGACGCGCATGGTTGAGGGCCATGTGGGGGCAACCCCTTGAGAGTTCGAGTCTCTCCGACCGCACCATTTCTGGCAACAGTACTCGCATTATTCTATAACGCGTGAAATTAGGTGACTATATTTTAAGAATTCATGCCTAAAATGGCAGCCGCAAACACGCTTACAGCAGCTAAAAATTTTTGCGGGGGTTCGTTGATCCATCTGTGGCTTGGTCAAATAATTAGCCGCAGCCAGGAGGAATTGCATATGACCGACGATCTCGTTAAAGACGCACTTGATTACCATCGCCGCCCGCCGGCTGGGAAACTCGAAATTGCTGCAACTAAGCCGATGGCCAATCAGCGCGATTTGGCGCTTGCGTATTCGCCAGGCGTTGCAGAAGCTTGCAAGGTTATTGCCGACGATCCGGCGGAAGCCGCGACAGTGACAGCGAGAGGCAACCTTGTCGCGGTTGTCAGCAATGGTACTGCGGTGCTGGGCTTGGGGGATATTGGTCCTCTTGCATCCAAGCCGGTTATGGAAGGTAAGGCAGTACTTTTTAAGAAATTTGCTGGTATCGATGTTTTTGACATAGAGGTCGACGCGGTTGATGTGGAACGCTTTGTAACCGTTACCGCTGCGTTGGAGCCGACCTTCGGCGGGATTAATCTGGAAGATATCAAGGCGCCGGAGTGTTTTGAGATTGAGGCAAAGTTGCGCGATTGCATGAATATCCCGGTTTTCCATGATGACCAGCACGGAACCGCAATCATCGTTGCCTCGGCGATTTATAATGGGCTGCATATTGTTGGCAAAAATTTGAAAGAGATTAAGATAGTTACTTCAGGAGCCGGTGCGGCGGCAATCGCTTGCTTGGATCTTCTGGTTGATATGGGCGTTCCACTGGAAAACATTTTTGCGACCGATCGTGACGGCGTGATACATGACGGGCGCAAAGATGCTATGCACGTTAAGCAGGGTCGCTACGCGCAGAATACCGGTATGCGAACTCTTGCGGAAGTAATCAAAGATGCGGATGTGTTTCTTGGATTGTCGGCCCCTAATGTGCTGAAGCCGGAACTACTTCAAACAATGGCAGATAAGCCGCTCATTTTGGCGCTCGCCAATCCAGTGCCTGAAATCATGCCAGATTTAGCCCAAGAGGCGCGGCCTGATGCTATTGTTGCCACAGGGCGGTCCGATTTTCCAAATCAGGTGAATAATGTCCTCTGCTTTCCCTTTATTTTCCGAGGCGCTCTGGACGTTGGTGCCACCACTATCAACGAAGAAATGAAGATTGCGACTGTAAAGGCAATTGCAAATCTGGCACGTGTGGAAAGCTCAGATGTCGTCGCTCAGGCCTATGGAGATGAGAACCTGAAATTTGGACCTGGCTACATCATTCCAAAGCCATTTGATCCTCGTTTGATCAGCGAAATCGCACCCGCGGTAGCTAAGGCAGCGATGACTAGCGGTGTCGCGACAAGACCGATCACGGACATGGACGCTTATATCCAACAGTTGGACGAGTTTGTATGGCGTTCTGGCAATGTTATGAAGCCAGTCATTGATCGGGCGATTTCGGATCCGAAAAGAGTGGTCTATGCGGAAGGTGAGGAGCGGCGCGTTTTACATGCTGCGCAAGTGGTGATCGACGAGGGAATGGCGAGCCCAATTTTGATTGGCCGCCGAAGCGTTGTTGTAAGTCGGATCGAGGAACTCGGTCTGCGGATGCGGCCCGATGACCATTTTGAGCTGGTCGATCCGGAAAACGACTCTCGCTATCATAAGTACTGGACGGAGTACCACAATCTTCAGGCACGCCGAGGTGTATCGCCGGAAATGGCGCGTACCGTCATTCGTACTAGCACGACAGCGATCGCGGCTATGATGCTGAAACTTGATGAGGCGGATGCGATGCTCTGCGGAACATACGGTCAGTTCCAGAGGCATCTGATGTTGGTTCGTCAAATCATAGGTCGTCGTGACGGCGTCAAAGACATGTCTACAATGATAGCGATGATATTACCGCGAGGCGTTGTATTCATTGCTGATACGCATATCACGCACGATCCAGACGTCGAGGAGCTTGTGGAAACAGCCACTTTGTGTGTGGAGGCCGTTCGCCGATTTGGCGTCGAGCCGAAAGTTGCCTTCGTATCACACTCCAATTTTGGAACGACGGATTGGCCATCTGCTCGCAAGATGCGTCGCGCCGTCCGATTACTTCAGCGCCAAAATTTGAATTTTGAGGTCGAAGGCGAGATGCATTCCGATGCCGCTATCGACAAGCGCATGCGCGAACGTGGCTTTCCGAATAATCTACTTGAAGGTAGTGCCAACTTATTGATCATGCCTTCGCTCGATGCTGCGCATATCTCATATAACCTTCTGAAGGCCTTGGGTGAAGGATTGCCGGTTGGTCCTGTTCTGGTTGGTGCAGCTCAGCCGGCACATGTAATGACGACTTCAGTAACTGCTCGAGGATTAGTAAATATGACAGCGCTTGCTGTGAGCGAGGCGCAAGCTGTCGACTAATATGCGACCGAAAAGGTAGTGGTGATTGTTCAGCCTAGAAAGTTTAAAGTGGCTGAGGTTGGCAGAACTCTCTGAGGCATAAAGGATGGTGTCGTCCGATACTCATGGAATGCGCTTGCGATCGCTCTGTGCCAGGATCATCTGATTTATGGGTTCCGCTACACCCTGAGGATAATGTAGCTCTACTAGAAAATTTGCCGGTGGGCAGGTGAGAAGCTTTGGTTAAATGTCTCGTCTCTAAACTCGATGCGAAGACCTACGAGTACTAAGTTGTTCACTAGCGTTGCGGTTTTTGGTTTGGGTCTCCGATGGCTGATAAAAGTATCTCTACTGCCATGGCTCGTGAGACTCATAATCTGCTGGTATTGGACCGGTCGAGGAGCGGTGTCGAGGTCTTCTATGCGACCTTTGTGTTGACGACGGTCACGGGCGTCTTAGGGATTCTTGCTTACTAGTTTTGGGAAATGGGTGTTGTTATGAGTGAACAGCCTGGCATTTTGGCTCTTTGGAATGACTATGAAACGGCGGTCGAAGAGGAGTACGAGCGCTGGTATATGAGGCAGCACTTGCCAGAACGAATAGGTGTGCCTGGGTTTCGGTTCGGTCGACGATACGTCCGGCTCGCTGGAGATCGTAAGTATTTCACATTCTACGAAACCGATAGTCCGGACGTTCTTTGGTCGCCCGAATACATGCGACGGCTTGAGCATCCGACGAATTGGACGCAGCGGGTCATGG
>JAYZET010000001.1:0-38977 GCA_036337155.1 Pseudomonadota bacterium | reverse complement strand
CGCTTTAGATATCACATTACGCATTCAATCGTTTATCTACTTGAGGGTTTGCGTAAAACTTCCGAAAAATCGATGGAATAATTTTACAATGGTCACGAATAAAACATCGAAATTTTTAATTTCCTCCTTCTCTGCGTTTTTCGTTTTCCGAGCTTTAACTCTGTCAGCCGGGGAAAGTATCGTCGGCTACGTACTCGAAGCGCAAGGCCCGATCAAAAAACAATACTCGGCCGGGATGGTAATTAGTAACAAAACAAAAATCGACATTTCTGGAGATTCAAGGTTAACTGTATTTCATAATAAAAAATGCGAAACTATCGAAATAAAAGGCACGACCATAACTTTCAGATTGGCCAGTTACAAACCGCGTATTTCAACGTCTATTAGGCGTTTAAACGTCGGCTGTGCGGCCGCATATTACCCTAAAGGAAGTAGTAGCAGCCTTATAGCAAAAAAAATAAAACCCGGCCCAAACCCACATTTTTAATTCATCACATAAATCAGGTAGACAAAAGAGTTAAATACGAAAAACTAACATTAAAAGCGCATATAGATAACCCCTCCCCGCCATACAATACTGCCACCGAGGTAGTGCTTACTATCGATAACAATTCCCATATTATAAAATGGCCAAGAGACAAACCACCCTTGAAACCTGACACTGAATATAAAATATTTTTGCTTTAAGGCGATAAAATACACGAATTTGAAAATTCAATTAGAACAACTTCTGATGAAAATAAGGACGATTTTTTAAAATTTATTTTCCTCAAACCCTAGGAATTAGGTTCATTACTTGCCAAACGAAACAATGTAACTGTGCTTATTCTGATCCCTCTTTTGTGGTTTATCATTTCAGCTACTCCTCCCTTGTTACCGGAATTAAAACAAAATTATATCGATGGACTGGTTTACGACCGGGCTTTGATGCTGCGTGCCTATTCATCAGCTCCACCACAGCTTTCAGATGTAGCTATCATCGGCATCGATGAGGAATGAAACAGCGTCTACCTAGACAGACTAGGGAGACGACATAAAGTCTGACTTGGATCCCTTGTGCCCACCTTCGAAAATCCCTTCGGTTTAATGGCTGATCAAATTGGCCGGTCGCCCTGAACCGTTGTGCGATGCATGTGCCGGGTATACGTCTTGTCGTCATACGCCTGGGCAAAATGCATGGTGCAGCGATTGTCCCAAAAGACAACGTCGCCGCGACGCCATTTATGTTTATGGATGAATGCATCACTGTCACAGTGGTCGTAGAGTTCCGCCATGAGGTCGTCACTCTCCTGAGCCTCCAGCCCCACAATGTATTTCATCAGTTTACCGCCAAGATAAAGGGCCTTGCGGCCAGTCTCGGGATGCGTGCGTACGAGTGGGTGGTCGTATCCCGGCAAAATATCGCGCTGCTCATCGCTTAGACTAAAATTCTCGTGGCCGTGATTGTAGATATGCATCGCGCGCAGCCCGGAGATGCGCTGCTTCATATCACCCGATAATCCATCGTAGGCAGCCGTCATGTCACAGAACCATGTATCTCCGCTGCCATCCGCCGGAACTTCGATGGCATACAGCAGAGATCCGAGTGCCGGCTTTTCCTCGTAAGACTGATCAGTGTGCCAAAATCGTCCTGCGTCGGGTAAGCCTACATACTTACCATCTTTCGTCTTGTTGGAGACGAGCAGTATCTCAGGATAATCATCCATGAGTTGATCCACTAATACGTGGATCGCCAAGGGGCCGAAGCGGCGAGAAAATGCAATCTGATCCTCCGGCGACAGATCTTGGTCACGGATCACGATGACGCCGTGGGCGAGATGAGCCGCTTTGATAGCGTCGAATTGATCCTCATCATCCTGCCGCCGCAAATCCGCTCCGACCACTTCGGCGTAGAACGGACCGTCCGAAAGGGGGTTCACCTGGATCGATGTGTCGCACATATTCTGAACCCTTGTTGACCTCTCCAACGAAAAAATAATTAGCCCAAGTTCCCAATGTGTAAACGAACGTGGACGGACGTCTGTCGTAAACTTAATTTACTGCAAGGAGAAACTTGGATGACTACACTCGTGACCGGAGCCGCGGGATTGATTGCCTCCCGCGTCGTGCAAAATCTTCTTTCACGCGGAGAGACGACGATTGCGTTGGATCGGGCGCTTAATTCAGGCCGGCTCGACAACCTTATCGACAGTGGTTTATTGATGGCCGAGGAGGCCGACGTTTCGGACCTCAACGCCCTCGACACATTGTGCAACCGGCATGCGGTCAACCGCATTATTCATACGGCGGCAGTCTTGCCACCGACGAGCGAGACCGAGCCTTACCTCGGATACATGGTCAACATCGGCGGTACCAACAACGTCTTCGAGGCAGCGCGTCGATATGGTGTGGATCGGGTCGTCTATCCAACGTCGATCGCGGTCTACGGAGACCAATCGGATCACGGGGATACGGAATTAGACGAGGCATCGCCAACCAAACCATTCTCCCTATACGGCACTGCCAAACTCGCAAATGAATTCTCGGCTCGGGCATATACTGCCAACTACGGCCTCGATTGCAAAGGATTGCGGATTTGCACCGTCTTCGGCCACGGCCGCCTCACCGGCCGAAGCGCCGCCGCCTCAGCAATGATTTCGAGCGCGGCAGTCGGCGAGCCGTATACTTGCCACGTCACTCGGGAGCAGACTTCAGCCTATATCTACGTCGAGGACGTCGCCGAATTAATGGTCCAAACCGCCTTCGCGGAAGGATTGAGCCAGGAAATCTATTGCGTGCCCACGCACCGCGCATCACTTCGGGAGATTGCGAGCACAGTATCGAGCGTCCTGCCGGAAGCCCAAATTTCCTTTATGCCGGACGCCTCCGGCTTCGAACAGATTAACAGAATGACTGGAAGGCGGCTATCCGCTGACCTTGGATACGAGACACCACCACTCGAAACATCAATACGACATCAGATCGATACCGCGAGACGCGAGCGTCAGCTGCAGCCAGTCTCCGACGAGTGACCGTTGCGCCGCTAGAAAGTCGGCCTACCCTCGATTTCGTTAAATTCTGAGGTTCACATTTGCTCCCAATAGAACGCATAGAGGTCTTCGTCACCGACTTAACAGGACGGCTGCAACGGCGCATGTCGAGCGGTGCCTACGACACCGGTGAAGGCGGCAGCTGGATTGGCAAACCGGTTCTCGTGAAGCTTCATGCAGGCGGGCTCGCTGGCCTCGGCCAGATCCGACCGATATCGCCTGGACATTGGATGCCCGACACCGTCCACGGGATGTTACACGCAATAACCGATTACTACGGTCCTCGCCTCCTAGGCATGGATGCATTTGACATGACGGGAATTGAGCGGATGTTCGACATGACTTTACCGCTTAACCCCAACGCCCGAGCCGCCTTGGACCACGCACTGCACGACTTGCTGGGTAAAGCCTTGGGACAGCCGGTCTACAACCTAATCGGCGGACTGCGCCAACTCGATGTACCGCTAGAGTGGTCTGTGAGCATGCGCGAGACACGGGAAGAGATGATCGATGAGGCGTGTCGTGCCGTGGAGGAGTTCGGTATCGGCGTCCTCTGCCTCAAAGCCGGCGAACCAGAGGGTTGGCAAAAGGACGTCGGTAACTTCGCGGCGGCGAGAAAGCAGCTTGGTGACGGCGTCGTAATCGGAATTGACCCTAACACAGGATGGACGAGGCATGAAACAATCCAGGCTATCGACGCCTATCGTGAATTCCGCCTTGATTATCTAGAGCAACCGATCGAACGACGCGACCTAACGGGGCTTGCAGAGATACGCCGGGCGGCGAGAGGCGTGCCATTGATGGCGGACGAATCAATGACGTCGCCAGCCGACGCCATAGCCCTAGCAAAAGCGGACGCAGTCGACGTCCTCTGCATCAAACCCTACAAGCTCGGAGGTCTGCGACCTGCTAAGAAAGTCGCTGCAATTGCGGAAGCCGCCGGTCAATTGCTGAACGTCGGAGGGCTCGCAGCATTCTGCCAATTGGAGGCAGCGGCAGCGGCACATTTCTACGCCAGCACACCCGAGCATTTGATCATGCCGGCCGGCGAGTTCGTGTTCGGCCTTGGCGTGATTGGCCCAGACCCACTGGTTCCTGAACCAAAGTTCACCGTCCGCGACGGTTGTACGCGCGTCCCTGATGCGCCCGGCCTTGGGGTTGAAATCGATGACGAGGCCCTGAAGCGACTAACCCTCTACAGAGCCGAAGTTACGGAGAAGGCATGACAATGGAAGTGATACGCCTAAACGCCCCCCACGGCGCGGAAATCCGAGGACTAGATCTCTCAAAACCAATGCCCGACGAAACAATCGGGTCGGTGCGCTCGGCCTGGTACGACAATCCCGTTCTGCTGTTCCGCGAACAGAAACTTGACGATGCGCAATTAATGGGCCTCGCCCGGAATTTCGGCGACTTGGAACTGCCACCCAGCCGGTTACTCAAATATTCGCATGGGTCCGGGCAGAAGGACGAGGTTCCTCCGGAAATCAACGTCATTTCAAATGTTTTAGAGAATGGTAAGCCGATTGGGCAGCTCGGAGCAGAAGAAGCCAAATGGCATTCGGATACCGGTTTCGTCGAAAAACCGCCGGCAGGGAGCTTCCTCCACGCTAAGGAGTTGCCGGATGAAGGCGGTAACACCTCCTTCCTCAATCTTTACGATGCATACGATGCAATACCAGACGACCTCCGAGATGCGGTCGAGAACCGATGGTCGAAACACGACCCCTCCTATACGAGCGACGGCGTACTGCGAAAGGATTTCAAGGCCTATGCCGATCCGTCCATGGGACCGGGACCGTCGCACCCGCTGGTGCGCACCCATCCGAAGACGGGACGTAAGGCACTTTACCTCGGCCGGCGCTTCAATTCATACATCCTGGGTCTCACAGTGAAAGACAGCGAGAACCTGCTCGACCGACTATGGGAACATGCAACGCAAGACCGCTTCAAATACGAACACGTTTGGTCGATGGGCGATGTTCTCATTTGGGACAACCGCTGCGTCATGCATCGACGCGACGCCTTCGATCCGTCGGCTCGACGCCGCATGCACCGGGCGCAGACGGCGGGCGAACGACCGATTTGAGCGGCTAGCCGGTAAAGGCTACGCCGTCGAAATGCTCTCTCATGGCGAGTTCCTCGACGGGTAGGCGTTTTAACTTATTCAATTGCCTGATCGGTTTGCCGAGAGGCACTACTGCGCAGACTGCAAAGTCTTCAGGTATTCGCAAAAGTTCCTTTACAGCATCCTCCTGAGCGCAGGCCAATGTTGTAATCGTACCCCCAAAGCCAGCCTGTCGCGCAGCCATTAAAACGTTCCAAACAAAGGGATAAATCGATGCACCACTAATAATGCCAATGCGGTCTAATTCCTGGTCCATCGACGCCACTACCTTGAGGTCTACCACGAACACAAGTGCCACCGAGCAATTTTTGACGGGCTCTGTCAGCAGGCCCGCGGCCTCCGTCGCCTCGATCATCTCAGGCGTACAACTAGTCGGCGTGTAGGAATTCCACGGATTTTCGCCAGCTTGGATCTGGGCCACGTAACGCTTAGCTGCTGGGCGGTTAAGTTCTCCCAGCGCATCCTTGGTCGACTGGTCGCGCACGACAATGACGCGGTTACCTTGACGATTGCCGCCGCTCGGCGCGAACCGTGCGTTATCGAGTATGTTGTAGAGCACCTCGTCTGTCAGTTCATCGCCAGTATAATCGCGCGCAGCGAAAGTCGTCCGCATCGCATCGAATAGTTCCATTGTTGCCTCCCTCATATTCATACCTTGTTGAGGCGAAGCCTATCCTTACCGAAACACTGCGCCAAGATGGTGGCAATTGCGATAAGGCGGTGCGATATCGTAATATGCTTACCAAATTAACATGCAGCACTGCGGAGTTTCGATGCCCGATTTTTACCGACCCGACCTTGGACTCGATCCGAATAACCCTTTCGCCCGGGATCAGGACAGCGAGCTCGTCCGCCGTTCTTACTGGCTAGATATGATCGACAGTTCGATCGTCTTAGCGCTGACGAAGGGAGTTGGCGCCAATCTAAGCAACGAAGAGAAGCGAGCCCACTTGGCCGACATCAAACGCGAACACTTAATCGATGAAATTATTATCCAGGAAATTCTGCCACCCAATCAGGATTAATTCTTACCCGATAGCTGACGACGGAACTTTCGGTCACGCTTCAAATGCCACTCGCGGCTCATAGCATCACTGCGATTTCGGTATTTTTCAGCATACAGAAGTACCCATGCTCTCCCCCGCGTCGAACGCGCGCCGGTTCCCGAATTATGAGCAGCCAGCCGGGCCTCAAGGTTGGTCGTCCATCCAACATATGTGCGATAGTCACCAGGACCGCCAGACCCGAGGACATAGACAAAACAATCATACAACACTGAGCCGTTCACTCTAATTCTCGCGCCCGGCCACGCGACTTTTTGAGCGCACTCCGGCGTTTTTTTGCGTTGAGGCGGCGCTCTTTTGCGGCACGGCTCGGGCGGGTCGGACGCCGAGAGTGCGGCGCGATCGCGGCCCTACTCAATAATTCAAGCAGTCTTTCCAGCGCATCCTCTCGATTTCGTTCCCGACTTCGAAATCGGCCCGCAGTAATCACGATTACGCCGTCTTTTGTCATTCGCCTCCCCGAGAGTGCCCTTAAGCGGCGACGAACAGCGACGGGGAGATTAGGTGAATGCTCAGCATCGAAGCGGAGCTGAACTGACGTGGCGACTTTATTGACGTTCTGCCCACCAGGTCCGCTTGAGAGCACAAAACGCTCCTCCAACTCCTTTTCTGAAATCGCGATACGTCCCGTCACCGCGATCATCGACTTCGCTCCCTCAGTCTCGCAGTATTTAGGTGGATCAGCAGAGGCGGTTCAGCCCAGGCGGTTCACGCCGTCGAACGCTGCTGTCTTGTAACACTCCGCAAGTGTCGGATAGTTGAAGACTGTGTCGATAAAATAATCGATCGTTCCGTTCATCGCGATTACCGCCTGACCGATATGAATTAATTCACTGGCTCCCTCCCCAATGATACACACACCAAGCAGCTTTTTGGTTTCAGAGTGAAAGATCAATTTCAGCATACCGGAAGAATCACCAAGGATGGTGCCGCGCGCAATTTCTCGATATTCAGCTTTACCAATTTCGTAAGGAACGCCCTCTTCAGTGAGTTCCTCTTCACCTTTTCCGACCATTGAAATCTCGGGAATCGCGTAAATGCCATAAGGAAAGAGATCGGGAATACTGTCGGCGTGAATTCCAAATGCGTGGCATGCAGCGAGCCGTCCCTGCTCAGACGATGTCGAGGCCAGGCTCGGAAAGCCTATAACATCGCCGACCGCATAGACGTTTTCAACATCGGTCTGAAATTGTTCATTGACCGCGAGGCGGCCCCGTTTGTCGGCCTCAAGTCCTGCCGCCTCCAAGTTAAGCCCGTCAGTAGCGCCCTGCCGGCCAATGCTATACAGCGCCTTATCCGCGAAGATTTGCTTTCCGCTCTTTAGTTTAATCCGAACGTGTTCACCGCGGTTGTCATCGACCGTTTCAAGGCCGGTTACCTCTTCACCGAGGCGCAGGGTCACGCGGTTGCGTCGCATGTTGTAGACCAACGAATCGATCACTTCCGCATCGACGAAATCGAGCAGGCGCGGCCGAGCGTCTACCAAGGTTACACGCACACCTAAAATAGCAAAAATTGTCGCAAATTCGACGCCTATCACGCCTCCCCCGATAACGGCCATCGTTCGCGGCAAGTCCTTGAGGTCAAGCATATCGTCGCTGGTGAAGATGCATTGGCCGTCGAAGGGAATATGCTGGTCTCGTGCCGCATTCGTTCCGACCGCTATTACCACTTTATCAGCCTTGATTTCCTTATTTTCAGTATCTCCAGGGGTCTCCAGGCGAATTGTATGACCATCCACAAAACTCGCATCCGCAATATGCAGGTCAATGCCATTGCGCAGCAGCTGGTGGCGAGTGACATCCATTTCCGTTCGGATCACGTGATCTGTGCGGTGCAAGAGGTCACCCATGGTGATTTTTTCTTTCACCGAATAGGATGCCCCGTAGAAATTTCGTTCACGGTATCCTGATAAGTAGAGAGCGGCCTCGCGCAGCGTCTTGCTAGGTATTGTGCCCTTACCGATACAAATGCCGCCGACTACCGTGCCACCCTCAGCAATACCTACCCGCTTACCAAGTTTTGCAGCCTGCACTGCAGCCCGCTGACCTCCAGGGCCAGTTCCAATAACGAAAAGGTCGTAATCGTACATTATCTATCACATCGTGAGATTGCCGCCTCGGACTATGAATGAGTGGGCACTCTACATGGTTGAAATTAAATGAAATCTACACGTTCGTTCAAATTAGTCTAACGCCAAGCTCGATTGGTGACTCGAAACCGCTGTATGCGAACACACCCTTTCTAAGGAATGTTGCAGCGCACAGCAATTTGCGGAGGGTAAAATGAGCGGGGAGATATTAACCACTTTAGCTTTAGCCGAAGAATTGGCCGGTCTCGATTACAACCAATTTTCGCGCGACGACATCGAACAAATCCAAAGATTAATGCTGGATTACTCCGCAGTAAGCCTATGCGGCTCAGTGCAGCCCTGGGGACGCATTCTAACGAAATGGGGACAACAAAACGGAGCTGGGTCGTCTACCCTAATCGGCAGCGGCGTTAAAGTATCCGCATCAACAGCCGGCCTCGTTAACGGCACCTCAGCGCATGGTTACGAACTGGATGACACGCACGATAAGTCGATGAGCCATCCGGGCACAGTGGTCATCACCACCGCGCTTGCTATTGGCAACGAGATTGGCGCATCCGGCAAAGAAGTAATGACCGCCATAATTGCAGGATACGAAGCGATGACGAGGGTAGGCATGGCTGCAAATCCAGTTAAAGTTATCGAGTTCGGCCGCCACCCGACTTGTTTGTTCGGTCCCTTCGGCGCTGCCGCCGCAGCAGGCCGACTACTCGACCTTGACGGGCAGAGTATTGCCAGGGCGTGGGGCATCGTTCTTTCAATGACTAGTGGCGCAAATCAGTTCGCCTTTGAACCAAAGGGTACCATGGTCAAGCGAATGCACGGAGGTATTCCCGCTCAAAACGGGATCACCGCCGCACAACTCTCGCATCTCGGCCTCGAAGGACCGGTCCAGGGAATAGAAGGCGAGATAGGCTTCTTGCATCTTTTCGGAATTGATCCGGAGCCTGAACGTCTGCGGAAGGGTGGAAATGAGGCGTTTGAGATCCACAACATCTCAATCAAACCATATTCGTGTTGTCGAAAATTTCATTCCTTGATAGACGCACTCAGCGAGGCGACCAATGGGTTTGAACTGGATGCGGCGACGATCGACCGCATCACCGTCCATTCGCCCGAGACCGCAATCGTGTCACACCAGATGAAGCGGCCGGACTCGGTTATGGCCGCGCAATACAGCATGCCCTACATCGTTGGCGCAACGCTCGCATACGGGCCGACACGATACGACGCCTATGGAGAAGGTCATCATAATGATCATCGCATTTTGGACGTCATCGACCGCGTCGAAGCATGCCACGACATTGGCTTTGACGCCCTCGTGCCGGCCAAGATGCCCAATCGGGTCGACCTTCATTTACAGGACGGGAGCACACGAAGCGCCGAAATACTCGACAGTCGCGGAACTCCGGTCCATCCACTATCGACCGACGGCGTATTGGAAAAGGCAAGGGCACTTTGCGACACCAATAATCCAGAAATTGATCTCGAGAGCATCGTCGGCGTGATTGAAGCGTTGCCCGATTGCGAAGATATCTCGGAACTGACTGACCTCCTGGTTATACCGAATTTTGAAGACGGCATACGCCGCGTCTCAGCTTCCAGAGAAGGCACCCACGCGAGCACAGGATAGCACTTTTCGAATGAAAGACATTCAATAAAACGAATGCTTCAGGCAACCAAACGTCAGATGACTTGAACTGCCCAATTGCCGACCGCAAGGCCGACCGCGAATAGCGTGACGGCCACTGCCAATCCCGCTATCGATCGTATAGCCGCACCTCCGAATTGGGGGGACCCGACCGTCTCCTCATCGGTGGAAGCTAGAGTACTGATATCCTTGACAAAGGCACCATTGCGAACCGAGCCTTGTCTGTCGATGCGGACCAATTCACGCCCGACACCAGGCACCACACCGTTCAACATGATCCGGACGTGTTCAAACGCCCCACTCACGACGACGCTCCCTGCTCCTCGAATCGCAGTTTCGCGTTCGTTAGATGACATCACGAGATGCCAATCACCCTCAAAAAAACCTTCAACCGTGAAACGTTCAGTCCGGTTCGTATTTTTATTCATTATAATGCATCTCAGTTGGCCGACACCTAAATCGCTACCCACCTTGATACATCGTGCTTCCAACAAATCCGGCACCTGGTTGCCCAGCTCCAGTGAGGCGTGCTGCCCCTTATTATTAAGGACATTATTGTAGAAATTAAAACAATATTCAAGTATTTATTTATTATATTGTTACAATTTAAATATTAATTATTTATTTTGAAAAAATTTCCAAGCAGAATTAGCGCCAACCTCCTCCGCCATTCATATAAACAGTATCCGCAGTCATGTATTCACACGCGTCGGAACACATAAAGAGCAATAATTCGCCGACCTCTTCCGGCTCGGCGAAACGTTTCATTGGCACGTCGTTCTTGAAACGCTCAATCAACTCGGTCGAGGTGTTTGCATTTTCTTGAAAAGCTGTTTTCACGGGCCCCGGGGAAATCGAAAGACAACGAATTCCGCGATCAGCAAATTCGCGGGCAACGCCGAGCGTCATAGTCACAACAGCGCCCTTCGCGGATGCGTAATGAATTGACGACCCAGGTCCGCCGCGTTTATGCGACATACTGGCCACATTGACGATCACGCCGCCTCCTTGCTCCAGCATGTGCGGCAGCACTGCCTGCATGCAATAATAGATCGACTTTGCATTAACGTTGAATGTGCTGTCCCATAATTCCTCGTCAATTTCGAGAAAAGTCGCACGACGGCCTGCCGCACCAGCGCAGTTGAACTGAAAATTAATCCGACCGTATTCGTCGATCGCCCGACGGATCTTTTCCTCCACATGCTCGCGATTTGTCACGTCGCAGGCGAGGCCAAATGCGTTGCCACCCTTTTGGATGATTTGGTTGGCTGTACGTTCCGCAGCTTCGCCATCGATGTCGCCACAAACCACGTTAGCGCCCTCCCGGGCAAAGATCTGCGCGGCCGCCCGTCCGATGCCACTTCCCGCCCCGCTGATGACGATGGTCTTGTCAGTGAAATACTCTGGAGTTTTTGGCATGGCGCCTTTCCCTTACGTCAGTGCAGTATTGGAATCGAAATCGGCCTGTACCACCCAGCTTCAAGCGAGACTTGGCAGGCCTTCGGCTGGCGATACATTCGATTTGACCAAACGCAACATGAGAACGAAACCATGGCAAGTCTGAAAACGGAAATTTGCGAACGTATTGGAATTGAATATCCTGTATTTCAAGCGGGAATGGGGTTCGTGGCACGTGGTGCGCTTGCCGGTGCTGTTTCCGAAGCAGGCGGCCTCGGCGTCATCGGCGCCGGATCCAACATGACCCGTGACCAGCTAAAGGCCGAAATCGATGCGGTTCGCGCTATAACCAGTAAACCTTTTGGCGTGGATATCCTGTTCGCGACCGTCCGGGCTGAAGGCGACGTCGCTGCCAAGTACACGGCATCCGTTCAGGCAATGGTCGACATCGTTATCGAGGAGAAGGTACCGGTACTGATATCGGGCCTCGGCAGTCCAAAGGAAGCAGTTCCGGCGGCGCATGCCGCCGGAATGTATGTAATGTCTGTCTGCGGCGCGGTCCGGCATGCAGAAAAGGCGGTAGCTGACGGCGTCGACGCGGTAATCGCGTCCGGCGTCGATGGCGGCGGTCACGTCGGCCGCATCGGCACGGCTATTTTGATTCCAGCGGTTGTCGACGCAGTTGAGGTTCCAGTCCTAGCGGGCGGCGGCCTCGCCGACGGACGCGGCCTTGCGGCCTCCCTTGCATTTGGTGCACAAGGCGTTTGGATGGGCACGCGGTTTATCGCGACCCGTGAATCTCGCAGTCACGACAACTACAAAAACATACTGGTAGGTACGGATGCCGCCGGTACTGTTATCACCCGGGCGCACAGTGGCAAGCCGTGCCGCCTGATCGACAACAATTACACGCGCGAATGGGCCGGCAAGGAGAATGAAATTCTTCCCTACCCACTGCAGGTTCGCCAATTTGGCGAACCTGCGTCCGATCGAGGGCGCATCCAAGGCGACGTCGAAAATGGGGTGCTACCAGCCGGTCAGAGCGTCGGCCTTATTCACGAAGTGAAGTCAGCAGGGGAAGTCGTCCGCGACATCGTCACCGAGGCGGAGGCAGCACTAAAACGGATCGCGCTTTAAAGCAGATGAAGGATGCGGCCGGGATGGGGGAGACAGGTAATCTAAAACCACTTTCTTCTCGATCCGCGCCGGCTGAATTGATTTTTTAGAGGTGTTACTCCAAAAAGGCACGCATCAGAGTGCTACACATAAATAATTGGGTCAAAAGCTACGGATCGCAAAATTTTACTGGAGGAGAATTTCCACTTCTTTAGAAGTTGCAAAAGATTATAGGCTTAGCCTCGGTCTTTTAGCATCACCAAGTTGAATTTTCCAAACTCGCAGTATTAATACTTGGTATATCAACACCAGCCTCCCCAACCAGTCCTATAAAGGCGAAGACATCAAAAAAAGCTCCGCCTCAAAAGCTCTGATTGGATGCATTAATAGTGTATCGCCTGATAGGCTCTTAGTAGGCTATTGCGGTTCCTGAGCCGCCGTCGACAGCAATTGCCTGACCTGTGATTATGCTTGCCATCGGTGAGCAAAAAAATAGTACTGCGTAGGCGATATCATCAGGGTCTATGAGGCGTCCCATTGGGATTTCTGCAACCGTTTCCTCGGTGATTTGATCGACACTCACACCGGCGTCACTCGCGCGGCGCTCAAAATTTCTGCGCATCCGATCCGTTACCGTCATACCCGGGTGAACGCAATTCACGGTAATGTTGTCTGGGCCTAAATGGTTGGCGAGAGATTTGGTGAAATTGGTGGCCCCCGCGTTAACCACTCCATTAGTTGGGCGCAATGCAGCGACAATGCGTGCCGTCATGCCTGTTACGTTGACGATGCGCCCGCCGCCGACCGATTTCATATGCGGGATCACTTCGCGTGCGCAACGGATGTAGGACATCAGCTTGACATCAATATGCTGCTGCCAATTTTCATCGGACTGTTCATCGAAAGGTGCGCTGACAGAATAAACCGCATTATTCACAAGAATGTCGATCCGTCCCGCCGCCTTTGAAGCCTCCAAAACAAAACGCTTTATGTTGGCATATTCTCGTACATCGGCAACTATGGGCCAAGCTTGCCGCCCGAGCGCACGGATTTCCTCCGCTGTAGCATCGAGCGTCTCCCGCGTGCGTCCGCAGAATGCGACGTCGGCGCCATTTTGCGCGAGTAAGAGAGAGACGTTCTTCCCTATGCCTCTCCCACCGCCGGTCACCATTGCAACCTTACCATTCAGATCAAATTGCATTTGTTCACTCTCGTTCGTTGGCGACCCTAGCCCTCGAGTGGCTTAAGCCGACAGCACCATTATTTGAGTTAGCCCATGCTAAATTTACGAAAGCATGAGGGTGATCGATCATATCTATCCCGACGCGTGCAGCTCAGCGAGCGCTTCTTCAACTGCGTTTAATGTATGCGCAATATCGTCGTCCGTATGGGCGAGGGAAATGTAGTACTTGTTGCCCCCCTTAAGAACGCCCCGGGCACAGATTTCCTTGTTGAACTTGGACTGCGCCGCATTGTCAACGCTGGTCAGGGTGCGGTAGTCACGCACGTCACCCTCAGTGAAGAAAACGTCAAAGAGCGGTGGTTCGCCCACCACCTGCGCCTTGGTACCAGTCTTTTGCAGTAGTTCCTTTATTCCTTCCATCAGCTTGTGGCCGATTGCATGCAGACGATCGTAGGCGCCGGGCTCACGCAGCACACGGAGCGTCGCCCGACCCGCGGCGGCGGCCACCGGGTTACCCGAAAGCGTGCCAATTTGCTGCATAAATTCATCTTCGGCGACTTTAGTAGCATCAAAATGAGACATGATTTCCTCGGCACCCGCGACGCAAGCAAGCGGATAACCCCCACCCACTACTTTGCCGAGAGAGCATAAGTCAGGCACCGTGCCGTAATACTCTTGCGCCCCGCCATATGCGAAACGGAAGCCGGTAACGACCTCATCGAAGATCAGCACAACACCGGTTTCCTTAGTCACTTCGCGCAGCGCCTCAAGGAAACCGGGCGCCGGCGGAATTAGCCGTTGGAAAGCCTCGACTATAACACCAGCCAGCTCGTCCTTATGTTCGCGAATTAGGGCAGCCGCTGCCTCAACATCGTTAAACGGGGCTATCAGCACCTCTTGCTGAACACGTTGCGGTATCCCTGGCGAATCCGGCATCGCTTGAGGAAAATTGCCTGGCCGCTTCGGCGCCATACTCATGAGCGCGTAATCATTCATACCATGGAAACCGCCCTCAAACTTAAGAATTTTGTCCCTTTTACGAAAAGCTCTTGCCGCGCGCATGGCGTAAAAGGTGGCCTCAGAGCCGCTCGAGACGAAGCGAACCTTATCAGCGCAAGGGATCGCGTCGACCACGTCGTCAGCAAGTAAAATACCTTGTTCGTTATTGGCAAAGAAGGTCGAACCTTTCGGGATCTGTTCCTCGACAGCAGTCAACACCTCCGAATGGCAATGGCCAATCAGCATCGGGCCCGAGCCAAGCAAATAATCGACGTATTCGTTACCACTTACATCCCAGACCCGACCACCCTCACCACGCCGAATGACGATACCGGAGCCTTCGTTGCCAAATGTGCCCCCCGGCAATACACGCCCTGCCGTCTCCCGCAGCTTTCGTTCTTCTTCACTTAAAATTGCCTCAACCATGATCACTCTCCCAAAATCGGTTGAAAGGTAGTTTAATAGCAAAATGCGAAAGAACGAGAGAAAATCTCTGTCGCCCTTGCTCCTCGATGGGGAAATGTAAAAGTTAATGGCGAGGGCGTTTTTAACGGGGGAAGGGCTATGATCGACAAATTCACCACCGTCTATGCGGGCCACATAGACATGCCGGATCGCGGCAAGGAAGCTACACCGGCCAACGATCGGAGGTTCACAGACGAAGAATTGCGCGGCGTCTTCGGCAAGCTCGAGCGCACAACCCAGGCAATGGATCGGCTTGGCTGGCATTCGATGTGGATGGCGGAGCACCATTTTCAGCACGAGGGCTACGAAGCCATCCCAAATAATCTCATGGCCGCAGTGCACCTCTGCCACATTACCGAGCAGATTAAGATCGGCTGCGGTTTTAACATCGCACCGATGTGGCATCCACTGCGCTTAGCGGAGGATTACGCACAAGCAGACATCATGACCAATGGCCGGACGATCTTCGGCGTCGGCCGTGGATATCACAGCCGCGAGATTGAAACTTTCGGTGCGCCAATGCTCGATCAAGACGCCAACAGGGAGCTCTTCGAGGAACAGGTCGAAATTCTCTTCAAAGCGTTCCACCAGGGCTCCTTCTCGCACAAGGGCAAGCATTACACCTTACCGCCAAACGTGCCATATCGGGGATATGATTTGGAGGAGATAACCCTGGTACCGCGTCCGATAAACTTACCGGTCGAATGCTGGCAGCCGGTGGTAAGCGCCAAGCCGCGGGGTTTAGATTTTATGCACAAATACGGCCTTAAGGGCTTTATCGGCGGCGGGGCGGCAACACTCGAGGAAGGCCCCATACGTGCCTATCAAGAAGCTGGACATCGCGCCGGTAAGGATCTGAAACTCGGCGAGGGCATCAATATCGGCCTCCATATGATGCTCGGGAAAACCAAAGAAGAGGCGATCGAGAAAATCACGCCACTTTTCGAGGAGCACGCCAAAATGTTCGGACCGCTTGGCTTCCTGCCAGGCCTGTCGGAGGACCAACTATCCGTAATCGCGCAACGCGGCGATTGGTACAGTAAGGGCGTTCCGACGATCGAAAATTATTTGAAGACGGGCGCATGGTTCGCGGGCACCTCGGACGATTTGATCGAGCTAATAGGGGGGTTTGAGGAGATGTTCCCGGGACTTGAGTACATCAACCTATCGATGCCGATGTGCACACCGGAATCGATGATGATCGAGCAGTTCACCCAAATCTCCGAGGAAGTCATGCCGCATTTTGGGGGCGGGGAGCAAGCGAGAAAGCCGAAGGTGGCGGCGGAATAGTACCTCCGTCCCTCGTCCTTCAAATAACTCCGAGTAAGGCTATTGATTATTAGCCTTCTCAAGCGAATGCCTCATGCTGAGCGCATTTTAAGCATGATGCGATGCAGGAAAGGAACGAATATGTCCGAGGCAGCGCGAACTACCGACCGGTCGAACAAAATCGAAGTCGTTCGTTTGGGCCGCAATCTCGGCGCCGAAATTCGTAACCTTGATCTCTCTGAGCCGTTAACCACGAACGAGTTCGCGTTGGTCCACAGGGCCTTCATGGAACATGAGGTGTTGGTGCTGCGCGACCAGGAGATTTCTGCTTCAGATCAGGTCGCGTTCGGCCAATTGTTTGGTGAGCTATCTGTGCATCCGTTCTCGCCGAACCTTGCTGATATGCCGGAGCTCATAATACTCGACAATCATCGCGATAACCCCCCGCGGCTAACCGACCAATGGCACAGCGACGAGACATTCCGAGAGACGCCACCAATGGCGACAATACTACGATCAACGATCACGCCTCGGCTCGGCGGCGATACTATGTTTGCCAGTATGTCGGCCGCCTATGAGGGGTTGAGCGATGAAATGCAGAAATTCATTTCCAGCCTCGAGGGTATCTTCGACTTCAAACCATTTCGCACCCTTTTCGGCAGTGACGAGGAGAGCAAGAAGAGGCTGCGTGAGATCGAGGATAAACATCCTGTGAGGACCCATCCGGTCGTTCGCGTTCATCCCGAAAATGGTCGCAAAAGCATTTTCGTGAACCCTCAGTTCACCATCGGCATTAAAGGTATGAAAGAAGGAGAGAGCCAATCTTTACTCACCATGCTATTCGACCAAGCTAAAGTGCCGGAATACCAATTCCGGCATCGCTGGGAGCAAAACACAATGGTGCTTTGGGACAATCGATCAGTCCTGCACTACGCAATACACGACTATTATCCGCAGCGCCGCCGTATGGAGCGCGTGACTGTCGCAGGTGACAAGCCGTTCGGACCAAACGATCCGTATGACGGCCCATTCATCGGCCGTCCCGAAATCGAGCTTTTCGAACAGGACGAAACGCCGCATGATGATGAGGAACCCGTCCGCAATTACAAGCGCTGACCAAAATACGCGACACCTGCCGCACATAATTTACGGAAACAACAAATGACCGATCAGTTAAGAGGCGCCGATATCATCGCCCGTACACTTGAACGCGCCGGTATGCATCAGATTTTCACGCTATCCGGCAATCACATAATGGAACTCTTTGATGCCACCATCGGCACACGTATCAAACTCACCCATGTGAGACAGGAAGGTGCGGCAGTGCTTATGGCAGGCGCCTGGGGCCAACTTACGGGCAATGTCGGCCTTGCTATGGTGACCGGTGGGCCAGGACACACCAATGCCGTGGCCGCTCTGTGCACGCCGCAGGCGTCGGAAATGGCGATGGTACTGCTCTCCGGCCATGCACCGACATCGGAGCTCGGACGGGGCAGTTTCCAAGAGTTGCCGCAGGCGGAGATGGCTGCGACCGTGACAAAAGCCGCCTGGATGGCAGAATCGGCGCATACAGTCGGCCACGACCTTGCTCTTGCAATCAAAATTGCCGCCTCCGGCCGGCCCGGCCCCGTGCATCTCAGTCTGCCGTCTGACGTATTGGAGGAGCTAGTCGACGACACGCCAAATATCTGGCCCGAAGCCGATGATTTCGTTTCCCTAAAGCAATCGCTCTCCGACGTTGCAGCGGATGCAATCATTGCCGCTCTTGATGATGCGGAGCGGCCTATCGTTCTGGTTGGCCCGCACCTCTGCACCGCACCCGGACGCGCGGCCCAACGCATCCTCGAAGACAAGCTCGGTGTGCCGGTGGTTGGCATGGAAAGTCCACGCGGCCTGAATGACCCATGCCTCGGCGCTTTTGCCGAAGAGCTGCAGAAAGCGGACTTGCTCGTACTGCTCGGCAAACCGCTCGACTTCACGCTTAAATTCGGCGATGCACCTGCGGTTAGCCCTGATGCCAGATTTATAGTCGTCGACCCCGATATAGAGCTGATCGAACGTGCCTCTCTTTCCAAGGGTGACCGGCTAATACTCAATGCGGTCGCCGATTCATTACCGGCCGTCGCCAAATTGACAAAACTGGGCCATACTGTCAGTGATGAGACCTGGCGTTCAGCGGTACGCACCGCCATCTCCTATCGTCCTGACGCCTGGTCGAACATCACCGGGGAGGATGACGCCTTGCACGCGTTGGACCTCTGCCATGGCGTCCAGAGCTTCCTTAATGAGCATCCAGAGCACGTGTTGATTATGGACGGTGGCGAAATCGGGCAGTGGTCGCAAGCCAATCTTGACAACGACCGACGTATCATAAATGGGGTCGCGGGTTCAATTGGTGCGGCAATACCCTTCGCACTTGCGGCCCGTGTCGCCGAGGCGAAGGAACCGGTTATAACAATTATGGGCGACGGTACTTTCGGTTTTCACATGGCCGAGTTCGACACCGCCGTCCGAAACAATCTGCCCTTCGTCGCCGTGGTCGGTAACGATGCGTGCTGGAACGCCGAGCATCAGATCCAAATTCGTAACTATGGAGAGAACCGAACCCACAGCTGCGACCTGCTGCCCGCACGCTACGACGAGATAGCCGAGGCAATGGGCGGCTACGGTGAATTAGTCACCAAGGCAGAGGACCTGACCAGCGCCATAGAACGCGCCCACGCTAGCGGTAAACCCGCCTGCGTCAACGTGATGATCCAAAGTGTTGCTGCCCCCATCGTGCGACGAGCCTAAGGGTAGAACCGTTAATGCCAAAAATAGCGCTGATCCACGCCACTGCTGTGTCCATGGATCCGACAGAAACGGCATTTTCCAAACTTTGGCCTGAGGCCGAGACATTTCATCTACTTGATAGCAGCCTGTCGACTGACCGCGCTAAGGCGAGGGAACTTACCGACGATCTATCTCGGCGCATCGTCGGAATGGCCAATTACGCCGCCGAACGCGGCGTTGACGGCGTCCTTTATTGCTGTTCTGCTTTCGGACCAGCGATAGAAATGGCGGCAGAAGCCAACTCAATTCCGGTACTCAAACCTAATGAAGCAATGTTCGAAAGCGCACTCGATATTGGGGGCCACCTTATCATGCTGGTAACATTCGAGGGCTCGATTGCATCTATGGAAAAAGAATTCGAGGAGATGAAGGAGACGCGCGCCAGCGACGCCACCTTGCGCAGCGTTCTCATAGACGGCGCGCGCAACGCCATCGACCGAGGTGATGCAGACACGCATAACCGTCTTATCGCTGAAGCGGCAGCGAAAGTAGGCAATTGCAACGCCATCCTGCTCGCACATTTCTCGATGGACCGCGCACTTAGCGCCGTTGCCGACGCCGTCAACGAACCGGTACTCTCGCCGCCATCGGAAGCTGTAGCCCGCCTGTCAAATGCGCTTTAGCTAAATGCTCACTCTTATGTCGTTCCAGAAACCTGAAAGTTTAACTGTAATTGCCGCCAAAGACTTCGGAAATTCGTGATTTCTTTGCCCACACTCTGACTGCTATTCCGTGTTTTTTTACGGTGTCTCCCGAACAACACATAAAGGGTGACGCCACCGTTGACACAATTTTGAAGAAGCTAAGTGATTTAAAAGAGGAGCAAGGATCGAATGCCCAAACACGTCGTGGTCGTCTTGAGCGAACCAGTCGAAGGTCGCGAGGCAGAATTCAACGACTGGTACGAGAACACGCATATTCAGGAGGTTTTAGAAACCACAGGCTGGAAGAGCGGACAACGTTTCCAACTATCGGCCGAAAAAGGACATAATTGTCCCCTTCGTTTTCTAGCCATCTACGAAGCCGATGCGGAAAACGGTGATGCCGTCGTGGCTCGTCTCGATGAAACGCGGAGTAAGAGACAACAAAGCGACAGCTTTGACTGGGAAAGTGCCGCCATGTGGGTCTTTAGCGAGACCGGGCCAAAATGGGAGAGAGACGCCAGCTGATGGCGATAACCGTGAATTGCGATAAGGGCCCAGCGACAGGCATCAAGGGCATGGTTGTAACGAGCCATCCCCTCGCTTCTGCGGCTGGCGCGGAAATGATCGCCGCTGGAGGTAATGCAATCGACGCCACGGTCGCCTCACTCTTCGCACTCACTGTCGTCGAGCCAATGATGGTCGGCATCGTCGGCGGAGGCCTGGCACATATTCGGCTAGCTGACGGAACGCACAGAATAATCGATGGTTTGGGCCGGGCACCCCTTGCAGCAGCGACGGACGTTTTCAGGCCAATCTCCGACACCATGCCAAACTATCTCGAAACGGAGGGCCGAGAAAATTCGGTTGGTGCCAAAGCCATTGCCGCACCCGGCAGTCTGATGGCGTGGTGTGAGATGCTAGAGCGATTCGGCACCCTGTCACTGGCCGATGCTATGGAACCCGCGATTAGACACGCGCAACGGGGTTTCACAGTGACCCCCTATCTCTCCGAGTGCATCGACGAGGCAACGGTGGACCTGGTTCAAGATCCTGTAATTTCGACAATTTATCTCGATGATGGAAATCCGCTCACCGCCGGTACTCGTCTCTGCACACCCCAATACGCAGAGACTTTGCGCACAATTGCGTCGCAAGGTCCCTCGGCGATGTACGGCGGCACGATCGGCCGCGCCGTCGTCGATCATATGAAGCAGGTCGGAGGATTGCTGAAAATGGATGATTTCACTTCTTACGCGACCATCGAACGGGATGTCGTGCGGGGCAACTATCGCGGCATTGAAATTGTTGGACCGCCACCCCCATCGTCTGGCGGCGTGCACGTCATTCAGATGCTGAACTTGCTTGAAGGGTTCGACATCGCCGATTTGGGCTTCGGGTCGCCCTGCGCACTTCATTTAATGTTAGAAGTGCTAAAAATTGCATTCGCCGACAGGCAGGTGGTGACAGCGGACCCAGATTTCGTCGACGTGCCGACAGACCGACTACTGTCAAAGGCCTACGCGGCCGAACGCCGGCACGACATCGACCTGGTACATGCAAAAAAATGGAGCGCAGGCGTCGCTCTGCCCGAATCGCCAACCACCACCCACGTAACCGTGGCTGACGGCGACGGCAACATCGTTGCCGCGACCCAAACCATCAATTCGACCTTCGGCGCACGTATAATGATCCCCGGCACTGGGATCATACCAAACAATTACATGTTCGTCTTCGATCCACACCCGGGTAACGCGCTCTCTATCGCTCCCGGCAAGCGGGTCACTACATCGATGTCTCCAATCATGGCACTACAGGACGGAAATCCGATCCTGGCTCTGGGTTTGCCCGGCGGCTTGCGAATTTTCGGCTCTGCTATGCAGGCGCTGATCAACAAGATCGATCACGGAATGAACGTCCAGGCAATGGTCGAAGCGCCCCGCATTTGGACCCAGGGCCACGGTGTCGAGATTGAGGATGGCTACCCTTCCGATACCGAAGAACATCTAGCTAAAAAAGGTCACCTTATGACACGCGTTCCACATGTCGGTGGAGGTATGAATGCCATCGAATTTTCCGAAGACGGTACGATGATTGGCGCATCCTGCTGGCGAGCGGATGGCACTCCGGTCGGCATTTCGGGCGGTTATGCGCGAGAGGGATCGCGCTTCTGGCCGGATCAGGTAGGTTGATAGAAAAAAAATGTTGGGAGAAGCATGATGAAGAAAAACATATCGTTTTACAGCGAAGGAGTGAAACTCGACGGTAATATCTACTACCCGGAAGGCCTAAAAGACGGTGAAAGTCGCGCCGGAGTGGTGCTGTGCCACGGTTATACTGGTGTTAAGGACCTCTACCTTCCCGATAATGCCGCCGTCTTAAACGATGCTGGCTATGTCGTGATGACATTCGACTACAAAGGTTGGGGTAATAGCGAAGGCGCCCGCACGCGTTTGGCACCTTACAGCCGAGTTGCGGATGTGCAGGCAGCAATGACCTATTTGCAAATCCAGCCGGAGGTTAACGAGGAGTTTATCGGCATCTACGGGACCAGCTACGGTTGCGCTACCGTCGTTTGGGTAGCTGCTCACGACGCGCGGGTCAAATGCACGGTCGGCGTAGTGGGTATGGGTCACGGTGCCCGTTGGATGCGCAGCGTACGACGTCCGGACGAGTGGGTCGATCTGCTCCAATTATCTAAGAAAGACCGCGAACAACGCGTAGTGAGTGGAGCCTCTAAAATGGCACCACGCGACGATATCTTGCTACCGGACCGGCAATCGGCAGCTCTTGCCTCGGCGGCACGGGCCGACAATCCGAATGCGCTTAGCGAGCTACCGCTTGAATACATCGATGAGACACTGCAATTCCATCCGGAGTGGGTCGTACAACATATTTCGCCGCGTCCGTTATTGTTGATCGCCGCAGGCGATGACAGGCTAGTTCCACCAGAAGACTGCCAATCACTCTACGACAAGGCAGATGAACCAAAGAAGATGGTCACCCTACCTGGTGTGGGCCATTACGAGGTTTACGCTGAACCCGCGTTTGACAGCGTAATGCGTGAGACAACAGCATGGTTCAGGGAACATCTACCACCACGGTAAACATTTGATAACTTGACGCAAAACACCACAATAAGGATAAGATCATAACAGGGAGGCGTACGATGAAAGCCGCCGTATTGCACGAAGTAGGACAACCGCTTGTCATTGAGGATGTTTCGATTGACAAGCCGGGACCACGGGAAGTCTTAGTGCGCACTGCAGCGGCAGGCGTCTGCCATAGCGACCTGCATTTCATCGAGGGCCTCTATCCATATCGACTGCCAGTGGTGCTGGGCCACGAATCGGCAGGAGTTGTCGAAGAAGTTGGTTCGGACGTTACTTACGTTAAACCAGGTGACCACGTTATCACCTGCCTTTCTGCATTTTGTGGCCATTGCGAAGTCTGTACAACGGGCCATCCGTCGATCTGCGACGGTCGGGAGACACGCCGCCGGCGAGATCAACCTCCGCGGCTCCGACAGGAAGAGCGGACCGTGCAGCAATTCGCTAACCTCTCCTCTTTTGCCGAGCAAATGCTCATTCACGAGCACGCATTGGTAAAAATTCGCGACGACATGCCTCTTGATAAGGCGGCATTGATCGGTTGCGGTGTCACCACGGGAGTGGGAGCGGTGCACAACACAGCAAAGGTTGAGGTCGGCTCGACGGTGGCGGTTATTGGCTGCGGCGGTGTAGGGCTTTCCTGCGTCAATGGCGCGGCAATTGCTGGCGCGGGACGGGTTATCGCAGTCGACCGTCTCGGCAGCAAATTAAACCTAGCCAAGGAATTTGGCGCTACCGATGTGGTAGATGCTTCGCAAGGAGATCCGGTCGAGCAAATTAAGGAGATGACTGGCGGTGGCGTACATTATTCCTTCGAGGCAATCGGCCTAAAGGAAACCACGGAGCAAGCATTCGAAATGTTGCGCCCCGGCGGGGCGGCAACAGTAATTGGCATGGTCCCGTATGGCACAAAGATCGAAATTCATGCCGCGGACTTTCTTCAGGAAAAGAAACTCCTTGGCTGTGCTATGGGTTCCAATCGATTTCGGGTCGACATGCCGCGATACGTCGACTTTTATCTTTCCGGGCGCCTTAAACTCGATGACTTGCTTGCGGAACACATAAAACTTGAGCAAGTAAACGAAGCTATGGACACATTAAAAACTGGTGAAATCGCAAGAAACGTCATTATTTTCAATACATAGGTCAAAATAAAAAATCCGAATTTCTTTGACGACCGTGTTGATTTCGGCCTTATATATAAGGGAATGTTTCTTCGATGGCGTTATCGAACTCGTCCAATATACAATAATATATTAGGTTGTTTCATTTCGCCTTCGACGATTAACAAAAACTACGTCTTTCAGGCGTTGTTTCGGACGAATCGGAAGGTGAGCCATGCGCGTCCGTACGGACTACCGAGGCATAAGCGGAATCGAAAAGGCAGCAATGTTCATGTTGTCTTTAGATGAGGAACACGCCACTCAATTATTTGAAAACATGGGCGATGAGGAAATTCGCGAACTCTCTCAGAGTATGGCGAACCTCGGCACTATAAGCTCTGATATAGTAGAAAAAATTTACGTAGAGTTCGCCGAACAAATCTCGGCTGCAGGTTCCATCATCGGCTCACCAGAAAGCACGGAACGATTACTGTCCAAGGTGATGGATGGGGACCGTGTTACGCAGATAATGGAGGAAATGCGAGGTCCTTCTGGGCGCACCATGTGGGACAAATTAGCTAATGTAAACGAGCATGTGTTGGCAAATTACCTGAAAAACGAATACCCACAAACCGTGGCAGTGATATTGACAAAAATTCGCTCCGATCATGCAGCGCGCGTGCTGTCAGCATTCCCTGAATCATTCTCGATGGAAGTTATAAATCGTATGCTGCGCATGGACGCGGTGCAAAAGGAAGTCGTGGATGACATCGAACGCACCCTACGTACCGAGTTCATGTCTAACTTGGCGCGCACCAATCGGCGGGACAGCCACGAAGTGATGGCGGAAATATTCGGCGGACTTGATCGTGCGACAGAAAGCCAGTTCATGACCATGTTAGAAGAAAGGAACCGAGACTCGGCAGAAAAAATTCGTCAACTGATGTTTACCTTCGAAGATCTCGCGAATATCGATCCCGCAGGCATACAGGCGATCTTGCGCGCGGTCGACAATGACAAGCTATCTATCGCACTCAAAGGTGCATCGGAGGTCATCACCGGGTTGTTTTTCGAGAATATGTCTCAGCGTGCGGCTAAAATTTTAAAGGAAGATATGGATGCGATGGGCCCAGTACGGATGCGCGATGTAGACGAGGCACAGGTCGAGATCGTCAGCGTCGCCAAGGACCTTGCCGACAAGGGTGAGATAGTTATCTCCGACGGGGGTGGCGACGACGAACTCGTTTACTAATCTATCGCTCTACACTATTACTCTCTCAACGAACCAGAAGGCGCCAAGTAGGCCGATCAGGATGGAAATTGGTTGCACAATCCTGCTTCGATACCAGGATTTTCCGCGGAACCATAGACCAGTCGCAAGAAAAGCAATCATGATGACGGTTAATTGACCCAGCTCAACACCAACATTGAAGGCGATTAAACAGTTGATTAAATCGTTTTGGGCAATGCCAATTTCATGCAATACCCCAGCGAACCCAAGGCCATGCATCAATCCGAATCCAAACACCACATAGGGCCGCCAGGGTGTCATTCGGTCGGTTACGAAGTTTTCTAACGCGACGAAAACGATCGAAGCGGCAATCAATGGCTCGACAACCGACGGTGATACTGAGACAACGCCGAAGAGCCCTAGGCCCAACGTCACTGAATGCGCCACGGTAAAAGATGTGACTTGGATCAGCAGAGGTCGTAAATGGGCACTCAACAGGTACAGGCCTAGCACGAAGAGAATATGATCAAGACCAAACGGCAGGATATGCGTGAAGCCAAGTGAAAGATACTGCCCGAAAACCTCGAGCGCACTCTTACGCGGCGCTCCAGTGACTGGAACCGGCTCACTCTGCTCGCCATTTTTCAGCCACGTCGCCAACATCGTGCCGTCATCCGCGCGCTTGACACGAAGCACGCTCGACCCGAAGGCCGGATCGTAACGCCAGCGAAATGTCGGCATGCCGCTAGGCGTTCGCCCTGATAGGGTTAGGGTTGTGATGCGCGGGAGTGCCAAATCGCCGACTGCTGGTACTTCAACACCCATCAATTCCGGTTTGGCCCGTATACCATTGAAAGTTATCTCAATACCGTCGAGCCACCACTTGGCCGAAGCACGAAATCGATTGGCCAATTCCTCCCGCGGTAGTGCTCGCAACTCCTCATACAGCCGCGCTTGCGGAGACTTCCGCGTGTCCTCATGTCCCGGATCTATACCGGCTAGCAGTACCTCGGCAGAAACTTTAATTGTTACCTTGTAGGTCCCGTCTGAATTAAAAAGCGCCGTTGCAATAGCCGGGCGGATTTCGTGTGCGGATGCCTGCGACCCAAAAATATATGCTATCAGTAAAACGAGAGCCCTGGCATACAGTAAATGCCTCATTTGATTGTATTTCTCCGTCTCATTACCGATACTGAATAGTGGCTGCCATTCACTCGCTCCACCGACTTCCGCAGGATCACTCCAATGGCATATCGATTTCCAACCTTCGTTTCAATCATTGTGCTTTCTATCTTTCAAACAGCGAACGCGCACGAATTTTGGCTTGAAACCGAGACTTATACGCCGTCTGTCAGTGAAGACGTCAAACTACAAATTTTTAATGGCGAACACTTTAGAGGTATACCTTACCCATATCTGAAAGATCGCTTCTTCACATTCGAATCGCACCAGGGTGAAATTGCTCACGAAATTGACGGTCTCGAAGGTGACGATGATCCTGTGACCACGCTATCATTTGAACAACCCGGCCTCGCGGTAATCGCCTATCATGCGAGGGGAATCTACCTAGTTTACGATACGATGGAAATGTTTGAAACTTTCCTCGAAAAGGAGGGATTGCAGAGCTTTCTAAACGATCACAAGACATTTGAAAAGCGAACAGACGATATTGAGGAACGTTGTTACCGAGCGGCAAAACTTTTCCTCAATATCGGCGGAAATGGCGAGGGCAAAGACATATTCACGGGAATGCCTCTCGAACTTGTCGCCGAACGAAATCCATATGCGCTCGGACTAGGTGAAGAACTGCCAGTGCGCTTGTTACAGGACGGACAGCCCGTCGCAGGGGTATTGGTAAAGGCGTTCCCTAAATCCGCTCCGTCGATGGTGCAAAAACACTGGACGGATACGGAGGGACGCGTCTCAATCGCCCTACCAGTGAAGGGGCCTTGGATGTTGAACGCAGTTCAACTATTCGAACCTGAACCAAACGAAGGCGTTGACTGGATCAGTGTCTGGGCATCGTTGACTTTCGAACGGCGCTAAAATTACTCAAGACCGAGACACTCGGCCCGCCGAGACACCTCCGTCAACCATATAAACACCTCCCGTGCAGAATGAACTGTCGTCCGACGACAGGAACAGCATTAGTTGCGCAACTTCTTCCGGATTACCATATCGTTGCAGTGGGGTATGCCGTGCCATTGGACGGTTAGATCGGTCACCGGAGGGTAGGCCTGACTGTTCTTCTATCGAAGACATCATTCGGGTATCGATCGGAGAAGGATTAACAGTATTAACGCGAATATCATCAGCCGCGCCCTCCATCGCGGCGGTCCGCATCAGACCAATCACCGCATGCTTGGAGGTTACGTAGGCGGACATACCAGCGACCGCCCGAATGCCAGCAGTTGAGGACGTGATTACAATACTACCTCCGTTACCTTTGCTCATCTTCGGCATAATGGCTTTTAAGCCAAGGAATACACCGCGCACATTGACATCAATTACCTTGTCGAACATCTCAAGCGAATAATCTGCGATCGATACGATCTTACCCTCTATCCCCGCATTCAGAAGGGCGATGTCTATACGCCCGAATTGCGTGAGCGTCTCGTCGACAAATTCGCGAGTTGCCTCCGGGTCGCTCACGTCGGCAGCGCAGAACGCTGCTTTGTCCTCGCCAATTTCCGTAACCATGCGCTTTAAGGCGACTTCGTCCAGGTCGACAAGCATAACCTTGGCGCCCTCCGCCGCAAAAAGCTTCGCTGCGGCTGCGCCAATGCCCCCGGACCCACCGGTTATAATTGCAACCTTGCTGTCCAGTTTCGCCATTGTCTTCTACCCCTTTCGATAGTCCTCATCATTTATGCTTCTGGAACTTTACATTAATTAGTAGCTGGCGCAGAAGCGTTCATCGTTGTCTGCCTACCGCCACATTTTCTGCATACGGACCAGCATCACTTCCACCCGCAAAGACAACGCAACGGCCGGACACTCGCGACGCTGCCGTTATTCGAGCGAATTCGCGAGAATTGCGCGCCTTCTACAACCTAACCAGCGGTTAAAAAGTGCAACCCTTCAAGCGTCCGAAAAGTCACGCAGCAACTTCCCCGGTGTGCCACAATCGCTGATATTGTTCCCATTATAGTCAACGGTTCGAACCCCGTTCACCCATACACCGTGCAAACCAATTGCCGGCGTATCAACCCGGCTCGCTCCCGCCGGCAGGTCGCTGACGCGACGTTTTGCTCCGCGTCCAACCGTTTTCGGATCGAACAGCATGAGATCGGCCCAGGCTCCTTTCCGCAAACACCCCCTGTCCTTAATTCGGTAAATGTCAGCCGCCCGAGACGTCAAAGCCTGGACAGCATATTCGAGCGTCATATCTCCTCGATCACGCGCCCAGTGTCCCATCAGATGCAGACCGAAACCAGCATCGCAAAGGAAAGAGAGATGCGCGCCCGCATCTGAAAGCGTCACCGCCGTTGCCGGATGACGCAACAAGTCGACAACTCGATCCTCGTCAACATTGAACAACATACATTCGAACTCCGCTTCCAAGTCGTCGGCCAGTCCGAAATCGAGAAACCAGTCCCAAGGATCTTTTCCCGCCTTGCGAGAGAGATCCCCAACCACCTTGCCTACCAGTTCCTGATGCTCTGGCTTACCGGCGGAAGTGATGGTCATGTGGTCCCAATTGTTTGACGAGAACCTATTCGGCACGCCCTTCGTATGCATTTCTGCCTTTAGCGCCGACCGAAACGATGGATCAGCGAGCACCTGCTTGTATGCGTCGGTGCCCTCTGCCTCAATTGCTGGCCGCCAGTTTATCAGCGCCTCCAATGGATAAGGATGTTCGAGGGTAAATTCCATGCCAAGTGGAAAACAACCAACCTGCGACCACAACTCCCGGCCGCGATCCCTCGCCGCCTCAATCTCTCCAATTTCCCGGAAGACACGTTCCGGATCACCCGGATCGACAAACATTGCCGCAATCATCACCGGACGCCCGTTGCGGGCAGCAATATCTTCAAGCCACGGTACCGTCGTTTTCATACCTTTCGTCAGCATAAACGCGCCGCGATTCATTTCGCCCAGCGCACCAGTTAGCTCTAACATCTCATGCTCGTCGGCAAGCCGTGATGGCATGGGTACACCCGCGTGTCCGTTGTGCTGCTCGAGGGTCGAAGTTGCGAAGCCACAGGCGCCAGCATCAAGTGCTTCTATCACTAGTTTTTTCATTTCCGCAACCTCGGCCGGCGTTGCGGTCCGGTCCGATGCTTCCTCGCCGAGCACCCACGTGCGAACGGACGAATGACCACAAAAGGCGGCAACATTGGGTACCAAACCGCGCCGATCCAATGAATTCATGTAATCGGGAAACGTCTCGAAGTCCCAATCTATGCCTTCTTGCATAGCCTCCAGAGACATACCCTCGACATGAGTAAGGTTTTTTAGAATGCGGTCACGATCTTCTGGTTTACAGGGTGCTATCGTAAAGCCACAATTGCCTATCACCACTGTCGTCACTCCAAGCCGGTTGGACGGCGTCGCATATGGATCCCACGTCAATTGTGCGTCGAAATGAGTATGCAAATCGATGATACCGGGAGCGAGGGTCAATCCTTCAGCGTCGATCGTCTCCACTGCCTCGCCAACACTATCTCCAACTTCGACAACATGACCTCTGGAAATGGCAAGCTCGCCCTCAAAGGCCGGATTACCCAGACCATCAATAACAACGGCATTTCTTATCGCAAACTCATGCATGTTACGTGTTCTCCCTAGTTTAGCACCATGTCCAGCACCCAATTATCGAATGCATGGCAAAGCGTCTCCATATGTGTAAATTTCGCCGACGCTGTCATCGGCGAATACAACCCCTGCTGCTGAGCCTCAACAGCCTCGTTATCTTCCGGCAAGATGACATCGAGGCGCCTATAATATTTTTCGGCAAGTTCATCGAAGTCGTGACGTCGCGTCCGGTCTTCGGGAAAGAAAGAGTTGATTGCAACATTAACGCTGACAGGCCCAGTCGGCCAAAGCTCGAACAGAAACATGCAGTCTATTGTCCAAGCCATCATAGTTGCTGGAAGGATACACGGGTACCACGTTCCCTCCTGATACCTGCCTTCAAGGCTTTGGATCGACGAAAAGCCGCTCTCGCCCTCAAGTAATCCACGGCTTCCCTTGTGCTGCGTGAAATGTACCACGCATTGACCTTTGAATTCCTCATGCGTTCGGCGCAATCGACCTGATACCGGCTGACGGTTCAGAGAGCCTCCATGGACGAACGGAATGTGAAGAGAATCATTGAAATTCTCAAAATGCAGTTTCCAGTTTGCTTTGACACCCTCGAACACTTTTCGTCTGGTGCAAACCAACGTCTCCGGACGATAAGATTTGCAGGTTTCCGGCAAGTCACCCAACCAATCGGCAAGCGGTGCAGCACTATTATCGAAATTCACGAACAAGAACCCTGCCCACTGCTCGAGCCGCACAGGCAATAAACCAAGCTCAGCATGTCGAAGGTGCGCATCCTCGTCGACCAGCGGCGTTGCGATAAGATTGCCGTTGCGCGCATAAGTCCACGAATGATATGGACAGGTCAGAGACTTACAACTGCCTTCGCCCCAAGCGATTCGCGAGCCACGATGGCGACATGAATTATGAAATGCGCGAACTTGGCCATCGTCGCCGCGGATAAGGAGGACCGGCGCACCGGCGACGTCTAAAGTAAAATATGTGCCTGCCTTGGGTATACGACTACCATGGCCAACATAAACCCAAGACTTATGAAAAATGCGTTCAACTTCGAGCCGATACCAATCATCAGAAGTGTAGCACCAGTTTGGCAACGGTACTGCATCGGCCGCCGGCAGACGCACTCCCTCATAATGCGCAGGATCTAGGAGATCCGGCGGCTCTGCCATGCCTAATCCTTTCTGCTCAAAATTGGCATCAGCGCATTGCCTCGCCCTAGTGACCGACGCCTCCGCGAATGAAGGCGCATCATATATAAAATTGTATCAATAATGATATGGTTCGCAGGTGCCATTCTGGCATCCGTCTGCCTTACGACATAGATTCCGAAATGGAACTTCATCAAGAATTGAAACAGGAATGTAACATTAATCAGACTAATTTAGGGCTAAAAATTTGGGCAAATATAGTGTAGATGATCCAAAATACGCATGCTGATCGTCCGTGGCTCCGACCACCTGTCTCCCTATCTCTTTGAGAAACTAAAGAAAGGCAAACTCTAGATGGCACCTATCGATCTTTATTTTTGGCCAACGCCCAACGGCTGGAAGATCACCCTCATGTTGGAGGAATGCAACCTGCCCTACGACATCAAATATGTTGACCTATCAAAACGGGAGCAGTTCGACCCTGATTTCTTAAAGATCTCACCAAACGGCCGCATGCCGGCCATAGTCGACCCGGACGGACCACGCGGAGAGCCAATCTCGATTTTCGAATCAGGTGCTATCCTTCAGTACCTCGGAAATAAGGTTGGCCAATTTTATCCCACCGAGCAACATGCCCGTAGTGAAGTTGAGCAATGGCTGTTTTGGCAGATGGGTGGCCTCGGTCCGATGGCGGGACAGGCCGCTCATTTCCGTAACTACAAGGCGGACAAAATAGACTATGCCGTCGAACGTTACACCGACGAAGTAATCCGCCTCTACGGTGTGATGGACGATCGCCTAGCGGATCGGGATTTTCTCGCCAACGCCTTCTCCATCGCCGACATGGCTTGCTGGCCGTGGATCCGTGGCTACAAAGCCTATGGCATCGACCTTGCAAAATTCACAAACCTCCGGGCCTGGTTCAAACGCGTCGGCGGCCGTCCCGCGGTAGAGCGAGCCGCCAACATAGGCAAGGAAGAATTCCGCGAACGCCAGAAACGCGCACAGGGTTCGATCTAGCTGCCTTTGGGCAATAAATCGGGGCGAGCAAGTCACAGAAACATTAATTTACCCGAGCTGCTATTTGCCACCGCATCGCCAAATGGCAACCGGGCAGTATATCCTATTCCAGAGCGAAAGTACGAAACTGTTTTTGGGAGTTTCTAATGACCGATCGTCCGTCCGCTTTTCGCGGCATCCGCCACGTCGCCTTCCGGGTTAGCAATCTCGAAGAATGCGAAGAGTTTTATAAAGACGTCATGGGCATGGAGTTGCTCTACCGGGCAAACAAAAATTTAGTGTATCTGACTTGCGGCAACGACAACCTCTCGCTCGCTCGCGTGAGCGACGCATCTGAAAAGGGTGGAACATTTGACCACTACGGGTTCATCGTAGAAGACAAAGAGACCTTAGACGCATGGCACACCTATTTCTCCTCGCTCAACGGAGTTCCTGTGCTCGATGAACCGCACGATCATGCCGACGGAGCGCGCAGCTTTCACATCAAGGACCCCGCGGGCAACGTGATCCAGCCTATTTATCACCCAGCCATCTCCGCTCAGCAATTTTCTTAAAATTTCTGATCGTGAAGAATCAACCCCTCCTTTTCACGCCATTCACGATCCGGGGCGTCACCTCGAAAAATAGAATAGTGGTATCGCCAATGTGCCAATATCACTCAGAGGACGGCGGCCCTGGCGATTGGCAAATGATGCACCTCGGGCGTCTCGCTGTCGGGGGCGCCGGGGTCATTTTCGGGGAAGAAACAGGAGTTGAGGCCCGCGGCCGCAAGACATACAAGTGCGCCGGCATTTGGGATGACAAACACATTCCGATGTACCGGCGCATTACCGACTTCATTAAAGAACAAAATGCAGTGCCTGCAATTCAGCTAGGCCACGCTGGACGTAAAGCTTCCTGCCATGTCGCAACAGAAAACTGGCGTCCCTTACGAGACGACGATGCCAATTATGGCTGGACTCCTTGGCGGGGCTTGGCCCCGAGTGCACTCGACCAACTACCGCGCCGCTACACTCCGAAGGCGATGGATACTGATGATATCCACACGGTCCTTGACGCCTGGCGGGAAGCCACACGGCGTGCCATGGATGCAGGCTATGAATTTCTCGAAATCCATGGCGCGCACGGGTACCTGATCCATCAGTTCCTTTCACCGGTCAGCAACCACCGCAACGATGCATACGGCGGCGACCGTAAAGGCCGCATGCGGTTCGCGCTCGAAGTTACGGAGACTGTCCGCGCCGCCTGGCCAGACGACAAACCTTTGCTCTTCCGCGTGTCGTCGGTCGATGGCGAGGGCGGGATATGGGATCTTGACGATACGGTCGTGCTCGCCAAAGAATTAAAGGATCGGGGCGTCGACATGATCGACTGTTCGTCCGGCGGAATATCGGGCGATAGCGAAATGCCAATGGTGCCGCGCATCGAAAAATTCCAAGCCGGCTTCTCTGACAGAGTGCGTCGCGAAACCGGCATTATGACCATCGCGGTCGGCGGTATAACAAAAGCCCAACAGGCGGAAGATATTCTACAATCGTGTCGCGCCGACCTCGTCGCCCTAGCGCGAGAATTCCTTTGGAACGCTGACTGGGCCGCGCACGCGGCGCAGGAACTGGGGGTAGAGGACCCGTTTGGTGAGATGCCGCATGAATACGCCTTTCGCCTGCGGCAGCGTGAAAAGCAAAAGGAAATGCCAATCAACCAGGGTGGTCCAATGACACAGGCGGCATACGAGAAAGTTTTTGGCGCCGCGTGGGAATGCTAAGGGAGAAACGTTAATGCGTTATGGGTTCTATCTACCAACAAGAGGTCCACTCGGCGAGCCGGATGCCATTGGGGAGATGGTCTCTCGAGGCGAGGAATTAGGTTATGCAACGATAGTTATCGGAGACCATATCGTTTTTCCAACCACGGTCGAATCGGCCTATCCCTACACGGTAGGCGGCGCTTTTCCTGGACAGGGAGATGCGCTCGAACAATTAACATTAATGTCGTTCATTGCAGCTAAAACGAAGACGGCGCGGCTAGTCACCAGTGTCATGATTCTGCCTCATCGCAACCCTTTGGTGACGGCGAAGGTTCTCGCTACAATCGACGTACTTTCGAAAGGCCGCGTTACGGTCGGGGTGGGTGTCGGATGGATGCGCGAGGAATTCGAAGCGCTGAGCGCACCCAATTTTGACAAACGAGGAGCGTCGAGCAACGAATACATACGCATCTTTAAGAAATGCTGGACCGAGGACCCGGTCTCCTTCGACGGTGAATTCTATTCCTTCAAGGAACTCCGCTGCGTACCCCATCCCATCCAGAAGCCACATCCACCGATCTGGATCGGAGGCCACAGCAAACCCGCACTGCGGCGGGTCGCCCAGCTTGGCGACGGCTGGCATCCGGTCGGCGCGACGTCTGCCTCACCCCTGCCTCCGACGGAATTCAAAGTGTTAATGGATGAGCTGAAACGAATGGTCGAGGCCGAGGGTCGTGATTTTGACGACATCGCCATCTCCTTCAAAGCTCCCTCATACGACCCGGGCCTGACGCCAGACGGTCAGGACCGGTTGCTCTTCACAGGAACACCGGAGCGCATCGCCGACGATCTGCGGACCTATAAAGCGATGGGCGTACAAGAAACAATCTTCGATTTTCGCGCGCCGCCGCTCTCCCAGACTTTGGAGAATATGGAACATTTTATGAAGGAAGTAGCGCCGCTGGTGGATTGACAATTAAGCAGCTCCATTAACCACATAGCCAGATTTCGGACCTCGGACCGTCGCGCGCAACATGCGGCGGCGTGCGGACGGATCAAAATCGCCAAGCGCGAGATGCATCGTCGTCCGATTATCCCAGCAAACAAGATCGCCGACCCGCCATTGGTGGCGATAGACATTCTCCGGCCGCGTCGCGTGCTCACAAAAATACCGTATCAACGGCGTGCTTTCAGACCGGGTCATGCCGTCAAAATGAGACGTCCGCTCGCTCACGTAGAGCGCCTTTACACCGCTCTCATTGTGCACCCGAACCGTCGGATGGGCGACCGCCGGGTTAATTTTGTTGAGTTCGGTCAGATTATTATTCGTTCGATCCTTAGCACCTGACACCATATTAAAGTCGTATACGGAGTGCAGTTCGGTGGCGATCCCCTTCATTTTCTCCGACAATTCATCATAGGCACGCGCCATATTGCAGAACATAGTATCGCCGCCGACCTCGGGCTTCTCAGTACAATAAAGCAGCGAAGCCGAGGCTGGATGGCTTGTATATGCATAATCTGAATGCCAGTCCCGCCCCGCCGTGCGGGTCGGTGACAGCTTACCGTTTTTTGGTATCGTGGAGACCTCGAGTAGCTGTGGAAAACCCTTTAGCGAGTCATTCGGCGTCGCGGCATGATCATCAAGCTCGCCAAACCGGCCGGCGAATTCGAGCTGCTCCTTCGGCGACCACTCGACCCCACGAAACAGGATGACGTGGTGCTCGTGCCAGGCACGACGAATTGCATCGATGTCCTCATCGCACAAGCGTTGACTTATATCGGGACCATGGATCTCCGCGCCTAACGCATCTCCCAATCTTACGACTTCCATCTTATCCCACCTCCAGCCGCAGCTTGTCGTGAATGGCCGACAACGCATCCAACATGGCGTCGACGCTTCGTGAGCCGGCTTGGAATATCGCCGTTGCGTTTACCGCTACCCCGTCGAAGCCCATCTGATTGAGTTCGACAACGCGGGCCGCGACGCGGTCCGGCTCGGCATAGAAGGTCTTCCCAGCCAAATCACCCTCGCGCGGCGGCGGGGCAATCATACTTTGCCAACCGATTGCCTCTGGATTGCGGCCCGCGGCTGCCGCGGCCTCTCGGATAGCATCCATAGCACGCTTGGCGAAGTCTGCGTCACTCACTTGGCTTGCCAGCCAGCCATCGCCATAACGGCCCACCCTACGAAACGCCGGTGGCGTGTTGCCGCCGACCCAGATAGGTAGCGCATCCCTTTGGGGCGGCTTCGGCTCCATTGCTATTGCTGTCGTTGGGTAATGTTTGCTGGCAAAATCGACCCGCTCATCCCGCCAATAGGCCCGCAACAGCTCAATGGCCTCGTCCATGCGAAGTCCTCGGTTCTTAAAATTCTCGCCAAGCGCCTCGTATTCAGATTCCTGCCAACCTACGCCTACGCCTAGCCTCACCCGACCTCCAGACAACAAATCGAGCGAGCTCACCTGCTTCGCAACCAAGGCCGGTTGACGCTGCGGCAAGACCAGGACTTCGGTGCCAAGGCCTATCTTCTCCGTCACCGCTGCGGCATATGAAAGCATAATGAATGCCTCGATGATCGGCATCTGGGCCGGATAAAAGGACTTCGTGCGACCTTCAATGTCGTATCCCATAACTATATGATCATAGACGTCTAGTTGATCATAGCCGATCTCCTCTATACCCTTAGCCAGTCTCGCGACTGCACCAGGCCCTTCGCGATAGGATACGCTGGGAAACTCTACGGCTAGTTTCATTACTATCCTTTCAATTTTAGCTGTAATTAGATGGCTTGTACGGTCGCTTTAGGGCGCGCTCCACCATTTCAAGATGGTCTTGTCCGTAGAACATGTCCCCGTCAACAAAATAGGTCGGTGACCCGAAGACAGAACGTTTGATTGCCTCATCAGTATTAGCCTCATAAATGCTGACCACCTCTGCAGTCGTGGCCGAGGCAAGCAATACTAGCGGATCTACATTGATGCTATGCCCCAGCACAACCAGGGTATCCCGATCCGAAAGGTCTGCATCGTCTCGCCAGTGACCTTGAAGCATGGCATGAGCCAAGGCATCAACATTGGTACCCTCCCTGGTAGCGGCGATCAGCATGCAATTAGCAAGTGTCATATCCGCCCAATGATGAGTTGGATAGCCGTTCATCACCGGCATCTCACGGTGCTCAGACCAACGGTCAATCTCACGCCTGAAGTAATAGGCTCGGTGGTTTTGTGGCCGTTCGCGTGTAGGGACAGAGCCAACACCGGCAATTCCGCGATTCAAATAGTAAGGCTTATGTATGATTTTGCGTCCGGCCGCCGCCGAAATTTCCATAAACCGGCGTGAGCCAAGATAGGCAAAGGCGGAATGAGCGGAATAAAAATACTCAATCTCAGACATTCGGGGTGCCTCCCTTAATTTGAGTTCTACTCTTTGATTAAATCGGGCAGGACGGGCGCCCAACAATAATACCGGTATTGTGGAGTAAATCATGAAAAATCGCCAAGTACTCTTCGTGAAGCATCCCGATGGAGCGGTAACACCCGACTGCTTCGCACTACGCGACGGCGTCATACCCGATATAGACGAGGGCGAAGTCCTAGTGCGCAACATTTATCTCTCTTGCGATCCATATATGCGCGGTCAGATGGGCGAAAGTGGCTATAGCCGCGGCCAGTTTGATCTCGGCGAACCATTGCCAGCCCGCGTGGTCGGCCAGGTTATAAAATCACGACGCGAAGGCTTTAACGAAGGAGATTACGTTTGGGGTTTCCTGGCCTGGGAACTTTATACCTGTCAAGGAGCAGATGCGGGGCTGTGGAAGATTGATCCGTCGCACGGGTCTATTTCATACAATATTTCTGTTCTTGGGATGCCAGGCCTGACCGCCTATGCCGGGATGACGAAATACGGCAAAACTCGTGCAGGCGAGACAGTATTTATATCATCGGCAAGCGGTGCTGTAGGAAGTGTCGCAGGTCAGCTCGGTCGGCTCGCTGGTGCACGCGTCGTCGGCAGCGCAGGCAGCGATGCGAAGGTGGCGCATATTGAGAACACTCTCCGCTTCGATGCAGCCTTTAACTATAGGGAAACCGAAATTGGCGCAGCTCTCGACAAACACTGCCCCGACGGGATTGACGTCTATTTCGACAACGTAGGAGGTGAGATACTAGACGCCGTTCTGGAGCGTATAAACGAAGGCGCTCGCCTCGCAATCTGCGGTCAGATCAGCCAATACGATGCCCGTGACAGCGGCGAGCGCTATGGACTGCGAAATTTCGCGAATATCCTGAGCAAGCACGCGACTGTCACGGGCTTCAGCGTGCGAGACAACATGGATATGTTCGACGATTTCTTGACCCGGATGGCAACGCTGATGAAGGCCGGCGACGTGGTGTATGCAGAAGATATAGTCGAGGGCATCGATAATGCGCCCGACGCTTTCATCCGTATGATGCAGGGCGATAATATTGGCAAACGTCTGGTCCAGGTAGGTGAGGACCATACGCTCGGATAGTCGGGCGCCTATAGCCCGAATCGGCTAGCGGTGTTTTCCCCCACCCGCGAACGCAAGTATATTGAATATGGCGCGGCTGTCCGAACCTTCGATCAATCCATGCCGGATACGTCTCGGCGGACAGAAGAAATCATCACAAATAATGTTGGCGCCGCTAACTTCGGTCAATACCACCGATCAGATTGTCAATGTTATAGAAGGATGTGTCACCGACGGTGCGGGCTCCGTCAGTTGGTAATGTCTTTCCAATAACTATCTTTGACAGCGATCTTGCCGTCACGAAAATCGTAAACATCAATACCGCGGACATCCAGCGATCGGCCATCCGTGTACTCTCCTGTAGCGCGGAACCGACCGATGACCTGCCTATCGGCGTAAAACAACTCCGTCTCCGAAAACTTGATACTCTTAAATTTTTCACCGCGGGCTTTCAAGGCAGCGCGCACCTCATCCGTACCGCTAAGCACCTTG